>JAPOUL010000035.1 GCA_026708685.1 Bacteroidota bacterium
TGATGAAATGTGATAGTTAAGGCACAAGATACGCGCCCGCTTTTCATTAGACCTCAAGGGAAATGATGTTTTGAGTCTATCAGCGAGAGCTTCTGATAGACCATCCATTGGATTTCAGATATCATAGAATTGTTTCACTTTTTTAGATCGTATTGAACCCTTCTGCATTATTAGTATCTTAGAGTGTTTATAAAACCGAGAAAGGTTTCGATTCAAACATGATGATTCAGAAGGCACTGGTGGATGTTTGCTAAGATATAATAGAATGGGAAGGTTTTCTGGGTAATCGTATTATACGTGTTGATTCATCAAATCCAACCCTTAGAATGGGTAAAACGAATGAGATTCAGTCTTCTGCTGTAGCTCGGCTCTTCAGTCCAAGCGTCCTAGGAGAGTTGGCACGAAAAGGAAAATCACCTCTGTTCGCCCGTCTTCTGCGTTAATCAAACCTGATTCAACAGGTTGTTCAGACTACGAAGATATACAATCTTTTTGAAGAGTCTGAAGGAAAACGCAGTAGAAGTTTTTTAAGTGATACATTTACTGAAAGAGTATAATGAACCTTTCGGGTAAGTTTTGGAGTGCTAAAAACTCATTTCTACACTGGACACGAGAACAACTCAGGTATCCTTACTCCATCCGCGATAGGTGAGTCAAGAATTTTTACCAAAACAATGAAAATGATATGCATTACTTCATTGGTATTGACCGTATGTGCTGAGATCTAAATTCTTGATCAATACTTTACGCTTAGCTTTCTTAATAATAGATTGGGTACCCAAAAACTCGGAGTAACCACCAGATGCTTCTACTATTCATTGGTCTTATCTATCCATACTATTCGTCTACTGTTTCTGACTGAGCGCACAATCTTTCGGCTTATCCTTGCCTTTAATGAGGGATTTTACTTCTTCGCGTGTAAGGGCAACGCCTTGCGTGCTAAAGAGCAGTTATCCTAATTCTGATTGTTGTCTACTCCATATTCATCAACAAGCCAAGTATGAAAAGACGGAATAGGAATGCCGTAGTCTCCGTCCTTACTTTCATCAATGATTCCTTGCTTAAGGGCACGATTGAACAGATCATCAGCTTCTTTCTGTGAGTACTTCTCCAAGATTGCATACATCAGGTCTTCTTTATCAATCGTTCCCTCTAAGGGGACATTGGCAAATATTTTAGCGAGAATTTGTCGCTTCTTTCTGCCAATACCTTTCAAGCGGATTCTGTAATAATCTATCTGGTTATCACGCCCACTCTGAAGTACAATCTCAAGTGCATCATCCGTCAGGTTGTGTTGATGGGCTACGAGATATTTTGATGCGGGATCAGCATAGGATATGATGTGATGGGGCCACCCATGAGTCCGGTTTGCAATAGTCTCAATCCAGCCAGATGGTGGTTGATTTAGATGCCCTTTGTGGACGAGAAAGTCACGTATGACTGCACAAGTAGATTCATCATCTAAACACCCAATTGGCACCCTACAATCATCCTCAAATCGTGAAATATCTAGCATGTTAAATGCAGTCTCTGCCGTCCCCAACCCTGCCGCAAGTAGCATGACTGGTCTACCTAATTGACCGTTGTGTATTTTGTACAAGACACTCGTAATCACACCTCTCATCTCATCAGGTATTACCCCTTTTGAGCCCAGAGACTGGGCTCCATCAAGAATGAGCAGGAGTGGCTTCCTGTCATCCTGTAGAATTTTCATCATTGTGAGCGTAATAGGGTTCACATCCACAGAAAATCCTGCGTTAGCTTTTACTATTTTCTTAACGCCAACTTCCGCAGACACACTGGATACACGTATACTTTTTTTCTTTCCAAGGCAGTGTGATAGGTCATCTGGGCTCCATAGGGCATTGGGGTAAAGGTCTGCGATTTGCCATCTCTTCTCTACTCGCTTTTTGCACTCATGAATCAGGGCAGTTTTTCCAGCACCCGTAGCTCCTTGTATCAGGAAAATAGTTCCCCTTTTGTGGATTCGGTAGTGTTCAAGCACACTGGTGAAGGTGTGAAGGATCTCTTCACGTCCATGAAAATATTCGGCGGGTCCTCGCCTCTCAGTGAAATTAGAACCCATGAAAATAAGTGTTTTGATGACGATCAATGTATCAGTTAACATGACGGATCCTGGTTTGTTCACACCGCTTGTTTTAGGTAAGGAGGCCGTCATCGCGGCCAATAGCAGGCTCTAACCAATTGTATCTGTCGTCAACAGATAGCGAGATGCAATTTTGATGATTGGGATATTCTGCATAAGAAATTGTGTTGATGGGAGAAAATACTGAAACAATATGGTATGGAACATAATCGTACTCCACACATGAATCGCTAAGAGATATATGAAACACCCTCTCTGTAGCATTTATGAAAAAGCTATCCATGCTTATTCATATTGAAATGCTGTCACGTTACTTTACATGAAGACAAAATTTGCTGTCCCAGTGTTTCCAGAACAAAGAGTTTGAATAATTAGTTACTCCTAGGATGTTGAAGGAAAAGTGCCTTGAGGTTCTTTCGTAACATAAGATCATATGATGATAGAATCAAGTCAATCACCCGAAATCTTTGAAATTTTACTTGGCATTGATCAACCTAGCACACACGGCAGGTCACTGATTGAATAGTTTGAACAAGGCGGGCTGTATTTCAACCCGAGGATCACCTACGATGGCTATCAAAGATGATTGAGTGACATCCTTGGCAACCTTGACGTGACATATCAAACGTTTACCCAGTGGTTGCCTCTCCATCTTTATTGACGACTTCAAGGAACAATCTTACCGAAGAATTGATGTACGGCATTTGTTTTTTTTAGATAGGATTTGACATGAACGATTGTAAAAACTATTTGCAAATGAGGAGTATTGGATCGGAGATCAGTCATAAAAGGTGGTTCAGTCTGAGGAAAAAAGAGAATGAAGAGTGCTATGAACCTAGCGAAATGATGCACCACCCATACGAATTGTATCACATGATCAAGTAAGTCCGTCAGCGATTCCTAATTTGCATCCTGACTCAACCCCAATAACTGCTGTTACTGAAGTAAGGCCTCATCCGCCCGACATGTTTGAGAGGGTGAGTATCAGATTAGTCCTGATCTCCAGTTGGTTGATATCTGAAATACTGGATTTGAGTGATTTAACCGTTAATGTTTATATCAAGGAACGGGGTGCCTCTAATGACGGAATTGAATGATTGCAGAAGTGGTGATATGGGATTTCTGGAGGGATTTGGGCAAGATATAGCGGGTACCTATTAATCTCAATGCATCAATTGTTAGTAGAAGACATAAGCAACCACTGTACAGCTATCACATCATATCGTACAAAATTTTGGGATTATTGAACATGAACAAGACGCATGAATATAAGAGTCTATATGAGATCCGAATAATTCATCGCTTCTACTTTCAATTTCATATAAATTCTTGATTGACTGAAAGTACGATGAAATATGATGATCTTTCTATGGGCTTAGACACTCTGTTAATTCTGTAATCATTCATTACCATGGACAATCTGGAGTTCATATACTCAGGTGCATGTGATCTCATGCATGACCAAATTCTGTTTATTGATGCCGCTCAAACTCCTGAGCATATTTCCTGTAATGGAAATGATCATCACTGTCAACTCCCATTGAATCTTCCCCAGATATTTCCTGAAGTTACCGATAAAGTTATTCGTTCTACGTTTCAAAGAGTGGAAACTGGAAACGTGGAGCGAGCGTGGGGGGTAAATTCACAGGAATTGGAAGTTCCGATTCCCTCAATTCAATTATCCGCAATAAGCGAGAAGATTCTCTCATTAGTATGCGATTATTTTATGTATGATAATATGGATATTTTATCTTCTATCAGACAACTTCAAACTAATTCGTATAACACTGACTCAAAACATGGGGAATTCTTCTCTGCGATTAAGGTTGCATCTCGTCATGAGGAAATATTTTCTGTGTTGGTGAAGGCCAAATGCTTTGAAGTTGTTGAAGAATTAAAGTATTTGAATGATCTCACCAATGATGACCCAGATGAGCTACCGATGGATCTGGGATCACTCAAAAATTTAGCAATTTTCTTTGTGGAGAATGGTAAATATTTACCTGAACCTGCAATCGGAATAAGTCCATATGAGCTTTTGCAAGCTGAGTGGCATTCTACGCGGTCATCCGCTGTGATGAAATTTCTTTCTGATGGTAAAATTCGATATGCTGGAGTAATAGATGATAGAGCTAACCCTATAACCGTTCAAGATACTGCCCTTCCTCATCTGGCACTTGAGAACATACGCGAATATATCAGTTCATAGAATTCTATGAGTCGTACATCAATCCCTGAAAATCATCATGTATCCAGATACTGTAATCCAATGTCAATGAATCGAAAGACGGGGAAACCGCTAGCAGGTGCGTTTGAGTTGAAAGGTCATGAATTCCTGTCGGTGAATTGGCTTGAGCATTTTGAATGCGACGATATAACTGATGCTATTGATCAAGTACGTGAGGTGTTGAAGAGTAAATTAACAATTAAACAGAAAGGTAGAATAATTAAACTGCGAGTTGCTGAAGTAAAAGGAGTGATTTATCATTATGGATCATTCACACCGAAGATTGAATTGTTATGCGATGATGAAGATCCATCGCATTGTGGTATATATGGATATACAGATTCTGATGTATTAGTTGCTACACAACTTGCAAGACTTGTAATGCAATCTGACATATTTCCAGGCTTACTGAGTTCAGAAATCTGAGAAATTAACCACTATGAATGAATTGTATCCGAATCGAATTTTTGATGAGAAATTTATTTTCTGTGTTGAGGATCAAGATATGATGGTAAGTGAAGTTTACCGTATATCTGATATTGGTTTGTGGTATTGATATTTACTTTATTATTGACACTACTCTGAGTGATGATTGATAGTTGGGCATTTGGTTATGTAGCCACTAAATTAGCAAATTGGGGGCTCAAGAAATTACGTCGGTATGAAAAAAAAGATAGTAGTGTCTCAGGTGTTTCACTGTCTCCAACAATAGGCCAGACTCAACAATTTGGACTCATAAATATTGCAAGTACAAATTTTCAAGCGGAGCCAGATTACGATACAATCAAGGCTAAACAGGAAAATCCCTTATTGAATGCCATCATTGAAACAAACCTAAATGAACTTCTTGGTCTGCTCAAGTCTGGGAGAGAAAGAGAGGCACTTGAGCTGTCTGAAAGATTTTTAACTATAATTGACGAGGCGAATAAAGAGAATGATGGTCAACAACCGAATGATGATGATTGGGTTCGCTTACATCGCCAAAGAATTCTTTTTGTTGCAGCAACCGCTGCAAGTTATTTAGGTGATATAGAATCTGGACAAAATTTCTGCCGCCGTGCCCTTGATCTTGGTTCAATCAGTCCCAAAGTATATGAACCAGCTGCGATTACCTTTTTCAACGTCGGATTGATCAACGAACTAAGTGATTTAATCAATGAGTTAGATCAGAATACCGAATTGTATCATCAATTAATACCTTTACAAGCATTTCTCAATGAAGACTGGACTAAAGTAGATCAATTACTATCAAATGCACATGGTGCGGATAAACTCCTAATGCGAGTTGAAGCGAGGTTAAATATCATTGATGTTACTGATTGGAATGCTGTAAAGTTTACTGCTGATTTATTAGAAAAGATTGAAAATGATGATAGCCATACTGTAATCAAAGTTAGGTGTGCCCAGTTATCATTGGATCTACTCCAACTAATTATTTGTGGATACACTCCCCTTAATTACGATAGAGAGCCACTACTTCAAAAGTTAGTGGCGCGTCTTGACAAGGCAATTGAGTCTACAGAACCCAATTCTTTACTACATGCACAGGTTATTGGTACTCTTGGTACAGCTGCAGCTGTTCTGAGAGATCCTGAATTGAAAGAATGTTATGAAAGATGGCTTAATGAGCTTGAAGAAGATGTACGTTCATCCACATTCTTTTTTCATGATACTGAACTCACGCATGAAAAGATTGATGAATTACGGAAAGAGGATAAAATAGATCAGGTTCAATACGCAGTCTTAAAATCAAATCTTTACTTAAAGTCAGGAGATATTGAAAATGCAGGGCATGAACTCAGGAAAGCGTTATTTTCCATTGCTGATGAGCGAGAGAGATGGACTTTGCTTCAGCTATTAGTTATTCATCTAAGTGATACCGATCAAGTTGAAGAGGCTCACAAATTGATAGATGTGATCCCTAATCGTCCAGAAGATAAATGGATTCTTCGTGCAGAAATTAATCCTAAAGGCCAACAACTACCTCTTGAAATGATTGATGAGGCAGGTGCTTATCAGATGAATGTTGATGTAATTGAGAAAACAGTTCATTCTATTTTCTCGACCATATCAATAAAACCTCCCGAAGAAACTGATGTAGATACTGATCATTTAGTGCTTACGGAAGAAGCTGTGACTTTGGGTGAGCGACTAGTGAAACTTCTACCATCAAGGTCATCAAAGTTTATCTATGCACAGGCTCTATATATTACGAAAAGATATGATGAATTACTAATTGAAATCCAATCTCTTGATTCGATATACCTGAAAGAAGTAACACAACTTAAAGCATGGGCACTTATTGGACTTGGCCATAGATCAGAGGCTATTGATACATTTATTGATGGGGCTGAGAAATTTCCAAATGAAGAACATTTTGTGATTAACGCAGCATATTACCTCTATAAAGATGGTTGTTTTGCACATGTCATTGATGTACTTAAACCCTATGTTGATGCGAATTCAGAATCTCATGAGATTCTTTATCTATATGCCTTATCTATCCGTTCAGAGAATCCTGAATCTTCGGAAAAAGCTTCTACAGTATTTGAGATATTGGGTAAAGCATATAATCTCAAGCCAGATCCACAGATCGCATGGGAGGCTTGGTTATCCGCAAAAGCTGCACATCAAGAAAAGGACGGAAAGCGATTTCTGTCCACAGTCAAGGACAATTCTTTTGTACATCATGTAAATTCTTCAGATGAAATCATTGAGAGCATTCGTACATCAGGTGAGAAACTCATTAACTTTCAAGGAAATAAAGAGGCACTGGCTGAGTTGTTCACGAGAGAAAATGACCGTTTACATTATCTACATAAATTCTTGAATGCCCATGTGCTGGCATATATTGATTTTTTTCAATTTTCTGGACGGTCATGGGAGTTATGGGCTCTATGGACACAAAACTTTAAGAAACAGTATTCTGAAGATCAACATCAATCACCTAACTTCTCAATTCTTTCTGATTTTCCATCTGTCAATAGAGCAAATTATATTCCACACGGTGGCGAAAATCCTAGATTACTCCTTGATCAAACTGCACTTTTAACTCTAGGTATTTTAGGTTCAGAAACGTCGGAGCAAATCCTGTCAGGTTTAGGAACTTCTTATATTGATTTAAATGCTCTTGAACATCTCCGTAAAGATTTAGCGCGAATCAATTCCAATTTACTTGGAAGTAGTGCATTAGATTATTTGAATGCAGTTATATTTCTCCGAAATAAATCAAATGCAATTATATTGTATTCTGATGAGATAGAATCTATATCTCCTAATCACCCAGAGATAGGGGCAAATCGTGTGGATTTGGGCGCAACAATTCGGAACAAAGCACTATATGTGACAGATATAGACATACCAGATGAATTGAAAAAAAATACGATATCCTCTTCAACTTTACTGAGATCTCTTCATGCATCTGGGCTGATTACACTTGATCAAGCGAGCAATGCGGAGGGTAAATGCCCAAATATATTTAAGGGGTGGCAAAATGCATCAGTCTATTCAATCAATAGCACTCTCGTTTTTGACGAATTTTCATTGATAGACTGGGTTAAAATAGAATTGATTGAGGTTTTC
>JAPOUL010000001.1 GCA_026708685.1 Bacteroidota bacterium
GAAGGCGCCCACGGCGCGGCCGTCGGTGAAGGTGAGGTCGAACGACCCCGCGGCGTGGGTCGGGGGGTGGGTCTTGAGCGGCGTGGCGCTGCCCATACCGCCACTCACCCGGTCCGTGGAGAACGCGACGGAGAGGTCGTTGACGTTACGGACGAGGTAGGGCGGCTTGCCGGTCGCGACGCTCCCGGGATCCACGGCGCCGCCGTCCCGCAGGTCGCCGTCGATCGTGGCCGTCCAGCCAAGGTCGCCGGTCCGGCCCACGAGGCGGAAATTGTCGATCGTGCCGGTGAGCGAGGGGGCCACGTCGAACCGGTCGTCGTCCGTATTGTCGATCCCGAAGGCGACCGTGAGGGCAACGGCGGCCGTCATTTCCCCGGCGGTCCCGTCGGTATGGGCGGCGAAGCCGCTGGCCGCGCCGCGGAAGGACGCCGTGGCCCCGTCGGCGCCGGTCCGGTTCTCCGGCGCGATGGTCTGGAGATCGGACAGCGCGTAGACGGCGTCCGCGTTCCTGTTGTCCCAGCGGTGGATGGTGCCGCCCTCGTCCATCCAGACGGCGTAGTAGAGGTCGTCGTCGTCGGGCACGTCGGTCCCCAATACGGTCGGCACGGGCACGAGGGCGCCGGGAACGTCGGCCCGCGTGTTGGTGTCGAGGAAAGCCGAGCGCACGGCCTCCCGGACCACGAGCTCGGCGCGGTGGGCGGCGTGGAGGAGGGCCAGGGCGGGATTGTCGCCCAGGTCGATCGCGCCGTCCGCGAGGGCCTTATCGAGGGCGGGCCAGTCGGTGACCGCCACGATTTGCCGGGCGGTCGCCCGGTCCGTCTCCGGGGTCTCCGGGTCCATGACCAGCGCCAGCTCGAACAGGGCGTCGTACTGGTTCCGGGTCAGCGTCTCGGGGTCCAGGGTCCCCGCCAGCGCGGCGGGATCGGCGGCCGCGAGGATCCGGTCGCGCAGGGCCTCATAGGTCCCCGCGGCACTGGCGGGAACGGGAGCCGGGCTGGGGCCGCCTCCCCCGCCGCCTCCGGAGATGGCGCCTCCGCCCCCTCCTCCGCCACCGCCGCCGGTGGTGACGGGCGGGGTGGCCGGCGCGGTGGCGGGTTCCCCGGGCGTCAGGGTCGGGCCGTACGGTGCCCGTGGTGTCTCCGGTTGGACCGCCTCCCCCGCCGCCGCAGGCGGCCAGCGCGAGGGCGGACGCCAAAGCCAAAACCGGGACCATCGGGGAACGGGTCATGGGACCATCCTCTCTCTCTGAAGGGTCACTCCGCCGTCGCGTCGAACTGGCCGATGGCGGCCCCGTCGGCGAAGTCGGCGTCGAAACCGCCGTAGAAGCCCGCGGGCCGCGCGCCGTCCGTCCCGTAGGCGTAGGCGCTCCAGCCGCCGGCGGTGGGGTGGCCGGTCCCGACGCCGCCGAACGACGCGTTGGGAACGTCGCCCGATCCCAGGACGGCGGTCCCGAGGTCGACCGTCCAGGACCCGACGTGGGCCGTGCCCTGCGCCGCGGGGTCGGCGGACCGGAAGTTGCGGATTTCGCCGCCGAGCGTCGGGCCGGGCCCGAACGTCGCCTCCAGCCTCACGTCCGCCTCGAAGTGGCCGGACGCCGTGGTGGCCGCGTCCCCGGTTCCCGTCGCGCGCGCCGAGAGGCCGCGCGTCACGCCCGTGTAGGTCGCCGTGGCGGCCAGGCCGTTGTCGGTGGTGCCGGCGGTGGTCAGGTCAACCGTTCCCGCGGCGCCGCCGGAATCGACGAGGCCCATGCGCGTCTCCAGCGAGGGCACCGCGTCCGTCCCGTCGAGCCACATGCCGTAGTCGGCGTAGAGGGCCGGCGGGGTCGCGTCCGGGGCCGCGTTCGGGTTGCGGGCGAAGACGCGGTCCAACTGGTTGCCCTCGCTGTCGGCAAGATCCGCGAGCGCGCCGTCCTTCGCGAACCGGGCCGTGCCGGGGTTCGCTTTGGACGGGTCGCTGACGGTGTTTTCCAGCAGGGTCCGGATGACGGTGGCCTTGGCGCTCTCGATGCCCTGGGCCGCGGCCGCGGCCAGTATGGCCCTGTCCCTCCTCTGCCGCTCCGCCGCGCGTGCTTCCGTGGCCTCGATGCCGTCGATGGCCGTCTGGACCCCGCGCGACCTGACGGCCAGACGGGACCGCAGCGCCCCCGCCGCGTCGATCTCGCCCCGCAGGGCGTCCCTCTCGGCCTCCCGGGCCGCCACGACGGCTTCCCGGGGCGTGACCTCGGCCAGCTTGCTTTGGTACTCGGTGCGCTTGGGCCCGACCAGGCCGCCGGTGATGGTTCCGGTGCCGGTGTCCAAGGTGCCCAACGCGGCCAGCCGGGCACGGCAGGACCCCGCGTCGGTGCAGCCCCGGCCCGGGCCCAGGAGGCCGGGGCTGACAGCTGAATATGCCTCGCCCCCGAGCGCGCCGGCGATAAGGTTATACTCGTTTATCAGATCGCCCAGTTCGCCCCTCAGGCGGCTGGCGTCGGCTCGCAGGGGGGCGAGTACACCCTCCGCGGCCGTGACCTCGCCCTCTTTCGCGGTCAGTCGCGCTGTCAGGGCCGGGACGGTCGCCAGCAGCCGCGCCGCCTCGGCGTCGAGCGCGTCCCTGGCCGCCACGGCCTTGGCCCCGTAGCGGGCGAGGAACGCCAGCAGCTCGTCGACGGTCGCGACGTCCTCGGCGGCCGCCGCCGTGAGGCCCCCGGACACGCCCGTCGCCCCGACGATCACGTTGGTCCTGATGAAATCAATGCTTTCGGCGCGGGGGGGAAGGGTGACGCCCTGCACGATCCTTTCCGGTAGCGCCTCCTGGAAGGCCAACTCGAAATCGAACACGGGCACGCCGCTCCGCTCCTGGACGATGAAGTCATCGATGTAGGATCCGACCAGCAGCGAGCCGTCCGAAAGCTCCAGGTCCTCGTCCTCCGCGCCGGTGCGGATGACGGTGATCACGCTCGCGACCGCGTCCGCGGTGTACCCGGCGTAGAGCGCGTCCTGGGCGATGGTCTCGATGTGGTCCATGTAGGCGCCGCCAAGGGGCAGGGGCGTCGCCGTCGGGACGGCGTCCGTCACCGCCGTCGGAAAGTACGCGTCCAGGAACTCGTAGAGGGTGGCGCCGTCCGAGTCGCCGGAGACGGGGAAGGCGTCGGGATCGAGCGTGCCGGCGGTTCCGCTCCAGTAGACGCCGCAGAGGGCCACGTCGCAGTCCAGGGACAGTCCGGGTCCGGTGGGGGTGGGGTTGGGATTCGGGTTGGGGTTGGGATTCGGGTTGGGGTTGGGATTGGGATTCGGGTTGGGATTCGGATTGGGGTTGGGATTCGGGTTGGGATTCGGGTTGGGGTTGCCTCCCCCTCCGCCGTCGCCTCCGCCGCCGCCTCCGCCGCCCGTGGTGGGCGTGGCCGGCGTCGTGGGCGTTGTGTCCGGATCGGGCGTGACGGTCGTGTCGCCGGTGTCTGGCGTGGTGGACGTGGTGTCGCCTGTTCCGGCGCCGCCACCTGTGTCGCCGCCGCCGCCGGGGCCGGATGGGGTGCCGCCGCCACCGCCGCCGCAGGCGGCCAGAAGGAGGGCGGATGCGAGAGCCGAGGCCAGTGGCAGTGGGGATCGGGTCATGTCAGCGTGTCCTCTATGGATTCTGTCAGGGGAAGGGAGGGATGGGGCCGCGCGCGCCGGCGGCCCCTCCCCGGTCTCCTCAGTCCGCCGCGAACTGGCCGACGGCGGCCCCGTCGGTGAAGTCCGCCTCGAAGCCGCCGTGGAAGCCGGCCGGGCGCCGGCCGCTGTCCCCGTAGCCGTAGGCGCTCCAGCCGCCGGAGGTGGGATTGCCGGTCCCGGAGCCGGAGAACGGCGCGTTCAGGACCCGTCCCGTGCCCGTTCCCAGATCGGCGGTCCCGAGGTCGACCGCCCAGGACCCGACGTGGGCCGTGCCCTGCGCCGCGGGGTCGGCGGACCGGAAGTTGCCGATGGTGCCGCCGAGCGTCGGGGACGCGCCGAACGTCGCGTTGAGCCTCACGTCGGCCTCGAAGTGGCCGGACGCCGCCACCCCGTCCGTGTTGACGCGCGCCGACAGGCCGTGGGCCGTGCCGTCGTAGGTCGCGCGGTTGGCCAGGCGGTTGGTGCCGTCACCGACGGTGGTGAGGTCAACCCCGACGCCGGTGGTGCCCGGGACGTAGACGAGCCCGCGCCGCGTCTCGAGCCCGAGGGCGTCGTCGGCCCCGGTCAGCCACATGCCGTAGTCGACGTAGCGGACCGCCTCCCAGGTTCCGTCACCGTCGGAATCCACGTAGCGGAAGCGCGTGGGATTCGTCTGGTCGTTTATGAAAGCGCCCAAGCTCTGGCCGATCAGGACGTTGTCCGGGTCCGCGTAGCGGGACGGGGTGAAGTACCATCCCCCGCCGATCCGGGTGGCGTCGGCGGCGCCGAGGTCGTTGCATCTGGAGCCGTCGCAGTAGAGCGTCCCGTGCACCCCCTTGAACGTCGCCGCGTAGAAGGTGCCGCGCTCGGCCCTGGGATCGACGGTGGCGGAGGCTATATACGCTATGTCCAGCACCCGCTGCCCGCTCAGGTTCAGCGCGTCGTGGCTGCCGAGGGCCGTCTTGTTCGCCCTGAGCCTGGCGTAGGCGGCGTCCCTGGCGGCGTCATCCGCCAGGTCGGTGTAGGCGTAGGTATCTCCGTTGCCGGCATCGGTTCTGCTGGCCGGAAGCGGCGCGGTGACGTCGCGGCGGACGAAACCCTCGTTGATGCCGGCCAGCGCCTGCGCGGCGGTGCGGGTCCCCGCCGGGCGTTCGGCCCGGGCGAAGACCCGGTCGGCGTTCGCCCTGGAGTCGAGATCGGAGATGTCGTCAGCGCTCAGGAAACGCGCCGCGCTGGGATTTGTGTGGGACGGGTCATTGGCGACCGACCTCAGCAGGGTCAGGACGGCGCCGGCCTTGCCGCCCTCGAAGCCGGCCAGCGCGGTCCTGTCGGCCGTCTGCCGGTCCCGCGCGGCGCCCTCGTTGACCGCGATGCTGTCGATCCGGTCTTGGGCGTCGCCCGACTTGCTCTCAAGGCTGGACGCCAGAAACTCGTTCGCGACCGCCTGGTCGCGCAGGGCCTGCACGGCCGCCCGAAGGTTCGGCACCTCTGCGTCCAAATCATCGATCTCACTCTGCTTCGCCATGACCTCGGCGTCCTTCGCCTTGACCTCGGCGTCCTTCGCCTTGACCTCGGCGTCCTTCGCCGTGAACAGGCCATCAAGCCTGGCCTTCTCGGCGGTGCAGGTCGTGAGGTCGGTGCAGTCACTCACCGAGCCGGAGGGACGGTCGCCAACCTCACCGTTCTCGTACCATACGACGAACGCCTGCGCGGTCCCACGATCCAAATCCAGATCGGCCCTTTCGCTGCTCAGCGCTGCCAGCTCGTTTTCCAGCATCTGTTTCTGGCTATCGAGCATGTCCCACTCCGCTTGCCTTGCGGGGCGGTCCGTGTTGTCGATCTCGGATTCGCGGACATTGGCGGCCGCCTCGTCCCTGGTCGCCTGCCCGTTCAGGACCGGGACGGTCGCCAGCAGCCGGACGGCCTCGGCGTCCAGCGCGTCCTTGGCCTCCTCGGCCTTGGCCCTGAGGGGGGCGATGCGGGCGAGCAGCGCGTCGATCGCCGCGAGGTCCGCCCCGGCGGCGTCCGCGAGACCGTTCGAGATTCCCAGCGCCGCCGCGATGACGGTCCCGGGATCCACGCTCAGGTCGGCCACGGTCGGCCTGCCCGCCGGATGCAGGCGCTCGTTCATCGCGTCGACCTCCGCGCCCTGGCGGAGGTCGAAGATCTGGCTACCGACGATATCGGCCACGGTCAGGTCGGCGTACCTGCTGTCGCGGTCGAGGAAGTCGTTGACGTACTTGCTGTGGGGGTGGTCGCCGTCCGGCGGGTACACCGGCGGCGTGTCGACTTCACCGTCGTCACCGACCGGAAACGCGTAACTGTTCTGGAAAGCGTAGGGGATGTCCGGCGTGGTGCCGCCGTCGGCGTCATGGTCCCAGAGGATGCCGCAGAGGTCCGTCGGGCAGGTGGCGCCCGTCTGGGGGTTGCTGGGATTCGGGTTGGGATTCGGATTCGGGTTGGGGTTGTCGCCCCCTCCCCCTCCGCCGCCGCCTCCGCCGCCCGTGGTGGGCGTGGCCGGCGTCGTGGGCGTTGTGTCCGGATCGGGCGTGACGGTCGTGTCGCCGGTGTCTGGCGTGGTGGACGTGGTGTCGTCTGTGCCGCCGCCGCCGCCCGTGTCCGAGGGGCCGCCGCCCCCTCCCCCGCCGCAGCCCGCGAGGGCGAGCGCCAGGGCCGCCGCCAGGGCGGGGAGTGCGGTGGATGTCGTGAGCCGTCGTGTCATGGCGCGTTCCTCTGTCTCTGGCGGGCCGTCTCGTCCGGGCGCGTCATTCCGTTGACGCCGGGAGCGGGCCGTCGGTTGTCCTGTCGTTCCGTGTCCGTGGGGTGCCCCCGGCGAGCGCGCCGCCGGGGGAAGTGGTCTGGGTCAGAAGCTATGATGGACGGGTCGTCCTAGTCGCATTCGGCGCCGCAAGCTTGCCCGAACGCGCCGCGCAAGTGCAGGCTGTCATCTGTATCCGTCCTCGTGACGCTGAACTGGCCCGCGACATGGGACGGGGCCAAGTGGTCCTGATTACCGCCGACAACCTTCAGCGTCTCGCCGAAGAAGCCCCCGTTCCAGCTTCCGGACTGCCTCTTGACATCGCTGTCGCTGAACTTGGCGCTTCCGGAGAAGGTTCCGGAGGAGGTGATCGAAGTCGCCGTGAGTTCGATGTTGTCATTCGCATCAAGACCAGTATTGGCGGCTACATTTATGGCTCCGCCGACCATGCCGGTCCGGAAATTGGCCGTCAGATTGAGGTCGCCCGTACCCTCCGTCCACGAAGACGCCTTTCCGTCCGTACTATGGTAAAGCAGGACGTTTCCGGTCCCGCTATAGGCGGCGGTATTCGCGACAACAACCGGTGGGCCGCTGGAAGCCACGCGGCCAAGGGAAGTGTCGGGCTTCTTGCCGTAGGGGGTGCTTCCGCCCCAGACGACGCCGCGGTCCCCGTAAACGCGGGCGTTGCCCGCCGCCTGCGTACTTTTTGCCCAAATCCCGTAATAGGCGGCATTGTTGTTGGTACCGTCCCCTCGAATCCATAACTCGGTACGCGGTCCGCCCAGAGGCGTGAAGAACGGGGGATTTTCCGCAATATTTGTCCCGAAGTTAGTGAGTGGCGTTCCGGCTCCTGGGCCGGCGTTCCAGACCGTATTATCGCCCGCCATTCTGCTAGCGCCAGTCTTCAGCGCCTTAAGCAGCACGTCATCGCTGAGCGGGTCGGTGGACTCGGCCGGCCGTTCCGTGACCCCGGTGTCCACGGCGGTCTCCGGAGCGTCCTTCTCGGTGACCTCCGGCGTTCCGCCGCTGTAGGTGACCGAGCTGACCGCCCCTCCCACGGGAATGGTGACGACGCAATCCTCGCCGTCCGCCGGGCAGGTGAAGACGACGTCCCCGCGACTGGATGGACGTGATGTCAGCTCCAATTTCCCGCCCGAGGGAATCGTGTAGTCCGTTGCGCCCTCGGAGTTTGCCGAGCCTGTTATCGTCAGTCCGGTCGGCAGCGCCAGGGTTTTCGGCGCCGGCTCAGGCGGCGGCGTCATGCCGCCTTCCTCGTTGTTGGCGGGCGGCGCCGCCGGGGTGTCGCTTCCGCCCCCGCAGCCGGCCAGGGCCAGCGCGCCCGCGAGCGTCAGCGCTGGCATCATCAGTT
>JAPOUL010000028.1 GCA_026708685.1 Bacteroidota bacterium
CTACTTTGCACAGTTTGTTGATCGGACTGTGGTTGCCGACCAAGATCACAATCTTGCGGTGTCGTCGTATGTCATAGTAGAGGATAAATGTGAGCAGATAGACATAGACATACAGCTCTTAAATGCCCAGATTGCCCTGATTGTCATGCGACAGCAGCAGCTGCGGGCAAAGATTCAGGAGATCATTGTGGATCTTGAACGTAGATCGGGTTTGAACTCCATTGAAGCGTTGATGGAGAAGTTATGTCCAGAGGGAGTGGAATCTCTGGAATTGGGGGAGATTGGGTCGACTTACAATGGATTAACCGGGAAAAATAAAGCGGATTTTATAGATGGTAATGCACGCTATATCACCTACAAAAACATGAAAATTCTAAATAAGTTAGCATTCTCAATGACAATATCCACAGAAAAATCATATCTGATTTGCAAGGAAATAAAAATTTATACGTATATTAGATCCATGCGCCTTCGGTCCAGACATGGTGTTTGGATAATAGGGAATCCGGTGCTTCTGATAGAAGAATAAGCCGGAACTGTACCCGCAACTGTAGGCCGTACGAAAGTAGTTTTACTTTCAGAGAAGAGGAGTAGAGGAGTTCATAGTCACTGTCTGCGTTGATGGGAAGGCTATGACACCACTTCTTCCAGCACATACGATGTGCGTACGGCGAGTCAGGAAACCTGCCGAAGGAAAAACGCGCCACCAACCTCCGGGCGTTGAGGTCAGGGTCGGCATCAGCTAAGCACTAGCTGGATGCAGCGGCCAAGATCTCATGATTGGGGTTCAGGCAACCATATGCTGCGTATCCTACTTCTCTTTTGTGCACGCCAGCCACTGACGGTGTTTGCCGTTCATGTGGTCAATGCGATAGTATCGCTTCCTCCGATTACGGTCGCCCAATTGCGGTTCCCCACTGCAATGTTGCGTATACCCATTCAGGTACTGACGTTTGAACAGAATTCCATTCTGGAATCGTCTACACTGGGTAGGGCAAATCTTCTCCAACACGGTTCTGCGTTCTATGTACGCCATAATGTTGGAGGGCTATCTATACAATCAAAGTATTTAGGTGCTATCTCCCAAAGGCTTGTTCTACAGAATGCAAACCGAATCACGAGCCCACTTGTTGGACGATTCGATTTATCTGTGTTACCTACGGTTTTATTGGATACAGTTGAGATCACCTCTGATGTGAGCAGAATTCTCTTTGGAACAGATTTGACTGGCGAAGTCGTCAATCTTCTAATCCTATCCTCTGAGAATCTCTTTTCCTCAATATACAAATGGTGGATTGGGCAAAACGCGGCGGACTCTAACTCTGAATTTTCACAAACTTTTTGTCAATGAATCATTTTTTCCAAATTTTTATTTTGATCTTACTGATCTCTACACCTCTTTCTGCACAAGAAATACATGGTGTATACATCGTGAACCAATGCGAATCTTCTGATGCTAATAAATGCATTCTATGGGATGATTTTTCCATAAGACAGCCATTTCAGATTCAACCTGACATGGATACTTTCTTCTATCACATCACAATAGATGGAGGCTTTGACAATAACATATTCAATACTTCTGGCAGTGTGGATTTTCTGGACTCATCCACAAAAAAAGGTATTGGACAGATTCCTCAAGTGATTCATCCACGATATATCAGTGCAGTAGGTACGGAAAAAACCTACCAAACGGATTATCCTCTTATCCTCTCAACCACCATCACATCTTAAATATTATTCTGATGACTCATATTGAACCTATCTTAAGGGAAAACAAAGATCGTTTTGTCATTTTCCCCATCCAGCATATTGATCTCTGGACTTGGTACAAAATCTGTGAAGCTTGTTTTTGGACTGCTGAAGAGATTGACTTGAGTAATGATATTGCCGATTGGAATCACAAACTCAATGATGATGAACGGTATTTCATTAAGCATATCTTGGCCTTTTTTGCTGCTTCGGATGGTATTGTTAATGAGAATTTAGCTGAAAATTTTGTCAATGAAGTACAGTATTCAGAAGCTAAATTTTTCTATGGGTTTCAAATCATGATGGAAAACATTCATTCGGAAACCTATTCATTATTGATTGAAACATATGTTGAGGATCCTGAGGAGAAAGATCGATTGTTCAAAGCCATTGAGGTGTTTCCTGCGATCAAAAAGAAAGCCGATTGGGCCTTAAAGTGGATTGAATCCGATTCTTTTGCAGAACGCTTGATTGCATTTGCTGCCGTTGAAGGAATTTTCTTTTCAGGAGCCTTTTGTTCTATTTTTTGGCTCAAAAAGAGAGGTTTGATGCCCGGACTGACCTTTTCCAATGAGTTGATTTCTCGAGATGAGGGCATGCATTGTGATTATGCGGTCCATGTACACAATAATCATTTGGTCAACAAAGTGCCGAAACAAAGAATCCGAGAAATTCTAGTTGATGCCTTAAATATCGAAAGAGAATTCATTACCGAATCACTTCCTGTTCGATTGATAGGGATGAATGCAGATTTGATGACGCGATATTTAGAATTTGTGACCGATCGACTGCTGGTCCAACTTGAAGTTGAAAAAGAATTTAATGTTGATAATCCATTTGATTTTATGGAGATTATTTCGATTGAGGGAAAAACCAATTTTTTTGAAAAGAAAGTGGCCGAATATCAAAAGGCAGGTGTCAAAAGAGCCGCTAGTGATATCGCCTCAGGCATCAAGGAGTTTGGAACCGAGGAAGATTTTTAAACAGTGATCATTAGTCAAATCAATTTAGATTCATGTTTGTCGTGAAAAGAAGTGGGCGGAAAGAAGCCGTCATGTTGGACAAAATAACCGCTCGTATCACACAGCTGTGCTATGGTTTGAGCGATCTGGTTGAGCCCGTACGCGTCACTCTCAAAGTCATTGAAGGAATCTATGATGGTGTTACCACCTCAGCCCTTGATAATTTAGCAGCTGAAATTGCTGCTACTTTGGCAACCACCCATCCAGATTATGCTCGATTAGCAGCACGGATTGCTGTGTCAAATCTCCATAAAAATACTCAGAAGTCTTTTTCAAAGACAATGGAGTCCCTGTATACGTATGTGAATCCGAAGACCAATAAGGAGGCTCCACTACTTTCGGATGATGTGTATAGAATCATTGACGATCATGCTGAAACACTTGATTCCCACATTATCCATAGCCGAGATTATGATTATGACTATTTTGGGTTTAAGACCTTGGAGCGGTCGTATTTATTAAAAATCAACCATCAAGTTGTTGAGCGACCACAACATATGCTCATGCGAGTCAGTGTTGGTATCCACTTTGATAATATTGAAGCCGTTTTGAAAACCTATGAAATGATGTCAAAACGGTTCTTTACTCATGCAACGCCCACATTATACAATTCGGGGACTCCTAAACCTCAAATGTCTTCTTGTTTTTTATTGACTATGCAAGAGGATAGCATTGAAGGTATTTACAATACACTCAAACAAACTGCACAAATTTCCCAATTTGCTGGTGGGATTGGATTATCGGTCCACAATATCAGAGCTGCAGGATCTTATATTGCAGGGACCAATGGAACTTCTAATGGAATTATTCCCATGTTACGTGTCTTCAATGATACAGCGAGATATGTGGATCAGGGAGGAGGAAAACGAAAAGGATCCTTTGCGATTTATATTGAACCATGGCATGCTGATGTGTTAGATTTTCTTGATTTGAAAAAGAATCATGGCAAGGAAGAAATGCGAGCCAGAGATTTATTCTATGCGATGTGGATACCCGATTTGTTTATGAAACGGGTAGAAAGTGATGAGAAATGGACGCTAATGTGCCCGAATGAGTGTCCTCATCTCTATGATACTCATGGAGAAGAATTTGAGAAATTGTATCAGCAGTATGAAGCTGAAAAGAAAGGTCGTAGACAAATTGATGCCAGAAAGCTATGGTTCAAAATTTTAGAATCTCAAATTGAAACAGGGACTCCTTACATGCTCTATAAAGATCATGCCAATAGGAAGTCGAACCAGAAGAATTTAGGAACCATTCGTTCTTCAAATTTATGTGCCGAAATTATCGAGTACACCTCAAAAGATGAAATAGCGGTGTGTAATTTGGCCTCCATCGCCCTGCCAATGTATGTGACGGATGCGAGGGACTTTGATCATGAGGAATTATACAATGTCACCAAACTGATTACTCAGAATCTCAATCGGGTGATTGATCGAAACTATTACCCTATGATTGAAGCTGAAAACTCCAATATGAGGCATCGCCCCATTGGAATTGGCGTGCAAGGACTTGCGGATACATTCATCAAGTTACGATACCCGTTCACATCTGATGATGCAAAAAAGTTAAATCAGGACATTTTTGAAACCATCTATTTTGCGGCAGTCACAGCCTCTTATGAGGAAGCGCTAAGTGATGGACCCTATGAATCATTCGCAGGGTCTCCGATTTCCAAAGGAGAGTTTCAATACAATCTATGGGGTTTATCTGATGAAGATATGAGTGGGCGCTGGGACTGGGCCGGTCTTCGCGAAAAAGTGATGAAACATGGCGTTCGTAATTCATTGCTCTTATCTCCAATGCCGACGGCATCTACATCACAAATCCTTGGAAATAATGAATGTATTGAACCGTATACCACGAATATGTATGCCAGAAGAGTGATTTCTGGCGAGTTTGTTGTGGTCAACAAACATTTGTTAAAAGATTTGGTTGATCTTGGATTATGGAGTGAAGATTTAAAACAAGAGCTGATGCGTTCTAATGGATCCATTCAGCATATTGAGGGAATTCCCGATGACTTGAAGGAGCTTTATCGTACGGTGTGGGAATTGAAGATGAAGGATATCATTGACATGGCCAGACAGCGAGGTTACTTTATTGATCAAAGCCAATCGCTCAATCTATTTATGGAAGACCCGACTGAAAAGAAGTTGACTTCCATGCATTTTTATGCATGGCGTTCGGGTCTGAAAACTGGTATGTATTATTTACGCACCAAGGCAGCTGTCGACCCAACTAAATTCACTATTGATATCACCAAAAAGCAAGTTGAAAAAGTGAAAGTTGCAGAAACGATGGTGGATTCAGAGTCAACAGAAGCTCAACCAGATATTTCGGTAGAACCTATAAATCCAAAGGAATTGAAATGTTCAATCCATGTTGATCAAGATCACTGCGAGATGTGTAGTGGTTAAATGAATCAAATGGCATGAATGAATGATTTGGAGATTGTAGGTAGTGATTTTTCACAAGTTGCAATCATCATGTGGACCATCATTACAATCGAGAATTTCCTACATTGGTTCAGAAGCCTATACCAAAACTTAGGATGCTTTTGCAAAACCTCAGTATTTTCGTAGAAATATTGCTCTGGGTGTCATGAGAGGCGTTTTATTGATTTGAATGGTAGGTTTTGCAAAAGCCTCTTAGTTAAGGGAATTATGTAAAGAATTGCATATTGTGTATCTTCAACACCAAATGCTATGAGATAATCAATATACAAATTAATAGTAAATTGGATCATAGTATCGTTGAGACTTCATGACTATTGATACCCAAATTCCCAACTTGAAAGCCATCGTACACGCGGATTTTTCATATCCATTCTATAGGATCATGTCATGAGTACTTTCACGAGTGCTATGACACATCTGACCAAAATCTATGTTCAAGTCAAGTAGCTAAATATCACGGCATTATGATCACTGGATTGAGTCGCTTGGAATGTGAACGATTGTCTGGAACGGAACGCTTCAAGGGAGATGGTGCTCCAGATGATTGTACTCTACGTGACTACTGGAGTTGGCGAAGTTCGTTACTTCTTGACAATACTGAACGCGGTATATTGGCTGAATTTTTGATTGCCTCAGCATTACATCTTCACATCACTCCAAGAAGAGAATGGGGAGACGCAGATATAAAATTGCCCTCGGGGGTTAAGATTGAGATCAAAAGTGCAGCGTATGTTCAGTCGTGGGAACAGTATGCATACTCTAATATCCAGTTCCGAATCGCTCCACATACTGGATGGGATGCTTTCACCGATGAGTATAGCGACGTAAAAAAGCGTTGGGCACATCTCTATGTTTTCTGCGTCTATACCAGAAAAAAGCCCCCATTTGATCCTATGAATGTGGAAGAATGGGATTTTTATGTGATCGATACCAAGATCTTAGATGCGGAAGTTTCCACTCAGAAAACGATCGGTTTACGTCCTTTGGAACGCCTCCCAGTGCACAAGTGCAGCTATAAAAACCTGAGAGCGGTCATTTTAGAGATGGAAAAGGAGATTATATTAAAATCGCAATCAGAAACTGGGGAGTCGGGTTTCGGAGAACCGCTTCTTGATAGGTGATCTGCGGCTAATCAGATCTCTGATTCGCCAGTTGCCCGCAGGCGGCAGCAATGTCAGATCCACGGCTACGACGTACCGTAACCGTAACCCCACGCTCCGATAACAACCCCATGAATTCATTCAACCGCTCCTCACTGGTTCGCTCAAAATCAATTCCGGGTACACGATTGTACATGATGATGTTGACTTTTGCATGAACCCTATGGCACAATCGTGCCAATTTCCGTGCATCATCAGATGAGTCATTGAACCCCCTAAACAAACAATATTCAAACGTCAATTTACGCCCCGTTGACTTGGTGTGATAACGCATAGCTGGCTCTAATGCAGTCAGATCCGTAGCCACACTTCGGTTGATTGGCATGATACTTGACCGCTTTGATTCAATAGGAGAATGCAACGAAACGGCAAGCCCAATTTTGGGGGCATCCTCTGCGAGATCACGGATACGACGAGCCAGCCCAACCGTAGAAACGGTAATTCGGCGGGGAGAGAGTCCAACCGCGTCTGGATGCGTAAGAATCTGTAGGCTCGATAGCACGGATCGGTAATTGAGGAGTGGCTCTCCCATCCCCATGTAGACCACATTGGAAATATCCCGCCCAAATCGCTCCTGCGAAATCTCCCGCATCATCGTGACCTGCTCTACAATCTGTCCACAGGTCAGGTTTTCTAAAAATCCCATTTTGCCAGTCGCACAAAAAGCACATCCCATAGCACATCCAACCTGACTGGAGACACATACGGTCATACGTGTCGCTTGATGAAGATCATTGAAGCTAGGTATCAGAACGGACTCTATACTTCTGCCCGATGGTAGTTGTAACAACGCTTTCACAGTTTGGTCTTGAGCAGTCATCAGTGTTTGCAGACGGAGGCGGTCCATCCTCACATGCTGAGCGAGTCGACTACGCAAGGATGTGGACAGATTCGTCATGGATTCAAATGAATCCACTGGCTTTGAAGCGTACATCCACCGAAGAAGTTGAGAGGCACGCCATCTTGGCTCTCCCATAGAGGTCACCCAAGTTTCTAATTCCGAAGGGGAGAGAGCTCTTAGATCCTCAGCAGTAGCCTCTTTATCTACCTTTGATGTAATGGGAATTGACATTGTCATAAAAATAGTTTACATTTAGAGGTTCAATTAACTCTAAATCTATGAAACGCATTACATTCATACTTTCTTTTTCAGGTTTGTTGATGGTCGCATCGGTTTATGCTCAAGCCCCTGCAAACCATCTTGAGGGAAGTTGGAGACTGGTCTCTCAACGTTCCATTTATCCGGATACGATCATAGTAACGCTGAACGTTCCACCATCCATCAAGATCTTAAATTCTACACATTTTTCTTGGGGCTATCAGTCCGATAATGGTGCGGAAGTCTTGGCAGGTGGAGGGAGATATTCAATAGAAAGCGACACACTCTATACGGAGTATATTGAATATCATACCAGTGAAGCATTAGTTGGAGCAGCTGTACCCTTCTCAGCACATATTGTCGGAGATCTTTGGTATCATGTGGGGGATTTTCCAAGTGGATTCCAGTTGGAAGAAGTTTGGCGCAAAATTGAATAGTCAGGCAATAAGACGATCTACAATCAGAGCAATGACCAAAACGGGGACATACGCAATACTGGTGAGCAGAACTCGGCGTGCCTGAGTAGAGGTTTGCTTTTGACAAAAACCAAAGGCAGGCCATATAAATCCGAGTCCAGCCGGAATGATTACCCCTAGATACAACCATCCAGTGTATCCAAGGAACCAAGGTAATACACTTACCAGCCCCATTAGGATACTGTAGGTGAGAATTCTATGGGAGGTCGCACTTGCTTCTGGATTTCTTGTGGGCAACATGGCATGGCCGCCACGTGCATAATCTTTGCGGTACATCCAGGCAAGAGCCAAAAAGTGCGGAATCTGCCAGAGAGCAAACACACCGAATAAGATCCATCCACCGAGCCCTACCATTCCAGTTACCGCCGTGTAGCCTCCAAGTGCAGGTAATGCACCCGGGATCGTGCCGATGAGGGTGTTGTAGGTCGTACGACGTTTGAGAGGGGTATAAGCAAAGAGATACAATAGGATGGTAAGTGCCGCCAGAATGAGTGTGATCAGGTTCACCCACCAAAGCAAGAAGAGTCCTCCACTCATGAGTACGATGCCAAAGGCAAGTGCAACATTTGGTCGAATACGACCAGATGGCAATGGCCTCTGTGCAGTACGACGCATCAGAGCATCGTTATGGCGCTCAAAGTAGTGGTTTAAGACAGCCCCTCCTGCACTCGATAATGCAGTCCCTGATAACGTAAGAGCAAGTAATAAGAGTTCAAAATCGACGGTTGACCCAAGGATAAATCCTGCCAGAGCTGCAAGCACAACCTGAAAAGTAATTTCAGGTTTGATGAGCTCCCAGAAGTCTTGGGCCATCGTCAATGGACCAGTGCCCGGGCGCAGAAGCCTTAGTTCAGAAGCGTCGTCAGAGGGGTACATAAGACTATCGCTCAATCTTTAACTTCATGGTGGTCACAATGACACAAGCACAACTCCCCATTACAATAGTTCCAATGACTAAGTGACTCGATGAAAGAATGACTTGCAAGAGACTTCGTTGACTGGTTCCAAAATCATGCAGTAAGATAATCAAGGCTGCCACCCCAAGTAAAATCTGTATGCCTACACTGATGAGCATCCACCATGCACCCCGATTTAAGAGAGATTGATCACGAAAATGTTCACGAATATAGCCACAAGTGATCAGGATTAAAGATAATGCAAGAATACTTCCCACGACATGGACAACGATAAAATTAATGTCAATGCCTGCACCTGGATGGCGAAGCAGAGCACCAAGTAGGATTTGTAGATAAATCGCTATGCCCGAAGCCATCGCAAAGTGACGTAGTCGGAGCATCTTAGAGGACTCCTCAAGGGAGTGTTGGAACCAAGTCTGTGAGTTTGAGAGGGTGAGAACAGCGGCAGTACTAAAAAAAAGTTGAGCACCCATAGCGTGAGCCACAGCCAGATCCAGGGATTCCCATATCACTCGTAACCCGCCCAAGGTGCCCTGCAAAATAACAAGACCGACCGCTGAGATCGCCGTCACCCGAACCCATTGGCGTTTGTCCGTGATGAAGGTCCATAAGGCGAACCCCATGATCCAGAGGCCAACCAGTGCCCCAACAAGCCGATGTCCATGCTCTGCCAAAATCGGCCCCACTTGCCACCACTGTATGTCAGGATTGTCAGGATCACTAAATCCTGTGGCGATGGGATCATACGATCCAAATGAAGTCGGCCAATCGGGTACGGCAAGACCAGCTTCAATACTGGTCACAACTCCGCCCCAACTGACGAGAATCAGACATAGAAGTAGCCCGAAGTTAGCGTAGTAAAACCGCCAACGGGAGTGGAGAGTAGGTGTAGACTCAATCATTCAAAGGAAAAACTGGTATTCCGCAACCCAAACGATACAAAATCGGTTTCATAGCCAACTTACCTTTTCAAATGCGAACGCTCATTGAATCAATTTCGGGGATTCGAGGAATCTATGGTGCTGGATTAGACGCATTGGTGCTTGTACGCTATAGTCTGGCTTTCGGTACATTTTGTTTAAAGCAACCCAATCATCTTCCCCTACGGATTGTTGTAGGGCGGGATGGACGAGTTTCGGGAGAGGTTTGCTCTCAAATTGTCATTGCAACGCTAAGAAGTCTGGGATTTGAAGTGGTAGATGTAGGGCTATCTCCTACACCAACAGTTGCAATGGCCGTATTGTTTGAAAAAGCAAGGGGAGGCATTATCCTCAGTGCATCGCACAACCCCGAACAATGGAATGCTCTCAAGCTCCTCAATGAGACCAGTGAATTTCTTTCACCAGAGCAGGGTCAAACAGTCATGGAACTAGCCCAACAGATGGAGGCACCTGATCATCATGAGGCACCTACAGGTCAGATGCGTACAGTTGACTATATCCCAAGCCATATTGATTCCATCCTAAATATAGAATTTTGTCAGCCAGACATCATCAGGTCTCAAAACTATAAAGTAGTGGTGGATGGGATTAATTCCGTAGGGTCTCTTGCGATTCCTCCTTTGTTAGATCGCCTGGGTGTAAGAGAGACCCACCTGATCAATGGTGAAGTGACTGGACGCTTTGCCCATCCTGCAGAGCCGCTACCTGAGCACTTACATGAGACGATGGAGGTTGTTGGTCAATCCAATGCAGATCTGGGCATTGTCGTAGATCCAGATGCCGATCGTCTCGCTCTGATTGATAATCTAGGTCACTATGTGAGTGAAGAGTTAACTCAAGTCATAGCCGCAGATTTTCTATGGCGTAAACGAAGTGGATCATTTGCGACCAATTTATCTTCTTCCCGAGCGATTGATGATGTAGCGGCACGCTATCAGATGCCAGTCTATCGATCAGCTGTAGGTGAAATTAATGTGGTGAAGACCATGCAGCAATTTGATGCCATCCTGGGTGGAGAGGGTAATGGAGGAGTGATTTTACCAGATCTACACTATGGAAGAGATGCACTGGTTGGTATTATGATGGTCATTCAGCATTTGGCAGAGTTAGGGGTCCCTCTTTCCGAGTATCGCCAATCTCTGCCTCAGTATGTGATATCAAAGAATAAGATCACGGCTACTGATCCAGACGTAATCCTTAAGCGCTTTGCGATCAAACATGCGAGCAAGGATCTTTCAACCATTGATGGGGTGAAGATTGATTTCACGGATGGCTGGGTTCATATCAGAAAGTCAAATACCGAACCGATCGTTCGTATTTATGCAGAGGCAAAGACGAAGCAAGAAGCCGAGGAATTGGCCCAGTGGTGTATCAGCGATATAGCATCGGACCAGTGATCGCTACGATCAGATAGACAGCAATCCACAAAAAAGGGGCGAAGCCCAACGGCTCCGCCCCTAAGGCTTTCTAAATGGACTTCTCTAGAAGCCCATTCCTCCACCCATACCACCCATGCCACCACTTGGATCTGGATGTTCAGGTCCTGCAGCAGCTTTCTCAGGGCGATCAGCTACGACAGCCTCCGTGGTAAGGAGCAGTCCACTGACCGAGGAAGCATTCTCCAGAGCAGCACGGACTACTTTTGTGGGATCAATCACGCCTGCACTTACCAGAGCTTCATACTCTTCGGTGCGTGCATTGTACCCAAAGTCACCGACACCCTCCTTCACTTTCTGTGCGACGATGGAACCTTCAACTCCTGCATTTGCAGCAATCTGACGAAGGGGCTCTTCCAATGCTCGGCGAACAATGTTGACTCCGACTTTTTGATCTTCATTGTCGGTATCGGCTCCGTCAAGTGAACTGATGGAACGAATCAATGCAATGCCACCGCCAGGAACGATTCCTTCCTCCATAGCTGCACGAGTTGCACTCAGTGCATCCTCAAAGCGTGCCTTTTTCTCCTTCATTTCAGGCTCAGTTGCAGCACCAATTTTCAATACAGCAACGCCACCGCTCAATTTTGCGAGTCTCTCCTGGAGTTTCTCACGGTCATAATCACTGGTCGTGGTCTCAATCTGCTGTCTGATCTGGTTGATACGTGCCTTAATTTGATCTCCGCTGCCAGCACCATCAACAATCACTGTAGTATCTTTGTCAATGACAATGCGCTTGGCCTGTCCGAGATAATCCAGTGTCGCATTTTCCAGACGGTAGCCTTTTTCTTCACTAATCACGGTCCCACCAGTTAGGACTGCGATATCTTCCAGCATTGCTTTACGGCGATCGCCAAAACCAGGAGCTTTGACGGCAGCGACTCGGAGAGTCCCCCGTAATTTGTTGACCACCATGGTGGCAAGTGCCTCCCCTTCTACATCTTCAGCAATCACCAGAAGTGGAGAGCTAGTCTGTGCGATTTTCTCTAGGATGGGAAGTAGATCTTTCATCGCAGAGATCTTCTTATCAAAGATGAGTAGGCGAGCGTCTTCCAAGACGGTTTCCATGTCATCAGGGTTGGTGACAAAGTAAGGAGACAGATATCCACGGTCAAACTGCATTCCCTCAACAACCTCAAGAGTCGTCTCAGTACCGCGAGCTTCTTCTACGGTGATAACACCATCTTTGCCAACTTTATCAAACGCATCTGCGATGAAAGAACCAATGGCCTCGTCATTGTTGGCACTGATAGCACCCACTTGAGCGATTTCACTACGCCCCGCGATATCTCGACTCTGGGATCGCAGATGACCAACGACTTGCTCCACCGCTTTGTCAATACCACGTTTGAGATCCATAGGGTTTGCACCTGCTGTGACATTTTTAAGACCAGCAGTCATGATTGCCTGTGCCAGAACGGTGGCAGTGGTTGTACCGTCACCTGCAACATCATTGGTTTTGGAGGCAACCTCCTTGACCATCTGAGCCCCGACATTCTCAAGCTTGTCTTCCAGCTCAACTTCTTTGGCCACAGTGACCCCGTCTTTGGTAACGGTAGGTGATCCAAATTTTTTCTCAATGATAACATTGCGTCCCTTTGGACCAAGGGTAACCTTGACTGCACTCGCGAGTTGGTCAACTCCGCGCTTCAATGCGCCACGCGCATCGGCATCAAAAATAATTTGTTTTGCCATGAGTAAATAAGATTAAAAAATGTGAAAGATGAGTTACTGAATGATTCCGAGGATGTCGCTCTCGCGCATGATCATATATTCCTCGTTGTCGAGTGTTACCTCGGTTCCCGAATACTTCCCATAGAGAACGGTATCACCAGCTTTGACGGTCATGTCAATTTTGGTACCGTTTTCGACACGTCCAGGGCCTACAGCAAGAACAACGCCGCGCTGAGGCTTCTCTTTGGCTGTGTCAGGGATGTAAAGGCCGCTCGCAGTCTGCTCTTCAGCTTCCTGCGTTTGCACGACCACACGATCACTAAGTGGTTGAATGTTCATAAGAAAAAAGGTTAGGTGATAGATTAAGTGAAACTTGTTAGCACTCTTTAACGAGGAGTGCTAACAATGGTGCCCAATAGTTAGTGGAATAATGATTATCTTATTCATCATCTACTAGACAATCTCAACTTATGCAAAGAGTGTGCCACTGGTTTCTTGGCCATAATTAACCGTGTGTGGATGCCAATACGACATAATACGCTTTTGCAGTGGACAAAATGACCTATGACGGCTCAAATTAACTGGCTTGGATGGATAGGAGCCTGGTTACTTATGGCAGTTTTACCGATTACTGTGAGTTTAACTCCTTGGATAAGTGAGCCATTGAGATATGTCTTGATGGAGGCATTCCACATCTTTTGTCATCAAATTCCAGAGCGTTCACCCCATGTGAATGGTGTTCAACTGGCTGTGTGTGATCGATGTTATGGTATCCTCATTGGTCTGTGTTCGGGTCCCCTAATGGCTTTGTTCTACTGGAAGTGGATTGCACGTCATGCACGAATGATGATCATCGTTTCTATCGTACCCTTGGTGATTGATTGGGGATTTGGAATAGTAGGGGTTCTTTCAAATACCCCAGAAAGCAGATTTGTGACGGGATTTCTTTTTGGGATCGTTGCAGGGGGGCTGGTCGCTCATGGGATGTCATTTCGTAAACATGAGCAGTGATAGGGGGCATCCCATGACCAAGGAATACATCAATTTCGACATATTTTTCAGAATACATGATTAATGCGATATAGACTTGACATTTCAATCATGAAACATTATCTTTGTAATTCGTAGTAAACAAGAACAAACATTTTTCCAATGCCTTCAAAAATTCAATCTATTCTGATTGGTGGTCTACTTGCCGCCGTAATTGGTGTTTTTATTGCCGTAGCCAGTGAAGTTTCTGGTGCATCGGACCCTGGTAATTCTTCCTCAGCTTTAGGAATCGTGTTCCAATTATTAGGCTGTATGGCCGCGATGACGAGTGGTTTAATTGCGGTATGGCATTACACCAATGAGAACGAATTAACGCTGACGGGGGGACAAGGAGTTGGGGTTGGTGTCTTAGCTGGCCTCGTTTATGCCGTGGGAATTTTGATTCTCTCCTATGTATTGGTGGGCATAGGTCTTCTACCATCACCTGAGGAGTCCTTTGAGAGAATACGTGATTCGGGTGCATTTGATGCACCTGGAGCAGAACAGGCAGAGTCCATTACGCGAATGATGCTTACTTGGGGGATTCCAATCATCACAACGGTGATTGGAGTAATCATGGGGCTCATTGGTGGAGCCATTGGTGCTGCGGTATTTAAGCGTGGTGCTGATGACGAGATGAGTGAGTGAACCGTCTTAATGGACTGAAAAGATTTTATGGAATGCGGTGATTCGTAGAGTCCAATCATTTAAACAGATGGTTTTTGCAACTTTTCAGTCCATCCATGATGAGTGTGCTTGATGTCTCATTCACATTAGTCAATTACGATCTACTTTCCTGAACTTATTGAAGGAATGACTCTGCACGCATGATGGTGTTTGCCTCATCATAGTAATGTTGGCCAGTGTGTGTGATCTCCACATGAGATTAGTCATATACCTTGATATCTCCTAAGTATATTGGTGGTTTTTCCGATCAACTTGCCATGACGGAGAGATGGATTAAAGGGCTTTATTATGCTTATTCGCATTTGTCATGTAAAATGCATGATAATCTCTCCATGTCTAATTGGATGTTTGGATGATGTGTGCTGGTTCATGGTAGATTGCCAGATCCATTGACTCAATGGTATAGATCTATTTCTGGCCTTTGACAAAATCATCCGAAAGTGATTGTGCTGATATCTATCCAATTATTTAAGATCAATCATGTTCATCTCGTCTGGCAGGAGAATCACCGTCATCATGGATCAATCAGTTTGCCTATTGTTGTTGGTCGTGCCAGCAATCGCCTTATGTACATCCATCGTTTGGGCACAAGATTCTGAATCTGTGTATAGAGATCAAATGGTTGTGGTTCAGTTTGATCATGAAATCATCTCTGGTAACAGCAAGGCGAGTAGTGGTCTACTGAGTTTTGACACAAAGGCTACACATTATGGAGTTTATTCCATAGAGAGGATGTTTCCATTCTTAGATGATATACAGCATTCCCCAGAGACCAAGGAAAATATTTTAGCATTAAGTCGCACCTATTATGTCCATTACAGTGCACCAATAGATCCGTATCAAGTTGCTCAGGAGTTTTCAAAAGTGTATGGAGTGACCTATGCTGAGCATGTTCCAATCTATCATTTTCAAGGTGATGTAACACAGGAGCATCCAGACGATCCACTGTATGATCAGCAGACCTATTTGAAACACCTACGTTTGCCCGAAGCTTGGGATATCGTAAAGTCTGACGATAGAAGTACGCCAGTGCTGATTGCCATCATTGACAGCGGGACAGAATGGCAACATGAAGATTTAGTCCATAATGTTTGGATGAATGAAGATGAGGTTCCTGATAATGGTATAGATGATGATTTGAACGGATTTATTGATGATATCTATGGGATTAATTTAGCGAATGGTAATCTTCTTGATAACGACCCAACTGCTGATCCCGAAGGTCCATTCAGTGGATTTCATGGTAGTGCAACGGCTGGTATTGCAAGTGCTTCAAGCGGAAATGGCATTGGAATTTCTGGTGCTGCATGGAATGCTCAATTGATGCATATCAATGCAGGATGTCCTAGCAGTGATGGAGTCTGCTACGGCTATGAAGGGATCTTATATGCAGCGATGAATGGTGCGGACATCATCAATGTAAGCTGGGGGTCGGAGCAGACAGTATTACAATTACCCAATCATGCGATTCAGACCCTTGACCTCGCTACGGATTTAGGAGCACTAGTCATAGCGGCCGCCGGAAATGATCAACTCAACCACGACGAATATGTAACGGGCCCAGCGTCCTATTACCGAGTACTTTCAGTTGGGGCTACGGAGAAAGATTCGAGGCGAAGAGCGGAATTTTCGAATTACGGAAGGTCTGTGAATGTATTCGCCCCTGGAGTCGATATTCTTCTGACCCTACCCAATGATCAATATGATATGGCCAGTGGCACATCCTTTGCAACTCCTCTGGTCGCAGGTATAGCCGCATTGGTGAAAACAAGGTTTCCTGAAATATCTCCAGATGCATTGCGTGAGCAGCTGCGTTTATCGGGTGAGAATATGGATGGGGAAAATCCCCCATTTGCGGGGCAGTTAGGGCGTGGATTTATCAATGCTTTGTCTACCTTGAACGTTCCCACGCTACCGAGTGTACGAGTCAATGATTGGTCATGGCACGATATTAGTGGATCCAGTATCATCAATGCAGGGGATGATTTTGATTTAATAGTACGACTCACGAATTATCTTGCAGATGCTCAACAGTTAGAGGTGGAATTGATTCCCGAAGAATCATTCCCCTATATCAGAATCATGGAGTCAAAGGTCACGGTTGGTCATTTGAAGCAAGATGCATCTACCAATGTAACGTTTCGGTTGAAGTGGAGAGAAGATGTTACCGTGAATCAAGTCGCATCGTTCTATCTTCGAATTCAAGATGGTTCATTCACAGACCATGATGGTAATTTCCATCTCGGTATTTCTACTCCTTCAGAACCTGCTACAATACGTGCGTTGAGAGCTTTGTATCAGTCAACCGATGGCGATCAATGGAAGGATAATACTGGCTGGAAGATTGATGAAATCTCAACCCTTGACGAAGTATCCGAGTGGTATGGCATACAAGTAACGCAATCTACTCTCACTTGTATCCGTTTACAAGACAATAATTTAAGAGGAACGCTCCCAGGTGAACTCAGCCAAATTTTTGGACTACAATGTTTGAACCTTTCCAATAATTCACTTACTGGATTGATTCCCTCTGAGTTAGGTCAGCTATCTGAATTAGAACATGTCTTACTTGATGGAAATTCATTAAGTGGGCGGGTTCCTATAGAATTGGGGCAACTCACCCATTTGGTTTCACTGTCGTTGCAAAATAATCAATTCAAGGGTTGGTTGCCAAGAAGTCTAATGCAATTAAATGATCTACAAACATTCAATTTTTCGGGGCAGGAACTTTGTGCACCACCAGATGATGAATTTCAACAGTGGTTATTGAGCATTCCGAATGTGGACGGTCCGACATGCATAGGAGGGTTAGAATTAGCAACTAGCATTAATGATCAATCATTTTTAGTAGACACCCCAATCAATCCTCTGGTATTACCCCAGTCAAAAGGCGGCCAGCCACCTTTTTCGCATATGCTTACGCCATCCTTACCAAGTGGTCTATCTTTCAATGAAGCATCACGAACCATCAGCGGTACTCCCACAGTCATATTTGACCAAACAGAATTTAACTATATCGTTACTGATGCTAACCATCAGACTGGAACTCAATCATTCAGCATTGAAGTAATTGGATCGGTTTCAACTGAGAGTGCAAATCTTCCTCAAACGTTTATAGTTCATGGAAATTACCCAAATCCTTTTCAGCATAGCACGAATATTAGGCTTGATCTACCTTGGAGAGCAGAAGTGAACGTTGTGGTGTTTGATCTCATGGGTCGTGAGGTGCTTGCGATTCCACCCGTCTATCTGGAACCTGGATGGGGACACATTCTTGAGTTACGAGGTACAAGTCTGCCCTCTGGAGTATATGTCTACCGTGTCCACGCTTCCTCTTTGATCGGTACCCATAAGTATGTTGGGCACCTTGTCACTATTCGGTAATCACCGCACCGTATTCCAACACGCGGAATTGCATCAATTACGAGCTTTTTGTAAAACCTCTGAATTATCTCCAGAAAGCGTCAATAATGCCACGGGGAATCGTTTCACTACAATGTGTGGGTTTAGCGAATTATACCCCAAACTACAATTTATAACAAAACAGGTCATATACTGGGGTTAGATGGGTGCAAATGCCCGTAGATTTAATCGTAACCAAATGGTTTGAGTCGCTCTTCTGGCCCGATGGAGATGGTGGCACTTGGGTTTATAGACAAACGCTTGGCGAATCATAACTCAAATCTCGCAACCCCGATAGGCAAAGTGTATCAAACTAAACAGAATACGAATGTGTCCAGCCACACTGAAATGGTACCTGAATGTCTCAGTCTCCAAGAAAAAAACGCTCTGGGGAGTTACCGTCCATCTAGCACTGGAAGTGGCGCTGTACAACATACTGTCGTTGAATCAATCCATTGATACAACTCCAGAAGAGTTAGCAAGTCCCTGTTTCCGCCTTTGTAGAAGCGAGATAAGCAAGCGTCATCATAAAAACCATGCCATTGACTACCGATGTCAAGGCGGTAAGTACATATTCGTGGGCAGTCATCTGAGAGCATTCAAGATATACAGAATCCGTATCTTTGGCTGAACCAACTGCGATAGATCGCGTTGGCTTTACTTATCATACTACCACAATAAAAATGAACCTGTACACAGAACACAGAGGTCCCGCAAAGTACTTCCATGGACGCGAAGAGATCATAGATCCCTTTATCCGTACTGTAGAGCACTATCGTTCCTTTAAACGTGGAACCACATTTCTTATTAAAGGTCCACCTGGTTCGGGAAAGACAGCCCTGCTATATAAGCTTGGAGAGATCGCAAAAGACAGTGGGTATAAGGTGATTGACAACGTTACACCGATTGACCTACATGACCCCGAGTATATGGCGAAAAGGCTGGGTGTGCGCTACACAGTCAGCTACCACAAATCCGTTGGTGTCAACCTGAAATTATTACATGGTGAACATGGTAGCACATCCACCTCCCGTGCTTCCGTGGCAGATGTCATCAAGGAGGCCTCCAATGATACGGTGCTCATTCTGGTACTGGACGAGGCCCAACACCTTGCCGACCTTGTGTCGCCCCAACAAGTCAAGGCTGCCACCACTTCAACACTGAATCTGATTCACAACGGGAAGGTGGGGTGTCCAGTCTTCCTGCTCGCAGGCGGCCTGGGAACGACGGAGGTCGCACTTAAAGACCTTGGCATTTCTCGCATTGAGGATGTGGCCAAAGTACGACTTGGGTCCCTGTCCATGGATGCTACGGTGGCGGTTATAGAAGACCATCTCCGCCACCGCTTCGGAATGGATCCGCCCCCAGCGGAATGGGTGAAATCCCTTGCCGCCCCCACTCATGGGTGGCCCCATCACATCATGTGCTACATTGAGGCGGCCCGTGTAACACTTGGCGGAGGCACATTCCCCGCCACCCATGAGGCACTGGCGGAGACACTGAAGCAAGGAACCGCTAACAAAGAAACCTATTATCAAACCAGATCACACGGCATTGAGAAGAAGCAACGTGCCATCCTCGCCCACCTGTTTGCAAATCAGCCATCAGGAGGCACGGTAGATAAAAGTGACATCACAACCGCCTTGGAGGCACAGTACACGCCCGAGGCGGCTGAAGCCGTGTTTACGCGGGCACTCAAACAAGGCGTGCTGGACGAGCGGGCGGATGGGGGCTACGCGATTCCTATTCCCTCCATGCAGTCATGGCTTATTGAAGAATACGGCAGAGACAAAGGGTGCGACAAAGGTGGCAGATTCTCAATGGAACGATAGATACGATGGAAACCAATGCAGTTTAAGGTAAAAGCCCCGAAGATCGCAATGATGGCCAGACAGTCTAATGATGTTCAGCAAAACCTTGCGTTTCCTAAATTTCTTTTTCTGGAGCACCTGAAATGCATTATTCAATTCGATAGTAGGTGTGGAGGCGGATAGAACAGATGAAATGATGTAACTTTCGTTCAATAGAGCTGAATGTAATTCTTTTTTTCTGAAAAAGAAAGAACTCATCCGATCCACACTATACGTTTGAGTGGCACGACTAGTATGTGTGATGTGTCATCTCAGCATAAAGAGATTCACTGAGTATGATCAATCAACGGGAACAATGATCATGGACAATAACCAACGATCATCCGTATTTGACGCTAAACACATTTTTCATGCGGCAGTCCATGCGGTAAGTCCATTCCAATTATCGGACTTTCCATTGGACTCTATGGACATTAAATCCATGCATGTCGTTGGAGCAGGGAAAGCCTCCATGGCCATGGCAGCGACTCTTGAGCAGACATTCCCAAATCATTCATGGAATGGTCATGTGGTTGTACCTCATGGATATATTGCTTCATTTCCAGTAGATCAGATGCCTCCCCAGCGTATTCGCGTAGTAGAGGGAGGGCATCCCCATCCTGATCAAGCAAGTCATCAATCAGCGACTGAAGCACTTCAGATAGCGGAAGCACTTGGAGACGATGATACTCTCGTGGTTCTTCTCAGCGGTGGTGCATCTGCCCTGTGGAGTTTACCCCATTCTGGATTGACCTTGAAAGATCAACAGACAATCAATCGGAAATTACTTGAATGTGGTGCAGACATCCACCAAATCAATACTATTCGTAAGCATCTATCGGCTATCAAAGGAGGACAGCTTGCCTATGGAGCTTGGCCAGCCCGTACGATCACCATTGCAATTTCTGACGTGATAGGAGATGATGAATCTGTCATCGGAAGTGGGCCAACCGTGCCTGATCCTACCACATGTCAGGACTGTCTTGATATTCTTAAAAACTATGATATCCATGTTCCTCCAAGTGTCTTCAATCATTTGCAACTAGGTGTCAACCATCAGAGACTTGAGACCCCTAAGCCCGGTTCTAAGAGGCTTGAGAAATCATCCTTTCACCTGATGGCATCCAATGCAGATGCTCTCAGGGCAGCTCACCAAATGGCCACTGAGTTAGGCTACGAGGTAATTTCCACCGAGGAGGGGATTCAGGGTGAGGCTAGAGAGATTGGACGCATCATGGCCCAGCGTTTGTTGAGAATTCGTCCAGGTAAATGTTTCATTTGGGGTGGGGAAACAACAGTAACCCTTCAAGGAAGTGGTAAAGGTGGTCGTAATCAGGAATTGGCTCTTGCCGCTGCATATGAGTTGAAGGGTATGGATGTGGATGGAGTGCTTTTATCTGGAGGAACAGATGGTATTGATGGCCCAACCGATGCCGCTGGAGCATGGGCTACCCCCCAAACCGTTCCATTAGCACAGTCCAAAGGGTTGAATCCAGAAGAGGCACTCCGTAATAATGATGCCTATCATTGTCTGAAACCCATTCATCATCTACTGATCACCGGTCCTACACACACCAATGTGATGGACATAGGAATCGCATTACGACATCATGAGTAATCAATTAGCATCCGAGCAAAGTCCCTATTTATTGCAACACAAAGATAATCCAGTGGAGTGGTGGCCCTGGCGAGATGAAGCATTCGCAATCGCGAAGACGCTTGATCGTCCCATTTTTCTTTCGATTGGCTATGCCACCTGTCACTGGTGTCATGTGATGGAAAAGGAATCGTTTGAGGATCCAGAGGTCGCTCGTTTAATGAATGAAACCTTCATCAATATAAAGGTGGATCGCGAAGAACGTCCAGATATAGATGCGATCTACATGAGTGCATGCCAAATGGCGACTGGGCGGGGAGGATGGCCCCTCACGATCATTATGACTGCTGATATGTGCCCCTTCTTTGCAGGAACGTATATCCCGAAAACACAGAGATATGGGCAGGAGGGGCTTTTGCAGATGATTCCAAGAATCGCAGAGGCATGGGTGCACGATCGTTCCTATGTCATTCAGAATGCTGATTCGTTCACCAAAGCACTTCACAAATCGTCTTCCATTGATTTTTCAGGGGACGGTCTTTCCGAAAATGCTCTTCACAAAGGATTCCGCCAGTGTGAACAACAATATGATCAGGCATATGGTGGATTTGGTGAGGCACCGAAATTTCCAGGCCCCGAAAAATTACGATTCTTGTTACGATACTGGTATCGAACGGGAAACCTCAAGGCATTGGAGATGGTCAACAATACCCTCCAAAAAATGAGGCGAGGTGGGATGTATGATCAGATCGGAGGTGGATTCCATCGTTATAGTACAGATGAGCTCTGGCGTGTCCCTCATTTTGAAAAGATGCTCTATGATCAGGCTCTGCTCATTCAAAGCTATTTAGAGGCGTTTCAGGTGACAGGACAGCAGGAATTTCTTGACACCGTTCACTCTACGATTGAGTATGTGCATAGGGAATTACATACTTCAGAGGGTGCCTATTGTACGGGTGAAGATGCAGACTCCGAAGGGGAAGAGGGGAAGTACTACGTATGGGATCTTGAAGAAATCAATCAGGTACTCCAACCAGAAGATGCTCAGTGTGCCGTTGATCTGTTCAACCTTCATGGCAAAGGAAATTACCTTGATGAATCGACGCGTCAACGAACAGGAAAGAATATTCTTTATCTCTCAATGGAGGCTTCCTTTGCTGATCGAGATACGCTGATCCGAATATCAGATCGTTTACTTGAACATCGTAGCCATCGCATTAGGCCTCTTCTTGATGATAAGATATTGACGGATTGGAATGGACTGATGATTACCGCCTTGACGCGAGCGGGGATGGTGCTTGACAATCAAGGATGGATTGATCATGCCCAAACATGTATGCAGTTTATTGAAACCCATCTCATGCCTCAGTCTGGAAGATTGCTCCATCGATGGCGCAATGGAGAGGCTGGAATTTCTGGTTTATTGGATGACTATGCATTCATCATTGAAGGATGTTTAACGCTATACGAGGCCACTTATGATGAGCACTACAGTAGGCTTGCTCAGGAGTTAACCGCCACCGTTCAATCTGAATTTATCTCGGATGAGGGGGATTTTTACATGGCCCCTCAGGGTGGGGAGTCGCTCCTCTTACGACCCAAGCAACAGTTTGACTCTGCCATTCCCTCGGGAAATGCAATCATGACGAAAAATTTGTTGAGATTATCTCGGATGATAGGTGATTCAGATCTTGAAGATGCAGGCCACCGAACCTTAAGTGTCTATACAAAAGGGTTGCTCAATTATCCATTGGGCTTTTGTGCAATGCTCTCAGCCCTTGATGATGCCATTGGTCCAAGCCATGAGATCATGATTACTGGATCTAAAGAGGATAAGAAGACACAATTTGCCCTGTCTACACTGAAGAAGAAGTATGTTCCAAATAGCATCATTTTATCCAGCCCAGAATTTCGGGGCACCACATCGTTTGCCATTCATGTGTGTAGTGGGAAGGCCTGTGATCTTCCAACAACGAATCTCCAACAGGTTATAGATCAACTTATAAAACCAACGATGAATGACTGATGTATTTGTTTTGAGTGCCTTACGTTCTCCGATGGGGCGTTTTGGAGGAGCATTATCATCTCTGAGTCCTGCGGAACTTGCCGCTCCAATTCTTCGGTCAGTCCTTGACCATGTCGGGATGGATGATCATCATCTTGATTTAATTTTGATGGGACATGTTTTGAAGGGGGGGCATGGGCAACTTGTTGCACGTCAGGCGGCAAAACATGCACAGATTGCTGATTCAGTGGATGCCGTGAGCATTGACATGGTTTGTTCCTCTGGAATGATGAGTGTGATCATGGGGGCATCCCTGATTCAATCGGGAGTAGCCAATATTGTTTTGGCAGGTGGAGTGGAATCTATGTCGCAGGCTGGATTTGCACTTTCGAGTAAGGCCAGATGGGGATACAAGTATATTTCGGGGTACCATGAACCGATTATTGATCTATTACATCAGGACGGTCTTACTGATCCGATCACTGGAGAGTCCATGGGGGTTCAGGCTGAACGTCTTGCACAGCAACGATCCATCACCCGCCAAGAACTGGATGGCATCGCGGCACAATCACATAGCCGAGCCTGTCATGCTACAAAATCAGATATATTCTCGCGTGAGATCACGCCCGTCAACGGTAAGAATGATATTCTCAAAAGAGATGAAGGCATCCGATCCAACACTACTGTTGAGGTACTATCTCAGTTGAATCCCGTTTTTGAAAAAAATGGTCGATTGACGGCGGGAAACAGTAGCCAAATCAGTGATGGATCAGCTGCCATTTTGCTCGCAAGTGCGGAGTTTGTCAACCATCACAACATAGATCCGATTGCTAAGATCCTTGGATATGGATGGTCGGCTGGCACATGGGAGTATTTTATTGAATCTCCAGTGAGAGCGTCCAATCATGCTCTCGAAAAAGCTGGTCTTGACGAAACCGATATTGATTTGTATGAGAACAATGAAGCTTTCTCGTTGAGTACATCGTTATATCTCAGAAAGATGGGACTTCACCCCGATAGGTTGAATGTACATGGGGGAGCCATTGCACTGGGGCATCCCATTGGATGTTCTGGGACAAGAATCATGGTCACTCTCTTGAACGCTTTACGCGAATATGATAAATCTCTTGGACTCGCAACACTCTGTCATGGAACAGGAGGTGCTACGGCAATGATTTTTGAGAGGCTTTAAATGAAACTCTCATACAAAGAGTCATCAAGGTTGATGCAATCATGGAATCTTTATTTTGCAGGCCTTTATTTTCTTGATCAGGTCAGGAGTGAAAAACAGTAAAAAACGATGAGAAAATAGAGCGGATATCAAAGCAACTTTGGATATGCGTTTGGTCATCGTTTAACAATGAAAAGCCCCCATAAAAGATTTAATAGGAGCCTTTTGCAAAACCATCAACTCCAAAAAACCTAGCAATGGTGCTCAAGATCATTATTTCTAGTAAAACGCGGAGGTTTTGCAAACGCCTCATAGGTATCACAGTGCATTAACTCTAATTGATGTCTCTTCTATATTCTGTGATACATCTTTTGCGGAAAGGAGCTTCCCATTAAGCGTGGGAATCACTCGTGACGAAGGGCTTCAATTGGATTTAATGCAGCAGCTTTGCGGGCAGGATAGAATCCAAAGAAAATTCCGACACCTGCCGAGAAGGCTAATGCAATCATAATGGTCGTTGGAGAGGTCACTGTATTCCATCCAGTGAGTTGGCTGAGAATACTTGATCCAGCAAAACCAATGCCAATTCCAATCAGTCCACCAAGCACGCTCATGACAATGCTCTCAACTAAAAACTGTGTCAATACATCTCGCCCCCGTGCTCCAATGGCCATACGAATTCCGATTTCTCGCGTACGTTCAGTGACAGAAACCAGCATGATATTCATGATGCCGATTCCCCCCACCAACAATGAAATCGATGCAATAGCAGCCAAGAGCAGGGTCATGACTTCGGTGGTTCCCTGTTCCGCTTCGGCAAGATCGTTCTGATTGCGGACGGTAAAGCCATCTTCTGCAAAGCGTGAAATACCGTGAGACTCACGCATGATTGCTCGAATTTCTTCTTGTGCGGCTGGGATATCTCGAGACGAAGGCGTACTGGCGAGTATCTGAAAAATTCGACTCCATCCACTGAGACGAGTCTGGACGGTGGTGTAGGGGGCAAAGACAACATCATCCTGATCATTGCCGCTAGCGGTCTGCCCTTTAGGCTCTAATACGCCAATGATTTCCACGGGAACATTACGGACCTGAACTGTCAGCCCCACAGGATCCTCATCGGGAAACAGATTTTCCGCAACGGTGTGGCCTAAAACCATGACTCTTCTCATCTGCCGTAGCTCACTTTGATCAAAGAACCGACCATATTTCATATCCCAGTTGCGGATGATTTGATAATCCGTAGACACACCATTGATGGTCGTTCTCCAGTTTCCCTGACCACCAATCACCTGAGTTCGACTAAATACAACGGGAGATACGGCTGATACAAACAGGCTTTCGCGTTTGATTTTCTCAGAGTCTTTAATCGTAAGACGATTGTAGCTTTGTGCACCCCTGCTGACACCTCCCTGTCGGCTGGATCCAGGGGTGACCACAATCATGTTGGTACCAAGGGTATTGATCTGTTCCTGAATTTGTGATTGTGCACCTTGACCGATGGCAACCATCACAATCACTGCTCCAACCCCTATGACAATCCCTAGCATGGTGAGCATGGTACGCATCTTATTTTTTAAGATACTCTGAGAAGCAATTTTGATAAGTGTTGAACCTTTCATGAGTCAAGATCTGGGTCAAGTGAAGCAGGGGCTTCGGTTGATGTGGTCATGTCAGCCATTTCCTGCTGGATATGCTTATCATGAATAATTTTTCCATCGCGTAACTCAATAATACGCTGGGTGCAATGAGCTACATCCGATTCATGGGTGATCAGAAGAACAGTCATACCTTGGCTGTGAAGCTCCTGAAAAAGTGTCAGTACCTCTACGGATGTTTTGCTATCTAAATTACCAGTTGGCTCATCAGCTAAAAGGATAGATGGATTGGTCACCAAGGCCCGTGCGATAGCAACACGTTGCTGCTGTCCACCCGATAGCTCATTGGGTTCATGATCCATTCTATCACCGAGGCCAACCCGCTCCAGTGCTTCTTCGGCCGTTTTTCGAATGGCAATTTTTCGTTTAGACCGATCATAGAGCAGGGGGAGCTCCACATTTTCAAGTGCAGTGGTCCGAGACAGCAAATTAAATCCCTGAAAGACAAAACCGATTTTACTGTTTCGGATGTCAGCCAACTCATTACGGGATAGATTTTCGAGGTGAACTCCATCCAGATAGTAGGTGCCTGAAGTAGGATAGTCCAAACAACCGATGATATTCATCAAGGTGGATTTACCAGAACCAGATGCCCCCACAATAGCAATCATTTCTCCACGATCAATGGTCAGGTCAATCCCCTGAAGTGCATGGACTTCGGTCTTGCCCATGGTATATACCTTGGTTAATCCTTGCGTCCGCATGACAATATCATGTTCCATATGGACTAAAATCCTCCAGGCCTCCAGCGACGTTGGGTGCGCTGAAATGGATTATTGGATCCATCGCCATCGGTTTGTGTAACTCCTGCAATAATTTCCATTCCAGTTTGCAGTCGCTGACTGATGATCTCCGTCATTTGTCCATCTGTGATCCCAGTCTGGGCTGGTGTAGCCATTAACTCCCCATTTGGATCAAGGTACCAGATCATGGCAACATTGTCTCGTCCACCGCCGAATCCACCAGCTCCGCCTCCACTCCAAGTTCCTCCGCTTGCCGCTCTGCCACCACGATTGTTATTTCCTGAGGCTGGTCCATCAGATGCGGCCTGTCGCCGTGCACGGATCACCTCAAACATCTGAGGAGTTGCACGAAAACGTAGTGCAGCATTAGGAATTTTGAGAACATCAGATGCAGATTCTATGAGAAAATCAACGGTGGCAGTCATTCCTGGCAGGAGCCGTCCATCTGGATTTTCAACATCTATAACGACCGTATAATTGACCACATTCTCTTGTACCGTGGATTGGAGACGAACCTGTCGCACGGTACCATCAAACATGTCATCAGGATACGCCTGTACCGTAAATCGTGCAAATTGACCTTCTTGAATTTGGCCAATATCACTTTCATCCACGGATGCGAGGATTTCCATCGTGGAAAGATCATCGGCAATCAAAAAGAGTTGAGGAGCAGAGAAACTGGCTGCCACCGTCTGTCCAACATCTACATTACGTTCAATCACCGTCCCCGAGATCGGTGCAATAATGGTTGCATAACTTAGATTTTGACGAGCGCGGTCCAGGCTGATCTCAGCACTTTTGGTTGCAGCTTTTGCAATGTCAAGGTCAAACTGGGCACGAGAATAATCCACTTCAGTAACAAACTGTTGATTGTACAGCGGTTCCAAGCGATCTAATTCGCGTTGTGCCTGCTTGAGTTGGGCCTGATTACGTTCAAGATTGGATTCCGCATCACGAACCGTACTCCACAGGAGGGTTGTATCTATACGGGCAATGATTTGTCCAGCTCGGACACGATCGTTAAAGTCCACATAAATATCCGAAATGATTCCAGAAACCTGCGTACCAACCTGAACCGTGGTAACCGCATCCAGAGCTCCAGTACTGGCAACCACTGCTTCAAGATCACCTTGTTCAAGGGTCACAAAACGAAAAGGACTGATTGGTTCAGCAGATCCTTGGCTAAAATACCAAAAAGAGCCTGCTGTAAGAATAACGGTAACAGTGATAATCAAGTATTTCATTCAAGTTGTGATGTCTGTGTACGGTGAGATAGAGAATCTTTTTGCAGGGAGTGGGGATGATGACTTCTACTCTTGCGGCCTCTTCGGCGTTGATGTACGCTTCTTCTGCGATCCAGCCATCGTTCCACTCGTTGCAATTGGTCAGGATTTAAAATCAATTGAAGGTCATCAATCAGGACTTGACGGTCATACGCCAAGCTATCGATCATGCGTCTACGATGACGGATGAATGACTGTTCTCCGCGTAGAAGAGCAAGCCGAACCTGTTGCCGCTGGTCTTCATCAATAAACTCAATCATACGATCCATATGGCGATAGAGTCCACCAGAGTGACGAACGTCCAACAGAGTCATATTACGATGATGTTGCCATGCACTTGTGGCCACGATTCCAATGGTGGCACCCGCCATAACTGCAAAGCCAAGCAACAAATAGGATTTAACGCGTGAACTCATGGAATCGTTGCATGGAATGCATCCAAATCTTCAAGATAGGCAGAGGTCAACGTCAGAGGTTTAAGCCCAAAGACAAGTTCAATGGTAGTAGGGGATGCTTCATAATTCTGACTCAGGACCATACTATAGGACATTAATCCTAAGATGAGTAATGTAGCAGCGAAAGCGATGGGCTTAAACGCGTCCCACAGAACCTGAAAAAAAAGTTCATGCGGTTCATGAATAGATGTGACTTGAAGCATGATCCTATCGGTGAGAGAGGGCTGGATACGATGTTTCGTCGTCGTTGACACTGCATCATGGAGAAGGTTTTGGATTTGATGATCATTCATGGGGAGTTCATCATGTTGGATAGAGTTACTCTTTCTCTTCTTCAAGAATAGGACCTAAGAGTTTGCGTAAATGACGAGTACCCCTACTGAGTCGGGACAGTACTGTACCTTCGGCAATTCCCAAGATCAGAGCAGTTTCTGCTGTGGAGTATCCATCAATCAGTCGAAGAACAACGACTGCACGTTGATGTGGCTTGAGAGCGTTCATAGCAGAGTGGATCAACTGTGCACGGTCAAAACGATCAAATAGATGATCGTCTGCAATAGGAACTGACACTCCAACGGTCTCGTCATCACGGCTGACAAAACGGGAGAACATTCGTTTTCGTCGCCGCAGAGCATCCAGAGAAGCATTGATTGCAATTCGTGTGAGATAAGTGCGGCATGACGATTGTCCTCTGAAGCTTTGGAGCGTTGTATAAAACCGAATAAAAACTTGTTGCACGACATCATCTACCTCTGGATCACTGCCAAGCATTCCAGTAACGGTATGGATCACAGAATTTTGGTGCCGCTCGACAATCTCACGGAAAGCCTGATGATCTCCTTTCTGAGCCCGCTCCACTAAGGATTCATCCAAGCTCATTGGAGTGACTTCGGTCACTGTTACAGGTTGTGAGAATTGGATTTCTCCAAAGAGCCAAGTTGATAAGTCAGGTGTAAGATGTCCTACGGTATCCATTTCAATGAAATGAGGCACTGGGCATGAATGAAAGAGTCAATGATTAGACGTTCTAAAAAAGAAATGATTCCCATTGTTCAATCAACAATGATTCATGAGTTCATAGAGCAAGGAGGAAATTTTACATGTCAATCGATAGATATAATTTCCTATATTAAACACAGTCCAATGCAAAATTGGAGAAAATGACGGAAAAATCAAACAGATCAAAACTATTGGGAGGGGATACAATAAATTTGAAAATTTCAGAGTTGAGGCTTTTGCAAAACCTCAGAGTTTTCGTAGAAATACTGCCATTTAGCACCTGAGACGTATTTTCGATAGTTGACCAAGAGGTTTGCAAACGGCTTATTTGAATGCTTATTCACTCAAATTGCTGACTTTTGATGGCACTTAAAGCTCTATATAGTCATGTAAGTAATTCCCCTCTAAATTGAACATAGTGCTCCAGTACCTGAAAGCTTGAGGGAAAGGATAGTAATCTGGCTTTCATGCCCCATAAAACAATAGTATCCAAACAATTAGGACGCTCACAACGAGATTGGTAGCTATAAAGAGACGTTTTTCACCCCACGCTTGGTTGATCCGAACCCGAAGTAATCGTAACTTGGACCAACGGAAATCACTGATAACACAGTTGGCCGTAAGTCATTATTGAACATCATATACACCCTGCAAAATTTATACATTTTTGCAGATTGGGAGGTATGTGCGAAACTTTGATTTACAGACGAGTTCAGATATACATGAACTCTTTTGAGGAGATGAGCAGGACATTTTACACACCCCCGCTATGAAGAAAAAAAATCAAGAATCAACATCAAGGGGTAAAGACGGGTGTAAGGCAATACCCATAGATGACTTTGACTCTACATTCAGCCAGATCATGGCTCATCTTGAAAAGTCGAAAAAGAGGAACGTAACCGGAAACCTATGCGGGAAGACATGAACAAAAAATGGAATAGGGGCTCATCCCAAACATAGAAAAACCCACTACAATTTTTAAACTTGATTATAGAATGAATAGTGTCATCTTGATTACTGGTTTTGGAGAGGCGCGTTGTGTTCACCAGATTTGAGATCACAGGTTGGATTCCGAAAGGTTTCATTATCCAGAACATAGGCTGATTACACCATTCCTCTGCAATCAATTCTGGTTATCAGATGGTATTGTTTCGTCGTCACTATTACTATTTTCAGGATCAGGATCTACTTGAGTATCCTTAAGGTACGGAGGGCTTGGCATAATTGTCCGAATAATCTGAGGGGATGGAAATAACACAGTAGCATTTTTCATTGCATCAGCAAGATTGCCATACATTGCTGATGAATCCATTCGGGCAATATCCACAGCTGCACCTTCGTGATAATAGAAGCTGGCATCAGCATTATTGCTCTTGAAAGTCATTATAATTTCCTCCATCCTTCAAATGTTCGGTCATCTTTAACCGCTTCTTGTAATCCGCTACTGGTTTGCACTTGGACGCGCATAAGTGTTCCCTCCGACACGAAACCATAGCAAGCACCAACTGTTCCTTCCACTAATGCACGGGGAGTAGTATATGATATGGGGTGATTCGGTTTGACACCGGCTATAAGAGCTTGTGCGTTGTAAGGTTCAAGTAGTTTAAGTTCTTTATTGTAGTCTAGGTGAATTTTTCTCAGTTGCTGGTAAAATGTATCAGACGGTTTTTCAATGTTTAGCCCTAGATCGGCAGCTTCTCGTCGATTAATCGTATAATCGTGACTCCCTGAATCTGCACAAAGAAAATCAATGATTGAGTTTATTTTATTCTGATCACGGATTTGCCGTGACAGTAATTTCTCGGCTAAGAACCGAATTTGTGCCTGTGATCTAAATATTTCACCAAGAACCAAAGGGTGAATATGGTTAGTCAAATCTAAAAGGACCGAAGTGAGGGATGCTTCGTCTCCAATTTTTAGCTCGTTGCGAGCAGCGTTAAGGTAACCTCTGACGTTTTCCACACTGACTGGAACTTGCTTGGATTGACCACCGATATCTGCTTGCGGATTAAGAGGATTATTAATGCTTGGGTCAATAGGTCCCAACGCTGCCTGCTTTGTCATGACCACTTTATCTGCACCAATAGAAATAAGTGTCCCAGCACTTAGGGCCTTTAATGGAATTAGAACCTCAAGCTCTTCACAAAACATGCGGATAAGGTTCACCAGACGCCATGCTGCAAGCGTTTGTCCTCCATTAGTATGGAGAATCAGTGATATTCGCTCAGTAGGCCCTATCTTTTCAAGAAGATCAACAAAAGGATCTATGCAATCTTGAGCAATAACAGTCTCCATACCTTGTCGACCACTTGTTATAAAGGACAGGACCTTGGTTTTCCGGTCCGTTTCAATGCTGTGATAGATTTTTGTACGCTCTAAATGTCCCATACGAAGCTCTATTCTTTAACGTTCAAGCCAATGAAACATGGCTCACTTGAGCCTCGGCAACGGGATTGCACTTCATTAAGCACCTCTTGGAAAACCTAATGATGAATGTTAATTGAAGCGGATCAAAAGTAAATGCTTCTACATTGCTACTCTCGTTAGGTTCCATGAACATAGAAGTTCATAAATTCGTTATTCAAAAAGGACGACGCTTTCCTTAATTCTCCAGCAATTGACGGGGTTCTAGCCCAGAATATTTATCGTGATGGAGTTTTTCAAATTAATTTCTCCAAATTGGTTCGAACTGTCATCTGGAACCCGTGTATTCGTTATTACTTTGCGATATAATTTCCAAAAAATTCACAAGAATTACGTAGTAAGATTCACAAGAATTCCTATGGAAGCAGCCACCAGATCATATGTTGTAAACCAATCGTAATGTTCTATTGTATCACGCCATGGCATCACAAGATAAATGGTTGATCTGACTGATACCCTAATGAAGACTAACGATCTTGGAAGAAGGTCAAATTGAATTGAATGCAAAGATGAGAGGTGAAGATGTCTAGGATAAAGGATTTTTTCTGATTGGAATGATACGAATTTCAACGATATATCGTAAATTTGATTCTATTTTCATCAACAAAAACATTATGGCACATAAAGGTACAATCGGAATTCTTACTGGTGGAGGGGATGTTCCAGGACTTAACCCTGCCATCCGTGCTGTCACTCTCCGTGCTTTGCGGGAAGGATACAAAGTACTTGGTATCAAGCGTGGCTGGGCTGGTCTTGTTGATCTAGTACAAGATCCCGAAGTGGATAATTCAGAAAGTGTTGAAGAATTAAACGAGTCCACGGTCAATGTGGCTGCCCGAACAGGGGGCACATTTTTACATAGCTCCCGTACGCGGCCTAGTCATCTTCCCCAAACACTACTTCCTGCTCATCTCAAGGAACAATTCACTGAAGAGGTCAATGATGTGACATCGGCGGTTCTCTCCAACATTGAATATTTAGGGATTGATTACCTGATTCCTATCGGTGGAGATGACACTCTCAGCTACGGATATCGACTCCACAAAGAGGGGGTCAATGTAGTGGCCATCCCCAAAACAATGGATAACGATGTTCCTGGAACCGATTATTGTATTGGATTTGGTACCTGCGTGACCCGAACGATTGAGCTTGCCAATACTCTCAGAACCTCAGCGGGATCCCATGAACGATTTCTGGTCATTGAAGTCTTCGGTCGCTACGCTGGATATTCTGCACTTCTGCCTGCCATGGCAGGTGCTGCGGATCGCTGTGTCATTCCAGAGATCGATTTTAATATTGATCTATTGACGGACCTGATGGTCTATGATCGGAATCGGAATCCAAGTCGGTATTCTGTTGTTTTGGTTTCTGAAGGTGCAAAAATCATTGGAGATGATCAAATGTCTTTTCTGGGTTCAGAAAAAGATCAGTATGGACATGCAAAGTTGGGGGGCATTGGTGACCGAGTAGGAGCAGAACTCAAAAAACGATCGCCAAAGTACAATGACGGTAAACGCATCAATGTCGTCAACCAGAGACTCGGGTATCTGGTACGGTGCGGTGCTCCTGATGCTCTGGATTGTGTCGTTCCCATGGCCTACGGGAATTTAGCTCTTGACCTAATTCTGGAAGGCACATCGGGTCGTTTGGTGAATATCCGTAATGGGGTCTACGGAAGTATTACGATGGAAGTCATCAATGGACCGCATAAGGTCGTTGACGTAGAAAAATTTTACAATACTGAGAGGTTACGTCCCAACTTTGAAGATCTCAGAGATTCTCCCCTGTTCATCATGAATTCCGACTGATCCGATCCTTGAAGGGAAGGTTCATCCCATCAAGTTTTTCTAATGGGGATGGGTACAGTTTGTGAAAATTTGCATTAATTGGAAAAATCAACGTAATAATTTTGTTATTATGAATTATTTTCCTAAATTAATAAGGTATTTTTTCGTTCAACTTAAATTTTCACAAATATGCTATATAAAAAACTTGGTTGCTTGGCAATCTTGGGTTTCCTTGTTCCTTTGACCGCATTTGCTCAGGATGCGGAGGCCGTCAATCCCATCAGCGGTGCAGATACGGGGTGGCTACTGATTTCAACGGCGCTGGTTCTGTTAATGACTCCCGCACTGGCTTTTTTCTATGGTGGACTGGTGCGATCCAAGAATGCTCTCAATACGATGATGATGAGCTTTGTTGCCTTGGGCGTTTCCGGGACCTTATGGGCCATCGCCGGCTATTCCTTTGCGTTTGGATCGGGCAATAATTTTTTCGGTGATTTTTCGGCCATCCTGCTATCGGGTGTAGGACTTGGTCCTAACGGCACCATTCCAGATTTACTTTTTGTAGGATTTCAGGGCACCTTTGCCATCATTACCGCTGCTCTCATTTCTGGTGCTGTAGTGGAGCGCATGAGATTTACGCCCTACGTCCTGTTTATTGGTCTGTGGGGACTACTCGTCTATGCACCCGTATGCCATTGGGTCTGGGGTGGAGGCTGGCTCGGTAACTTGGGTGCTCTTGACTTTGCAGGAGGTGCGGTCGTTCATGTGAATGCAGGAATCGCTGCTGTGGTTGCTGCGAAGGTTTTAGGACCTCGCAAGGATTATGGTAGAGAAGCACTCCTGCCTCATAACGTGCCATTTGTCCTGCTGGGTGCTGGACTATTGTGGTTTGGCTGGTTTGGGTTTAATGGAGGAAGTGCACTGGCTGCCGATGGAATTGCTGCACTGGCGCTGGTGAATACCCTTCTTGCACCAGCTGCTGGGGTTTTTGTTTGGACATTAATGGATCACTTTACAACGGGAAAAATCACTGCTGTTGGCATTGCTACGGGGATTGTTGTAGGTCTGGTTGCCATTACACCAGCTGCTGGATTTGTATCACCTGGAGGTGCACTCATCCTTGGGGCTATCGGAGTCATTCCAAGCTACTTCATCATTAAATGGCGAACGAAAACGAGCCTTGATGATTCTCTTGATGTCTTTGCTGCTCATGGAATGGGAGGAATCATGGGTGCTCTACTCACTGGAATTCTTGCAACCACGGCCATCAACTCTGGTGGAGCGGATGGACTTTTCTATAGTGGAAGCTTTGGGCAGTTAGGAATTCAGGCTCTGTCCGTCGCTGCGGTGGCTGTATTTAGTGGAGTTGTGACCTATATCATTCTTAAGCTCGTTGGATTGATTACCCAATTGCGTGCGGAAGTTTCCGAAGAAGGAATGGGAATGGATCTCGTTGCACATGGAGAAGAAGCCTATGCCACTGGTGAGGGTGCTGTCCTACTCAATGAAGCAGAGGCACCCGCCAGTGTGAATGGACTCACTCATACCAAATAATTCTTAGACCAATGAAACTTGTTAAAGCAATCATAAGACCCTCCAAACTTCCTGACGTACTTCGTGCTCTCTATCAGGCTAAGATTACCGGACTGACCGTCTCAAATGTCCGTGGCCATGGAGGAGAAGTGAAAGTCGTTGAAACCTATCGGGGTACAACGGCAAAAATGGAGTTGAAGGATAAAATCATGATCGATATTGGTGTCTCGGATGAATTCGTGGAAACTGCCATTGAAGTCATCTGCGATAGTGCACACACCGGTCATGTTGGTGATGGAAAAATTTTCGTGCAACCCGTAGAGCGTATCATTCGCGTTCGGACGCGTGAAGAGGATATGGCAGCAGTCACTCCTGTTCGCTGACGCTCTTGTTGCACATTGTGAATCCATGATGGTCAGGGTACTTGGGGATAATTCCCAAGTACCCTTTTTTGTGGTATGTAGATACGAATCACACTCCATAGGACATAGGCTTACCACAACCAGTCTAAACTCGTTACTGGTTAACGTAACATTCTCACCATTGTACTGCTACATCCATTCAAGTCCACATGTCCACAGTAATCAGGGTATTTGATCATCTTCTGGTAGATGACAACAGGGCTATCAGAGGATGTTCAGTTTTAGATGAGTCTATCTCTTCTAATCAAATCGAATGGTGAAAAAGTGAAACTCACTACAGCGACCAAGGCCCGCGCATCTTCCGGGTCAATAAATGATTCGCCTCTTCATCCATAAAGGTTTCCTTGATCGGGTTGAACTCAAGTGTGCGTCCTAAACGCATGCAGATTTCACTGGTCAAACACGCGACAGAGGAACTGTGTCCTATCTCGACATCACATATTGGAAGGCTATGCGTCTTGATGCAGTTCAAAAAATCTCTTCGGTGATCTTTACTGCGGTAGAGGTGTGTATCACTGGGCTTCATTTCAAGGGTCAGTAGTTTTTCATCTGAGGCCCAAATATCACCTCGACTGACACCAACCCAACCATCGGTACCGATGAATTGGATCATCCCATCATGCGGTCCTTTCTTTTTGATGATAGGGGGATGGTCATCGTAGACGAGTGTGAGCTCGTTTTCATCTGCATCAGAGGCATGAATAATCTGAGCGGGAGCCGAATGGTCCAACCCTAATCCCCACAAGGAAATATCAAAGTTATGGGCACCCCAATCTGCAACATGACCTGCTGAATAGGGCCTCCATGCACGCCATGCCCCCTCTTCGGTATTATAGCCTCCACTTACGCGCTCATGATGATAGGGAGCGGATGGAGCATTGCCGAGCCACAACTCATAGAGGAAGCCCTCTGGGATGGGTTCAGGGTTGGAGTGGGGGAAGGGGCGTGAAATTCCTCCTACCTGAGCGTATACTTTTTGTACATCACCAATGTAACCATTGCGAACCAGCTCACAGGCGTGACGAAAATTCTGCTCCGAACGCTGTTGGCTTCCCGTCTGAAAGATCACATCATATTTTCTCACGGCATTGACCATTAACCTACCTTCATGAATGGTACGTGAAAGAGGCTTTTCGCTGTACATATCTTTTCCAGCTTTGGCAGCCATCACCGTCATATATCCATGCCAGTGATCAGGAAGTGCTAGGCAGACGGCATCAATATCATCTCGCTCCAGTACTTGCCAGAAAAAAGGATAAGCATCGCAACCGGTATAGGAAGCCATTGGGCTGTTCTCAGCATAGTATGACTCCACTAATTCACGGGCCGGGTCACGTCCTTTCAATCCACTACCTGCATAATTGTCGCCAGATGGATTCACATCACATACCGACAATACTTGAACATCTGGTTTTTCAAGAAACCCTTGCAAATTATACATCCCCATGCTTCCCATCCCGATGAATCCCATGGTGATGCGTTCACTAGGGGCGGGGCGTTGTCCTCGCCCAAGAGCTGATGCGGGAATGATGACTGGAAGGGTAGCAGCACTTGCTAAACCTTTGAGAAAACTGCGACGATTGAGTCGTTTCATTAGTTGATGATTGGTTGAATACCAAATATATTAAGATTTTACCAAAGAATCAACGAAATCCATTTTTCTGCTTATATTATTGAAACCTCATTGACATTTATGAGAAATCACCTTTCATCCCATCAAATGATGATCCATGCCGAACCCTTGGACCGGAGTTGGTAATCCTTATGCCAGAGAGGAAGTTTTAGAGCGTTTGCACGCAACCCTAGATCGCGGTGAACCGATCATTGTAGCTGGAGCTGGCACGGGAATCAGTGCTAAATTTATTGAGCAAGGTGGGGCGGATCTTCTGATTATCTACAACTCTGGGCGTTTTCGAATGTCTGGGCATGGGTCCACCGCTGGACTGATGGCCTATGGTGATGCGAATGCCGTGGCGATGGAAATTGGAGAATATGAAGTTCTTCCAACCGTCAAAGAAATTCCCGTCATCTGTGGAGTTCACGCATCGGATCCGCGCAGACGAATCTGGCATCATTTGCTCAAAGTGAAAGACATGGGATTTAGTGGAATCAATAATTTTCCCACGCATTCCATCGTGGATGGTCTCTTTCGTCAAGTCCTTGAAGAAACCGGTATGAGTGTTCAGCATGAAATTGATATGGTCGACTTGGCCCAAAAACAGGGAATTGATCTTTTCACGATCGTGTATGTTGCCTCCCCTGAAGAGGCCCGTATGATGGCAGAAGCCGGTGCGGATGCCATCATTGCTCATGTGGGATGCACCATTGGTGGATCCATTGGTGTGACTGAAGCGACCTGTACACTTGAAGAAGCTGCCTCTCGGACACAAAGGATCATTGAAGCTGCCCGTCAAGTTCGTAAAGATATTCTATTTCTGAGCCACGGTGGACCTATATGTACTCCTTCGGATGCTGCCTATATTAATGAGCATACCGATACGGTAGGATTTGTAGGAGCAAGCAGCCTTGAGCGGATGGGGATTGAAGAATCGCTCATCCATCTTACACAAGAATTTAAACAGATTCCCTGCCCTGCGGCCCAACGACGCTCATGCTAGAAAAATACTTTCTTTCTAAAGATTCCCACTTTACCGAATCGGTTGATCAGGGAACCAACACCTGGATCAATTATCCCAATCCAGTTTCCTCTGGACTGTTTGCTGCCATCGCTGAAATTTCCCCTGGTAAAGGCCACGACTTTCACTGTCACCCTGGACGTGAAGAATTGATTGTGGTGATGAAAGGGACTATTGAACAATGGATTGGAGAAACATGTAAAGTTCTGACCGAAGGTGATGCAGTGATGATTCCAGAGGGACTTCCCCATGCCTCCTTCAATACGTGTACCATACCCGCTACCCTGTTTGTATCCCTCACTCATCCAGAACTTGAACTGCCCCTCGCCGAAGACCTGTCTACACAGGTACCCTGGAATACACTTCGCTCTACTGATTCTTGCTGATGAAATCCCTTTCCTTGATTGGCACTCTTTTTCTCATTTTGACTGGCTGTTCTGGTGAAGCACTCCTGCGTTATTCCATCGTGAGTAATGGCATTGGTCTGCACGAACTTCAGCAACCTCTCACCCCTGAAGAAACACTCACACAACTTGAGGTTCCAGAGGGATTTAAAGTTCATGTTTTTGCCCATGAACCCGATATTGTCAATCCCATTGCCCTCACCTGGGATGAGCGTGGACGGCTGTGGGTGGTTGAATCGACCAATTATCCACATGATCATGTCGGTGAACAATCAGGCAGGGATCGTATTACCATTTGTGAGGATACAGATGGAGATCTTCGTGCAGATTCATGTATACGCTTTGCTGAAAACCTGCCCCTTACTACTGGAATTGCACTCGTGAAAGGTGGGGCTATTGTAGGACAAGCCCCACACCTTGTCCTCCTAAAAGATACCGATGGGGATGATCGTGCGGACGAACGACAGATTCTTGTGGAAGATGCCTTTGGTACCTATGATACCCACGCCGTCATGAGCAACCTCAAAATCGGCATTGATAATTTTCTCTGGGGAGCGGTCGGATATAGTGGGCTCTACGAATCTGGACATGCACCTGATCCTGATGCACTCATTCTACGAAGGGGAATCTTCAAGGTGGCTACGGATGGAACACAGCTTGAACCGATTGCCGAGTTTAGCAATAATACATGGGGGTTAGGCATTGGCGAGGATAATACGATCTATGGATCTACGGCAAATAATAATCATGC
>JAPOUL010000115.1 GCA_026708685.1 Bacteroidota bacterium
ATGGCGAAATTTTGAGAAAATTTGACGATTTATTCCCGAAAATCCATAAATTATTAGGGAATTTGAGTCGGAAATCGAAAACCCTTGCAAACTTGCGATCGGTAATTAAGTCAACCATTGACCGTTTCAAATTCATGCGATTTGGCTTAGACCAACTCCATGAAAGAAGACAAAAATTGGCACCCCTTAAATGCGACATATCGGTTGAGATACGCAGCTTGTCTGATGTTCTGAAATCAACGGAGGAGGATGAGTTGTCCCCCGCATTTGACTTGAATATGAAGGTGATTTCTGGATTCCGAATCTCTAACACGGAATGGGAAAGATGGAAAAATGCCCATCGGGCAATTCGTTTATCCGAAGTAGCCGCGATACCAATTTTTAATTTTAATACTTTGAAAATTGCGGCGGAAGAATTGTCTCTGTTAGAACCAGAATTGTCTTTGCGAATGATTCTTAGAATATCCCTTAATCGTAGTAACGATCTTATCGGACGAATCCTTACTAGACCGCAAGTCGCAGTGATGCCAGTAGAATTGGCGAGAACAATCGTCAATATTTGCAATGATGCCATTAAATACGCACTACCGCAAATTAAAGTCCTTGATACAGGTGGTATACCAAAGTTTTGGGCAAAGCGAATGGCGGTAGCGATGGAGATTTTGTCAAGGCTTGTGATTCGCCTGGAATCCGAAGAGATTGAGAAAACGTTTAATAATGCTGTCAAGACATATGATAATGAATTAATCATACAAAATGTATCACTACATCAATCTCTTTGGAATGTATTAAAACGTTCATGGCATGCTTTACCTAAAAACCGAAAGGACGCACGAATCCTTGATTTTTTGAGTGCACCTATCCTTGGAATAGGAAACATAGATGATCCCCTTTTTGTTTACCCAAATCCTGGTGATCTTTTAGGCGAGCTATTTACACCACCTGAACGCACAGATGATAATGAAAGCCTTTGGAACCGAGTGATCCGTCAGTTGATACTTGATTTAAATAAAGATGGAAACATTCGTGTTTGGTCATCTATTTGGATCTATCATATTACATTATGGGGGCTACTCACGAACAATGAACCGACCCAGGTTGCAAGTGCACTATGGAATGAAAAGTACACTGAATTGAATGGGCTACCAAAAGGGACTAATTTGGATGATTGGAAGTTTATTGTGCTTCCTGAGCCTGAGATTGGTCTGGCAGAACGATGCTTTCGCAAAAAATATTTCTCGGATGGAGGGAGTATGACGAAAAGTGACAAAGATTTGGGAGAGGCTCTCGTCCAAGTCGGAAGAGCCATGACTGGACTAAGGAATTACGGTAAACTACTGACTCTTTCTGAAAGGGAAGAACAATTCCTTATGACTGCTCTTTCTCGATGGACTGACCTCCCCATGCCTTCTCCCAAAAACACATCATCATTTATTAGTTTTCATTCCATTGATAAGTTAATCATCAATGAAATCAATGGTGTAAGCTCAATTCTCCTTGAAGTCAACATCACATCACATCTTGCCGAAAAGTTCTATCAAAAAATGAATACATTGATTGATTTGAGATTCCCCGCTTTTGGATTTATCCCGAGCCTTTCAATGGTACTTAAGAATCGTTCTGCTGAACTCATTCAAACTCTGAAACTGGGGATGTTATCACCAGTTCAGGACATAGCCGAAGTAGCATTGATCTCATTGAATCAATGGATATTCCATTCTAATGAGCTCACTTCACATATTGATGCTCCCCCTGATGAGTTAATCCATGAGGTTGGTATTATGATTGCAATTCGAAGAAAGAACACGCTCAGAATTGCTCTACATATAGCTAAATTAATTTTTGAAAAAGGGAGCAATATTCAAAAACAAAAGATCCAAGACATGACCTTAAGGGGACTCTCATACCTTTTGGAAGAGCTACGATACGACTGGGATGATGCAGAGCTGAAAAATGATTTGCCCGATTTACGGAATTACAGCGTTCAACTTGCCTTATCCATGCTCAAACATGGTATCCTAGACAGTGACACCATTCGTCAATGGATACAGACTGCAAAGAGCGACCCATTACCTTAGCTCCGAAATGCCGTAGAGATCATTTAGAACGGAAATGTGTGTTTGTGAACGCATCTATCAGAATCATATGAAATAATTTGGGCGGATTTCGTTCTGTATCCATCTCTATTGTGCGGTGATGGTCACGTTTGGCGTTTCAGGTGTTATAGTTCGTTACCGTGTAATAAAATCAAAATGATTGTACTTGACATGTTTCAATATATTCAAGATCAAAGGTCAAGATGACTTCTCTAACCTTTAAGTACACATAAACACTAAAAATCAACTCCACAATAGGTGCTACAGGGTGTGCAACATCGATCTGAATAAGTGGGCAATTTCATCTGAATATATATACCCTCCCTCTCGTGCTTCTTCCACTTAAAAAAATGGAAGCCCCAAAACTGAATACCCTTAAAATTAAGTTGTCCTTTACTCAATTGAAATGAGTGATGGATCAGAGTCACCACTTGTAAGTTTTGTGACTATCGCCTCCCTGTCAAAGGGCTTCAATCGTGCAGGGTCATCAAAGGCGGCCATACTCGTGGATAGCGATGTAATTAGATCTCTGGATCTACCTGCAACCGTTCGACTTTGACTCAAAATAATTTCATTAATCCGTTTGATGAATTGATTGTCAGTAATACTGCGACATTCTAGGATATCATTCTTCCTCCGCCAATAAATGATTATATCATGCGATATTGGCAGATACACTTCATCAGGCTGGTCATATTTTGAGAATTCCTCTTGGTTTGACATACTAACAATTGGATAATCACCAATTATGAAGCTTTCTCTATCATCAATAATTCGCATGAGACCGATGTTTTTTTGCATGATTTCACGCACAAACTTGGATTCCCAAAAACCGTCAGATAAGAGTTTATCAAGGGATCTTAAAAATATACTCTGGCTCATCCTTGATCTAATCTCTTCATCTTCCCAGATCTTTCTATCCTGTTCTGAAAGGAAATACCCAAGCTTCTCGTTAATTTCAACAGATATATCAAATAATTCTGGATTATATGCAGATTCACGATATGATTGACTACGAAAACTCTGAATGAATAAGAATCTCGTCAAAATTGTATGTTCAATATGTGATATTTGTAAAGATGGTCTCATACGAGAATTTTCAATTATTTTACATAAGATTTTGTCTGCTTTATATTCTATGTCTGCTAATCTTCCTTCCATAGAAGTATCTCTTGAACCATCACTCTGGATGATTGAATAAAAGTTATTCTCAACAAAAACATTCTGAGTAGATGCGAGAAAGCAATGGGATCTCTCTTTTCTAAAACACCAGAGTTTTTGATTCTGATTTGTAAATCGTTTCAGAATGAATTGTGGCACAATATGATGACGCTTTGGTAAACTCATAGATAAAAAAAGGATTCTATCACGAATCGTGTAGATTGAATGATTATATCCTTGGGGGGGATTAATAACAATAATTGATTGATTCCATTGTGCATTGTGCCAAAAGATTATCTGAGTGTTGATAGCTTATCTCCAAAGCTGTATCAATATATTCTCCGAAGAGGATCAAGAAGTCATTAAACTAAATATCCTACTGAGGCACCATATGAATTTTACTCACTCGTTCAAGAATGGCAAGTGCTGTATTACGATTAAGATGAGCATGTGCAAATTGATTACGATAGCTTCGGAGGCATCCGTAGCAGCTTGAATCACAGCCACATTTTCCATGTACACGATCACATGCAGCATGAAGTACATCTAGAAAGACATCTTCATTCTCAAGTTGTGCAACAAGGCCAGCACCGCCTGGAACATTGTCATAAAGCACTATAGCAGCTTCATCTGGCTGATTACCTCTAGTAATTGTCACATTTAAGTCTGTAGCTGGCACTTCAAGTGTATCCGATGCCCCAAGTAGGACAGCATAAGCAACCGAATATGTACCCCACTCTTCATAAAGATCTGGAAATTGAAGACGAACAATATCGGTAGACAATTCATGACCAAGAGAAAATTTCTCCAGAGTAGCCGAGCATTCTGTGCCATATGGCGATTTATGCTTCACCTTCGGGTTCTCCATGTGACGGCCGCAGGTATGGCAAATGTAAAAACCCTGCCTGTTCTTACCCTCGCATAATATAACAAGTATACCTGGAACTGCTTTGGTCACCTCAACGCCAGAGATGGTCGTAGATTCAGGCTGTGCGTCAAATCCACGGAAGAACGGACGAGTTGTGTACAGACGTCGTGCCCGACCTTTCGGCTCTGATGGCTTTCCGAATAGAGGGGTAACAAAGCCAAATTCAGGAATGAGATATTTTTGATCACGGTCTGAATCCGAGATTGTTTCGTTTTCGTTCCATTGTTTAAAGTTGCGAGCATCATCATAAAGTAGTAACGTATGGTCAATCCCTTACCTGGGACCAACTTGATGCCATATGATTCCCACTCTTGTTTATTGGCGACCACTTTTCCACCTGGTGCATATTCAGCGATTGCTTGAGACAAATCTCTCTGAAGTGTTACCCCCGTGGGTCGTCCATCACTAGATCGGACATCAAGTTCAACAACATCTACGGGGAAACCATACTTTGGAATAATAGCCTTACGAGAAAGGAAATTGATTATCATCTCCTTTGAAATGGTATTCATACGCTTACTTATACGTACGAGCATGTTATACTTCCCTTTGTCAATGCATTCTAGTTCGAGCTTCTTCATTTCTATAAAATCTACACAGGCTTCCGCTTCCATAGAGGCAAAACGACTTTTCGGACCAGCAATATAATGGGTCCATGTTTCGTCGTTTAGTCCGACTATAGCATTCATTCTCTTTGGAACGATTTGAAGGAGAGTATCCTTTAATTTGGAATTGTTCTGGCAGAATGTGCGAAGATCGCTTGTAGCCCGAGGGTTATACCAATCGCCAATAAATTTTTCAACAGTTTCGAACTTATCAGGGTGATGCCTGAAGAATTCAGATAAGACAACAGCTATCATATGGCGTAAAACGATTTTTTTATTTGTCATGTGTAGACGGGGTGGATGAATCGTTGCTTGCAGGACTCGTTCATTTGGGTCTTCATAATGATACAAATCATGAGGATTTCTACGGCAGTATGTAACGACTAGTCCAGGATTGCCACGGCGCCCAGCACGGCCAACCCGCTGTGTATAATTAAATGACTCTGGGGGAACATTTCGCAGAAACACTACATCTAGATCTCCCAGATCCACTCCGACCTCAAACGTAGTTGAAGAACTTAGTAGGTTAATGTTTCCTTTCTTGAACTGATCTTGTCTATAACGTGCTTTTTCAGTATCAATTTGTGCTGTATGTTCCTCGGCAGACAACATAGGTGGCAGTTCATTACTTTCGTAAAGAATTCGGTAATGATTTTCTTTTAGTCTTTCCATGTCGCTCAATGACAACTTACCAGGGCAACCATTTCTAGGACAAATATTCCGGATATTGTATGAGCTTAGAGTGGAGCATATATTGCATTCCCATAAATCTCTATATCTGGCTGGTTTTATTCTAATCCATTGTGAATGAAGATAAAAGGTGTCATTCTTTTCTGATCGGACAAGAATATCTGAGTTAGGATGCTTCCTTAGTTGATCCCAAAGATTTTGCATCAACTTGATTGACTCTGACATTTTTTCATCTTCGGAAAGGCCGCTGTCTTTCAACAACCTGAACAGATAATGTTTTATCGTTGAGGAATTGATGGCACCCCACTGCCGCACATTACGCCTTCGACGGGGTTTGGCACTACTAAATGACTGCCGAGGCCAAGGTGATATTTCATTCCAATCTGGAATTGCAGCATCACTGGGCAAACCAACTGCACGATGCGATCTCATGTCGTCTAACAAATAACAAATCAGGTTATGTGCCTCCTCATTTGTAAACATCCACGGTGACCGATAGAAACTATCTGGGATACGGAATCTCTTAGGAAGTGTAATGAACCACTTGACTAAACCTACACCGCTCAAGGATAACCTTTTCTCGTTGGTCATTACTTCACGTAGAATGGATGTCAAGACTTTACGGGATTTATGTTCTTTTGTATCCGCTTCACTAAATAGTCCTGCTATATCCCATTGTTTGAGCACGCGATTCTGGATGTCATCTATGGACAATCCCTCTTCGTCAACTGGATGAAACTGGATAGCCTTGAAAATAAGATTTCGGTCGCGTAATTTTTGGTAAGAATCTTCCAGATACCATGCGAAAAAAGCAGCTTCTTGACGGCTGTCGGCAAACGCTAAAACTTTTCGTTTTCCTTCAGGCTGTAATTCGTGCAGGGCCGTAGCAATCACGGAATTCGGCCCATCTGATCCATGGATTATCACTTGCACTGGATCACCAGTTCCACCTCGCTGGTATCCGCAAGCCTCGCACTTTCTAAGTCTGTCCAAATATTTTTCATCAGATTTGCACTTCTTCACGCGAATAGAGCCAGAATCTACACATGAAATGCAATTGATACTTGAATTTGATAGTCTACCACAGCATCGGCATAGCCATTCTTTCCCATCTTCAGTAGGAAGATAAAAATCCACACCAAAGTATGGACTACACGGATCTCGGTCTGCTTCCTTCAATATACCTCCCTTCTCTTGACCGACATAGTAATGTTGCCCACATTCACGGCAAAGAGCAACCTCCAATGCCACTCCCCTTGTCCCATTATCAGATGTACCCTTACGATTGAGTACTACGGTATCCTCTCCCCCTTTGTGAACAAGAAATGCACCTTCAAGTGCACGTAGAAAGGTATGATAGCGGCGTGGGGTTCCGGTAGAATCATTAACCTGTGAGGGTTGACTAAAAATAATTCCCGTTTCATCAAACGGTTCGCCAAATAACTCCTGTGCGAATTCAGCAACAGCTTTTTTATCCCGTTGGCTTTGATTAGATGAAATCGTTGCACTAGTAGCAATGCATTGAAATTCTCCCTGTCTCCCTCCATCACGCAAGCGTTGTTTGAGGCGACGGATCAACATCCCCATTTCTATACCCTTTGCACCACGATACTGATGTGCTTCATCTAGGGCTCGTCCAAAAATAACTTATACAAATTAAGCCCAATAAAATCTTCATTTATCCCATTTTTGCACTGCTGGGATAAATATC
>JAPOUL010000042.1 GCA_026708685.1 Bacteroidota bacterium
TCAATAATGTTTTGGATTCAAAAGTACTCCTATATGGGAATGCTGGCTTTGGTGCACCCCAGTTTTTTCCAGCGGCAACGCGACATGTATTTTTGAGAGCACAATACAAGATATGGTGATTGGTGCCATGGGTCGTTGAATATCTTTGAATGTTCATTCAGATCATCACGGCAGTGGTCGATCAGCGAACCTTAATAAAACTTCTCGTGTGCATCACTTTTCCCACATAATCATCTACAGTCAATCGATATAGGTACATTCCAGGGGGAAGCGAAAGGTTACGTAGCTGTATTTCTCGCTCCCATCCAGCTTGTATGCTCACAGGCGAAAGTTGATATACAACCCTACCGGTAATATCCACTAAGTCCACGCTTATATGGGCATTGTAAGGCAGGTCAAATCGTAGGCTCGTAGATTCTTGAAAAGGATTCGGGTAGTTGCCGTGCAAAACGAAATCCGTAGGGATGGAACTTAATTGCTCAATGGAAACATTAGGTTCACAAATCTCCCCACTCCAAGAATCAACACGTTGGAGCCAACCTTGGAATTCATCATCTGATGGAGCACACAGCCCATTTTTTGCATGAAAAAGAAATTCGTCTATGAATGGTATTGTAATAAAAGTTCTGGGGATAGTACCTGTCAATTGATTATTGTTCAGATCTATATTACTAAGAGTATGCGACAGGTTACCTAACTCTGGGGGAATGCTTCCCGTCAACTGGTTGTTCCTCAGATAAAGACTAAGTCTCAGAGAATCACTCTCTCCTGATACACTTACCCCAACTCAAGAATTCAACTCATTCATAGACATTGGGACAGTAGTTGTATCCCAAACCGCGTTGTTTCTCCATTCTCCCCCGTTTGTTGTGGCATGAAGGGTGGTTAATGCCGCATGAGTTTCTTCAATTAGATCCCGATCAATTTGTGCGATCGACATATGAAACGAAGGAGAAAACAGCAGAATAATTGAAAATAACCTGAGCATGGAAAAGAGGTAAAAGAGTAAGATCTGCGTGTGCTAATTAATTAGTCAAAATATTACTTTTTGGAACCATTCAGATATAGATTGGTAAAATGGACAAGTTGATTCATTCATGGCAAGGAAAGACAAAATAGCTCCATTTGAGTTTTTGCCAACAAGAGCATTTTCCTTGTTGCGTAAGTGGATGGAAGGCGGATCTCTGACAGAATCAGAGACCCACGAACTAGTAGAAATTCAAAAAGAAATGCCAGTTACAACCTTTAAATCTGAGTTTGACATGTTCAGACGTGAGCTGAACTCAATGAAATGGCTTTTAGGGATTTTAGGAACTGCGGGGCTATCACTCCTGACTATTATTCTGGTACATCTGCTAAGTCAGTAGATCAGGCAGTTTTGCTAATCTTGAGCAATTCACTGATTTTATCATGGAAGATCAAAATTCAACCTTGATCTTAGCGATTTCTCATTTTTTCGCAATTATGTCTTGACCCAGCAAGGCGAACGAGTTCACGAACGCATTGGCAACATAGCCTCGGCAAAAATCGTTTCACATCTGGAGTCAAAGATTGATGCTCAGAGTTTGAGACATAATCTTATTGTGGCCTGATAAGTGCATGATTCACCATTGCCCTCGGAGTTGGTGGGTGGTTGATAGCGATTTCTTATGCGGTGGAGGCTAATCTTTTTAGCATTCTTTCGGGTTTGCTTATTGAGGGAAATTTAGTGGACTTTGATATACTGCATTAAACTTGTCACAATCCTAAATCTTGACTTCTTTCCCGATGGGAGGATCCTTCATGGGCGGGATGACACTATCACGGACATCTGTGGAGCCCACTTGTGATCTCTCCAAGAAAGAGGTTGTAGAACTTTCGCTCGGGCATAGTCAGACTCAAGCATCAAAGGAGAAGTAGAACGATATGAAGTACTTCAAAATGAAGAGTGATAAAGTGTTGAGTAACCAGTGGAGTCCTTAGCTTGCTAAATTGGTAACCCAGGCTAGTGTACACCTTTATCCCCGAATCAAGAGGGAATCATCTCAAGTTTCAGATTACTACTTACGGCATCAGCAGAAATCGCTTCCTCAAGATGTCGTGTATATCTGTACCATTTCGTAGGTGAAATTATTCTTGCTGACGTAAGTCCTCAATAACCTCTTCCATATAGTTTCAGAACCTTTGTAATGGCTCATTATTGACTCTACTCAAAAGAATCTGTCGTATACGATGACCACCCCAAAATTCCGAAGCATGCAGTCCTGCATCTCGGATCTATATATTCTCACTCATCAAGGCTTTGCCCATGATCACTGCTCGCCAAACCTCAGTTCCAAGTCTACCATGTCGCCCTAGACATTGTTAGAATGGAAGCTGATGATGTAGGATTTTCCGTATCATTACACAGCTTGGAAAACAAATGTAGCACGCAATCTTCATCCGTTGATGCAAACGCCTCGGAAATAATATCTTCAGCAGGATGATGCATGCCTTCTTCAAGCGGTTTACAATGGAATGACCAATACAATCATTCCTTCAGATGTACATATCCTTGCATCTCATTTTTGAGATAGGCTTTTTGGTCTGCAATCCCCATTTAGTGCAAAGTCTGAAAGTTTAGTATGAAAGTTATAGTCGTTCAGCAAAATCTGGCAAGGAGCAAGTGACGCTAAACGTCTATTTGATCAGACAACAAAAGATACAACAGCAAAGCCTGCAATACCAAATGGGCTATAACGCAGAAATTAAATCTGTTCTGAGGACGGTACCGAGTATGAACTCAACATTGACAAAACCAAGAACGAAGCGTTTAACGAGAATACTGTCTGGAAATTCATGGATCCCAAAAGACTAGTTGACGAGAAAATTGCTCTTGAGCATGGGCTCACAGAGCAGGAATATCGGTGGATTTTAGAGCGGATGGGTAGAACCCCTACCATCACAGAGATAGGCATATATTCTGTGATGTGGAGTGAGCACTGCTCATACAAAAACTCCATTGCCGTATTAAAGACACTTCCCAGAGAAGGAGAAGCTCTTCTGGTAGGTGCGGGAGATGAGAATGCAGGACTGGTCGATATAGGGGATGGGCTCGCCGTTGCCTTTAAGATTGAAAGCCACAATCATCCCTCAGCTGTTGAACCGTATCAGGGGGCGGCTACGGGGGTAGGCGGAATCCATCGGGATATCTTTACCATGGGAGCTCGCCCCATCTGTGCATTGAATTCACTTCGGTTTGGTTCACTGCAACAGAGTCGAGTCCGATATCTCTTTGATGGTGTCGTACGCGGTATTGGAGACTATGGAAATTCTTTTGGAGTTCCAACCGTCGCAGGAGAAGTCTATTTTGATCCAGCGTACGAGGGAAACCCTCTGGTGAATGCCATGAGTGTAGGCATTGTGAAGACAGATGCAACAGCATCTGCGATCGCGAAAGGGCCAGGCAATAAGGTGTTTATCGTTGGTTCTGCTACTGGAAGGGATGGTATCCACGGTGCAACCTTTGCATCAGAAGAAATTACCGAAGAGAGCGAGCAAAAACGCCCTAGTGTGCAAGTAGGTGATCCCTTTACTGAAAAATTGCTGTTGGAAGCGACCCTTGAGGCACTCGCAGCGGATGTCGTGGTCGGGATTCAGGATATGGGGGCGGCAGGAATCACCTGTTCATCCTGTGAAATGAGTGCAAAAGGAGAGTCAGGCATGCACCTCAATCTGGATCATGTCCCCGTCCGAGAGCCCAATATGACGGCCTATGAAATCATGCTCTCCGAAAGTCAGGAGCGCATGCTTCTGGTCTGTGTACCAGGAAAAGAAGAAACCCTTGTGCAGATCTTTGAAAAATGGGATTTGCATGCGGTGTGTATAGGAGAAGTAACCGATACTGGGCGAGTGCAAGTGCACTATCGGGGCGAACTCGTTGCTGATGTGGAAGCGGATCACTTGGTCCTTGGAGGAGGAGCCCCCATCTATCATCGCGAAGTGCGTCAGCCACAATATCTACATACTTCAGGCAATATTCCAGAATTGGACGATCTTAAACTTGGTGAGGTTCAGAGTGCATTGATGCACCTCCTCGCATCCCCCAATATTGCATCCAAGCAGTGGGTGTATGAGCAGTATGATACGATGGTACGTACTGGCACTGTTTTGGGGCCAGGTCCAAGTGATGCTGCTGTCGTACGTATCAAAAACTCAAATAAAGGACTTGCAGTGACAACCGACTGTAATGGTCGGTATGTCTATCTGAATCCACGCAAAGGAGGACAGATTGCTGTGGCAGAAGCTGCCCGCAATGTAGTATGTTCAGGAGGAACTCCTGTGGCGATTACAAACTGTCTTAACTTTGGTAATCCATATAAACCAGAGGTCTACTGGACCTTCAGGGAAGCTGTTGCTGGAATGAGTGATGCCTGCAGGATGTTGAATACTCCTGTCACAGGGGGGAATGTTTCCTTCTATAATGAAAATCCTGATGGGGCTGTCTTTCCAACGCCGACCATTGGAATGTTGGGTGTGATGAAGGATATTGAAGTGCACACAACACTGGCAGGGTTTTCTGCCCCGGGGCATCTCATTTATCAACTGAGTCCAGAGAATTGGAGTTTTCGAGGAGAGATTGAGGATCTTGGAGGAACAGAGTATTTAAGCCACTGCTGTGGACTGATCTGTGGAGATGCTCCCTACATGGATCTGTTTGAAGAGCATGAAGTCCAACGCGCAACGCTCGCCCTGATTCAGAAAGGAGTGATTCAAAGTGCTCATGATGTATCGGATGGAGGACTCTTAGTAGCCATTGCAGAGAGTGTTCTGTTTTCAGACGGACTTGGTGCAGAGATTGAGATCACACCAGAGACTCCGCTTCGTAGGGATGCTCTACTGTTTGGGGAATCACAGTCAAGGATTGTATTGACCCTATCTCAATCAGATATGGAGCAGGTGCATACGATTTTGATGGATCATCCCAGAGTCCAGTTGACCTTCTTAGGTAAGGTGCAGAACCATTCAGATCTATCGGTGAAGGTGGATGGCCAACAGGTAGTTCGTACGACGATCCATGAGATGAAACAGGAATACTTTGGGAGTATTCCAAGATCCATGGAACGCACAACATCATAGTCAACAAATCTCAAATTAAATACGTATAATCCTCTCAACTCTCTATCATTCACATTTCATCAAAATTCATGTCAGCAATAGAATTTACCGACGCTAATTTTCAGTCGGAGGTATTAGAATCCAGTGTTCCTGTACTGGTGGACTTTTGGGCGGAATGGTGTGGGCCATGCCGTGCCATTGCTCCAGTCATTACTGAGTTGGCTACCGAATATTCGGGTAAAGCCAAAATCGGGAAGGTGGATGTGGATTCAAATCCACAAACAGCGATGAACTACAATGTAAGATCCATTCCTACGCTGTTGTTTTTTGTAGATGGACAGGTTCGCGATCAGATGATCGGATCCGCGAGCAAGCGTGAGTTCCAAAAGAAACTTGACGCACTTGTTGGGTAATGAGCGTGTGAGCCTCTCATTATCTATCATCCGCCAGATCAATGATACTGATGTCTGGTCGGTGAAAGTCATCTTGTCTGTTAAGTGTTACACCATCTTTGATCACATGTCTGTCTCCTAATGGCACCAGATTCATCCACGGCTCCCCACAGCGAAACACATCGCGTGGTGATCATCGGTTCGGGTCCGGCGGGCTACACCGCTGCACTCTATGCGGCACGTGCAAATCTCTCACCGATTGTGTATTCGGGACTTGAACCCGGCGGTCAGTTGACGACGACAACGGATGTTGAAAATTACCCCGGATACGTAGAGGGTGTCCTCGGCCCGGCGATGATGGAAGATTTCAAAGCACAGGCAGTTCGGTTTGGGGCAGAGGTACGCTATGGTAAGGTCACCCATCTGGATCCATCAGAGAGGCCTTTCAGGCTCTTGATTGATGATGAGACACCGATTCTTTCCGATACCGTCATCATTGCAACAGGTGCATCAGCACGCTATCTCGGACTAGACAATGAAAAACGTCTCCTTGGTCGGGGAGTTTCGGCATGTGCAACCTGTGATGGAGCATTTTTTCGGGGTATGGAACTGGCGATCGTTGGTGGTGGTGATACGGCCATGGAAGAGGCACTCTTTTTAACAAGATTTGCCAGTAAGGTATGGTTAATTCATCGACGAGATCAACTTCGGGCTTCAAAAATTATGCAACAGCGCGTTCTGGATCACCCGAACATAGAAATCATCTGGAATACCATCGTTACCGATGTACTCGGTGAGGACGAAGTGACAGGGGTGCTTGTCAAAAATGTTCAGGATCAATTAGAACGAGATTTGCCCGTTGGTGGATTTTTTGTCGCCATAGGACATACTCCGAATACGTCACTATTCCAGTCGTGGTTAGAAATGGATGACCAAGGGTATATCAAAACAAAACCGGGCTCCACCCAAACCAATATAGAAGGCATTTTTGCATGTGGAGATGCCCAAGATCATGTATACAGACAGGCGGTTACTGCGGCAGGGACGGGATGCATGGCAGCCATAGATGCGGAGAGGCTGTTGGCCTCAGGTCTTTAAAAGAGTGCGTAACAGAAAAGAAACATTCTCTGGGCGTTCCCGAAGCCGGCGAACATAATAAGGGAGCCACTTACGACCGTAAGGGACATAGACACGCATATTGTATCCCTCGGCGGCGATGGCTTGATGGGTATGTGGTCGTAGACCATAGAGCATTTGAAATTCAAATCTGGAAGGATCAATCCCCCTCTGTGTGGCATATGACTTCGTTGCATGAATTAAGATGTCGTCATGGGTGGCAATGGCGGGATAATGTCCATGCTCCAATAACGTCTGCATGCAGGTCTTAAACTGAGCACGGATCTGTGACATTCGCTGCAGTGCAATGGCAGGAGATTCTCGGTAGGCACCTTTACACAGACGCACCCGTGCTCCCAACCTGCACATGTGCTCAACATCTCGGGGTGTACGCTTGAGATAGGCCTGCAGGACGGGGCCGACATGATCGGGATAGTCCCCGAAGACGGACTCAAAAATACGAAGGGTTGAGTTGAGGATGGAACTGCCTTCCATGTCCAAACGGACGAACGCATTTAAACGACGGGCTTCATCCAAAATGTGGCTAAGATTCACAAGGCAGAAATCCTCGTCAATGACTTGCCCTATCATGGAGAGTTTGATGGAGATGTTGCGGTCTACGTTTCGTTCTGAAGCTAGAGCTTGCAGGAGTTGGATGTAGGCATCTTTGCCTCGCTGGGCATCATCCTTACAGGTGACATGCTCTCCTAATAAGTCCACCGTCGCCAATAGTCCTTGATCAGCGAGCCCTTGAATGACAGGCAGGGTTCCACGCAGGGTTTCAGCAGCAACAAACCCACGAGCAATCATGAAGGGCAAGCGAATCATCCAGCGATGGAACTCTGCGGTCTAACAGGTAAAGAGCTTGAGTGTAACCTTGCAGTAAATCTGTTCGTAGGAAAAGATAGAGTCTCCGTTGAGTGGGAGCATGGCATCGCAGTCCTAGGCAAAGGTTCTGCGGTGCCTTTTTTAAGAGTTGTACCAAATACGGTGGTTACGGTTTACCCCATTCGCCTGGGTTGGCGATCGTGTGTGGGAGCATGTCAGGATCGGTGACAATCACATGTGCACCGCGATCTAGAAGAAGTTTACCGTGGCTTTCTGGATTTAGATAAGAGGGAATGAAGCCGATGGCCGACATTCCAGCAGCACGGGCAGCCACCATGTCATCAACCGAATCTCCAATGTAGACGGAATCCTCAGCGTGGACGGGCAAACCGGCACCACGCACGATTCCCAACGCATACAATAAAGGAAATGGATCTGGTTTTTTCCGATCATCCTGTTTCTCTTGGGGAACCAGAAGAGAAAAAAACTTTCGCCATCCAAACCTGTCAAGGGCCCAGTTGGCTTCGTCCCTTGGTCGTCCAGTGACAATTCCTAATACATGTCCCTGATCTTTCAACTCTTGAAGGGTTGCCGTCTGAATGATGGGAGATTCCTCCATGATAAATCCATCCCAGTCGTTTCCTCGGTAGCGGCGCTGAAATTCGTTAACGATTCGATCGAGTGTGACTTCCATGCCAAAATCCCCGACGATTTCGTGTGTGAGGACCCAATCATCATTGAACCCTCCACGATTCTTGTATCGCTGAATCATGTCGGGTGTCACATCCTTCCCCGTAAAGAAATAGACCGTCTCTTCTATCGCCCGCCGATAGGAGCCAGATACATTGACCAGAACACCGTCCATATCAAAGAGGACCAGAGAGAGCAGAGGTGAGGTGTCCATCAAAAGCTTCCAGTGAAAACCGAGAAAAATTACGAGTTCATCGTAACCAGGAACTCATCATTGCTTTTGGTGGATCGCATCCGATCCAGTAGAAAATTCATGGCTTGAATGGGGTCCATGTCAGCAAGGAGCTTACGAAGAATCCAGATCCGGGCCAGGCGGGCATCGTTGAGTAGAAGCTCTTCTCTGCGTGTTCCACTCATGACAACATTGATGGCTGGAAAGATGCGACGATCTGACATTTCACGGTTGAGGACCAGCTCCATATTTCCCGTCCCCTTGAATTCTTCAAAAATGACTTCATCCATACGACTTCCGGTATCAATCAGAGCGGTTCCTATGATTGTCAAAGATCCACCTTCCTCCACATTTCTTGCCGCACCAAAGAATCGTTTTGGACCTCGGAGTGCGGTTGCATCCAATCCTCCAGAAATGGTACGTCCTGAATCGGGGCATACGGAGTTGTGTGCGCGAGCGAGGCGGGTGATGGAATCAAGAAGAATGACGACATCCTGCCTGGTTTCGACAAGGCGCTTGGCCTTTTCAAGAACGATGTTGGCCACCTCAACATGACGAGAGGGCTCCTGATCAAATGTCGAAGCAACGACTTCGCCGTCAACATGACGTTCCATATCGGTAACCTCTTCGGGGCGTTCATCCACCAATAAGATAATGAGATGGGCCTCTGGGTGGTTCGCACTGATGGCATTGGCGATTTTTTGCAGGAGAATGGTTTTGCCCGTTTTTGGTTGTGCAACAATGAGCCCTCTCTGCCCTTTACCAATCGGAGCAAAGAGGTCAAGCACGCGCATGGACATATCCCGAGCACGGGTTTCAAGTCCGAGGATCTCTTCGGGATAGAGAGGAGTCAAGTAATCAAATGTTGGACGCTCTTCCACGGCCCCTGGATCATTTCCATTGATTTTTTTGACATGAATAAGGGCGTGGTAGCGTTCGCCGTCCTTGGGTGGACGAACCTGACCATCCACAGTGTCTCCTACCCGAAGTTTAAATCGTTTGATTTGACTTGGGGAGACATAAATATCCTCAGGGCTGGGTAGATAATTGTAAGACGATGCCCTGAGAAAGCCATACCCATCGGGGAGAACTTCCAGCACTCCCGTTTTATCGATCATCGTGCTGGGATCAATCTTACGGGGATCAATCTGGCCGACATAGGGAAGTTTTGGTTCTGGTGTCCGCCTGCGTCGATCCTCCTTGGGGTGCACCCGAGAATCTCTACGATTACGCCGATTGTTGGATGGTTTTTTATGGCGACTTCCTGGGCGGCCTCCCCGTGGGGGTCTGGTATCGGATTCGTATTGTGGAGCAGGACGTGCCTGTTCAGGATATGAATGCTCAGATGAACCCGAGCTCATGCGAGGACCAATGTGATTGATCGGTTTTTTTCGGGACATTTTAGGTTCAGGATTTCGAAACGATTTGGGTTGTGCAGGAGATGGAGTGGCAGAACGAGAAGGAGGTTCTGAAGGAGCAGGTAGATGCTCACCTGTGGGTTGAGGTGATGGTTGTGATTTTGGTGGATCAAACTCCAGCCTTGGCTGATGGGGGGGCGGAGTATTGAGAGGTTGAGGAGTGCTGCGTGGTTCTTGGGGAGCGGGTTGGGGCTCACTGGGAGCTATGGAATCATTGGAGACAGTTCCATTACCAGATTCGGCTTGACTCCTGTAATGTTGCAAAATCAAATCAATCAATTCTTGCTTGCGTAGATACTTCCATCCATCAGCTCCCATCTCGCGGGCAATATCTTTAAGCTCAGGTAGTTTTTTGGCTTTGAGTAGAACTTGGTTCATAAAAAAGGAAAGGATAATAGCAGGATAAGGATCTACCTGCTGGGTTGGAGAGTTACCGCTCAATGCGGCAAAAGTATGAAAAGTTGGTGAGAATCGGAAGAGTGAATATCAGCAGTAATGTTCTTACTGTCTGACAAAGTGTTTCAAATCAACATGGTAGCCATACGATATCGTAGAATAGAGATCGCTACTACCATTGCTTACAAGTGAAGTATAAGTAACTCAAAATAAAAGGTGAAGGCGAAGAATATCACCATGTGTAAATATAAACACATGCAACCGTTCCAGTGCTTAATCTGGCATTGAAAATGGTTGTACACACTCAGAACATTCAGAGAGAAATCCAAAACGGCCACATACAAAGATACTTTCTGGGAAAACCAAACCTGCAGTGACTCCATGGGTTTCGGACAACCCATTCAAACGGATATGAAACGTTCAACTTTGGTGTTGAAAAGAAGGTTCCCAAAGTGAACTGGATCAACGCTCACCCCCAAGTTACGAATAAATGCTAAGAAATGCTTCGGCCAGATAGTGAGAACCGCAGATCAAGATGACATCCTTTTCAGATACATGACATCGTACAAGGTCCCACATCATTGGAACGGACCCCGTTGCAATCACATTGAGCCCGCTTCTTTGAAGGCTATTCGCCATTTCTGCACCTGCATAAGCACGTGCAAGGTCAAGTTCACACACATACATGTGCAAGGATGGATATCTGGCGAGTTCCACTGCGACTCCACCGAGGTCCTTGTCATTCATTAATGACAGTAATAGATGAATCGAACCGAATTGAGTGACATAATCAAGGGCGGCAGCAATTCCGGCGGGGTTATGTGCAACATCCAGAACCGTGAGAGGGGTTTTACGCAGAATTTCTAGACGGCCTCTCAATCCTGTGAGAGTGTGAACCTGTGAGAGTCCCAGTTCAACAAGATCGGGATGATGATGGACTTGGGGGAACAGCAGCTCTGCACTTCGTGCAGATATGAGCGCATTATGCATGTAATGTACGGGAGCAGCTTCCGAAGTTGTGGGGTGTTCATACTGATGATTGGGAGTATGGAGAAATCCATCTTCCACATGACCAACTTCGATCCATGGAGCATCCATTTGGGCCGCCACATCATTCACAATGTCTTGGGTGAAGTCATGTCCGGTTGCAGAAATCACGGGAACATGTTTTTTGACAATCCCAGCTTTTTCGTGGGTGATCTCATCCAACGTCGTGCCGAGAATCCGTGTATGATCCAGATCAATGTTGGTGATCACTGAGAGAGCAGGTTGGACAATATTGGTTGCATCAAGTCTGCCACCCAAGCCCGTTTCCACAATGGCAAAATCCACGGTGGACTCTGCAAAATATAAAAAGCCTAACGCAGTCATGGCCTCAAAAAAACTGGGTTGCAGGCAGTCCAATAGATCTTGGTAACGATCAAGAGCACTTTCCATCCATTGAAAAGGTACGGGAATTCCGTTGAGTCGAATCCGTTCAGAGAGGTGAAGCAGATGCGGTGAGGTATAGAGTCCCATACGATATCCGGCAACCTGTCCAATAGATGCAATCATGCTGGCGACTGTTCCCTTACCATTGGTGCCAGCAATGTGCACGCTGGAGAAGGATTGATGGGGGTTCCCCATGGGTTCAAGGAGCATGGAAATCCCCTGCAGTCCAGGTTTTATCGCAGCATTGCCCAGCTCAGAGTAGCGAGGTAGATTCAGGAGGCGATCTGCAAATTCAGGAGACATTATGTCTTCCGAGGTCGCATGGTTACTACCGGCAGGATCATCTCTTCCATGGAAGCACCTCCATGTTGCATGGAGTCATTGTATCGGTTACGATAGTGATTATAATTTGTTGGATAGACGAAATAGTAGTCTTCCTTGGCAATGATAAAGCAGTCTTCAGAGCTTTTGGACGGCAAGCCAAAAGCTCTTGGGTCGCGGACAATCATCGCATGGCGAGGATCCGCAGAGATGTTACGGCCCACTTTGTAACGCAGTGCAGTGGAGGTATTTCGATCGCCCCGAACTTTTGTTTCATGGAGACTTCGAATCGCCCCATGATCGGTGGTAATAATAATGGTGCAGTCTTTCTTGGAGAGTGTCTGGAAGGACTGATACAACCAGGAGTGCTGAAACCAGGTACGGGTTAACGCTCGATATGCACGCTCATCGGGGGAGAGTTCGCGGATTACATCGGAGTCCGCTCTACTGTGGGCAAGGATATCGACAAAGTTGATCACCACTGCATTCAAATCAGCCTGTAAATAATGGTTGACATCCTGAGCAAAGATGCGTCCGTCTTCTTTTCCGATCAATTTCTTGTAGCGCATGGAGATATGACTGAGATTGAGGCGTTCAAGGCAGGAGAGCAGGAGGGTCCGTTCATGCTGGTTGCGACTGTGCTCTTCACTGTCTTCACCTTGCCAGAGGGAGGGATGGCGTCGGTGGATTTCAGAGGGCAGAAGCCCACTGAAGATGGAATTACGTGAATAAGGAGTAGCCGTAGGCAAGATTCCCATACAGAAATCCGTCTGTATGGAGAACAGTGGACGCAGCAGAGATTCAAACTCCAGCCACTGATCATAGCGCATGCAGTCAATGACCAAGAAAAGAACGGGATGCTGTGGCTTGAGATGAGGGATGACACACTGCGAAATGACTTGGTGAGAAAGGATGGGGGTGGTATCGGTTGAACGGGAGTAATAGGAGCGAATCCAATCTGGATAGGAGTCTTCAATGTATCGACCAAATAAGCGGTTTGCTTCCCGATACTGATCTTCCAGTACTTGGCGAGCTCCCTCGTCATTGTCGAGTTGACGATCATACTTGACGAGTTCCCGATACAAGCTGACCCATTGATCCACACCTGTACAATGATGGAGGGCTTCAGAAATAGCACTGAATCGGTGCATGTAATTCTGAGAAACCCGTGCATTACGCAGTTGAATTCGTTCAAGAAGTCGCTTGCATGTCAGCAGAATTTGACTGGGGTTTACAGGCTTGGTCAAATAGTCACTGATTTGTCCTCCCAGTGCTTCTTCCATCAGATGTTCTTCCTCACTTTTGGTGACCATGATCACTGGAAGCTCGGGGCGTATTTGCTTGATGGCCGCAAGCGTCTCCAATCCCCCCATGCCGGGCATTTGCTCGTCCAAAAGAACAATATTAATCAGATCGTTCTGAGTAACGGCCTCAACGGCATCCGCACCGTTAGATACGCATGTAACATGGTATCCACGGTTTTCAAGAAAGAGCACATGGGATCGGAGCAGATCAATTTCATCGTCTGCCCAGAGAATAGATCCGGCTATAGACATCAACGTCGAATGGTTTAGTGAGCCGTAGCCGTAGTGTCAGAGGCAAGAATTTAGGATAGAATTTATATGTATACGAATGGATGGCGATTAAGTTGGAGCCACCATCCAATAGCAACCTGATGAAGTCTGCATCGTACAAATCAGTGACAACTATCTCCATTCACCATCCATCCCAATTCATCATGGCATCAAAAGGCTTGTCCGAACGCATGCAGGTAGCACTCAACCGCCAAATCAAGGCAGAGTTTGATTCTGCCTATTTATATCTTGGTTTATCTGCTGAAATGGAAACACGGAATCTTAAGGGCTTTGCTCACTGGCTACGGGTACAGTGGGAAGAGGAACTTGCACATGGATTTAAATTGTATGACTTTTTACTGCAGCGTGATGCGAAAGTAGAACTTCACGCTCTTGATAAGCCATCAGTTGATTCTCAGAAGACGATTCTCGAAATATTCTCTGATGTTCTACATCATGAGCAGTACATTACGGCACGCATCAATGAGTTGTACGCACTCGCCCTAGAAGACGGAGACTATGGCTCCCAAACGCTGTTGCACTGGTTCATTGAAGAGCAGATGGAGGAAGAGGAGTCCGCTCGTGAGATCATAGACAACTTACGTTTAGTCGGCGAATCAGGGGCAGCCCTTTTTCTTTTGGATCGTGAAATGTCTCAGAGATCGGAGGCCCACCACGAAGATCATTAATTCGGTGCATCCCGTGTGATGCACTGCCGCACATATCTATGTCTGCATTACGATTTTTGCTTCCAGGGGTGATTCCTTTGGAAGACTTTCAAGCAACATCCATCAAAGCTCAGCAAGTGGCTCCAGGGATTCTAATGTTGGTTGGATTAGGAGGCAATATTGGCGTTTCCTACGGCAAGGATGCCACCTTTATGATAGACGGTCAATTTGGGCCACTCTCAGAAAAAATCCTTGATTCCATTACAGAGTACACGGACCATCCTGTACAGTTTCTTCTCAATACCCACTGGCATCTTGATCATGTCGCTGCCAATGAAGAGTTAGCCCAGCGTGGTATTACCATCATGGCACATGAAGAGGTTCGCACGCGAATGAATACGGACCAAGTTCTTCCAGCATTTGGTTGTACGGTCCCTGCATTTCCCAGCATAGCTCTCCCAAGAGTCACCTTTACCGAAGATCTTCATTTTCATTGGAATGATGAGATCATAGAAATTTTTCATGCACCGGGTGCTCATACCGATGGAGATGTGATGGTTCACTTCCACAAAGCGAATGTGATCCAGATGAGTGATATCTATTTTAATGGAATGTATCCGCTCATTGATGTAGATTGTGGGGGGTCTATTGATGGAATGATTCAAGCAGTAGAAGAGGTCCTTTCTCGCTGTGATGAACAGACCAAAATCATTCCTGGTCATGGAGATCTTTCTGATCCGTCAGAACTTGAGGCCTACCGAGATATGATGGTCATTGCCAGAGATACCATTTCCTCGTTGATTGATCAGGGGAAGTCGCTTCAAGACATTCTTGACTCCAAGCCTACCTCAGCGTTGGATGCGGATTGGGGACAAGGCGTTTTGGAACCCGATGGCTTTGTTCAACACATCTACGCTTCCATCATCCAGCCCAGTTAACCTTCCATGAGTCCAGCTGCGTGGGCTGCTCCTTGAAGGATCTTGATCTCCAGGGAATTCAGAGGTGTGATGTGGAGATTCACCAGTAGGTCGCCCGTTTTCCGCGTTTCCGATTGCACCCCTCTCCCCTTGTATCGAAGTTTGGTTCCATGCGTGGAATTGGGGGGGATCTCTATCGTTAGTGGCTCACCATAAAGATCCGTGAAGGTTTTGGAGGATCCCACCAGTGCTTCAAGGCCATTCAGCGACAGGTGCATATGCAAATTCGCTCCTTTACGGGTAAATACGGAGTGCGGGAGGATTTTGAAGGTGAAGATGCGTTCGTTTGGATCATCGGATGCACGGACCCGGAATTTATTTTTCACGCCAGGGGGGAGAACAATTCTGGTCAACGATCCATCTTTTCCCCGAATGATGACGGGCCCTCCGCGGATTGCCCGTTCTAAGGAAATATTGACGACATTACTTCGTCCGCCAAATAATTCTTCAAAAAACTCCCCGATACTGGAGAAGAAATCATCTACAAATACGGGAGATGGGTCGGGTTGTATGGATCGCCTCAGTTGGTCATAGGCTCTTCGGCGGCTGGGATCAGAGAGAATGCTATAAGCCTGCTGAAGTTGCTTAAATCGCTCTTCTGCTTCACTGTCTCCTGGGTTACGATCGGGGTGATGCTGATGGGCAAGTTTTCGATAGGCCGCTTTGATTTCATCGGGGGAGGCTGTGTAGTTGACCCCCATGACTGCATAAAGATCATCCGAGGTAGTTAACCGTGCCATTGGATTATTTGATATTTATGGACTGACATGAAGATTCACCAAGGGTATCAAGCGCCTTGGCAACGATGAGAGGTTGATCTGCCCATGTACAGTATGTCGAGAGAATGAGAATGAATCAAAAGAAGAGATGATCGCAGATGACTGAGGTTCTAATGTGATGGGTCATCGCCAAGTATGATCTTGAGGAACCAACAAATGAAATAAGATACCCAGATCTGGCAATTCTATATTTGATTATGGATTGATCAAGAATTAATCAAGCCATAATAAGGGACATACATGTGCGGTTATCCAGAATCATTTGATACAACGGGGCGAATAATAGATGGGCATGTCTGAAATGAGTTTCCAAAATCGAGAGAGTATGCCAAAAGACGAAAGAGATTCAGAGCTGGGTCACACAGCAAGGATTAGAAGACATCAAAGGATTTGAATCAGCCCACTTACATTGGCTAATTACTGCAAAGAAAGCGTCACTATTTGAACCTAAAAGATCCGCTTTTAGCGTTCACACATGCCTTTCAAAGCAGTTTTCATTCATATTCAGGAACAAGATCCTCGATTACGGGATGGAAAGGTAAAGGGACTTGAACCCCCATCTTCTGACGATCAGAAATGTTCACCATGACACCATACATTTCTCAATGGACGCTGTTTACGCAAGATATGTAACGATGTTCATTTTTGCACTCACTCACTCCGTTCCGATAATCTAATCTTCCTAAAGTTTCACCAACTCATTGATAAAGTTGGCAAGACCTACCTTTTGCATAAACTTTTCACTTAACTCCAGCCTTTTCGGCCGTGGATTGAAGGATATGATAGAAGTTCGTTCCAACCTACTACATGAGCTACGCCCAAGAGATGACGGTGGAAGAAATGCAAACCCACATACGATACCACTTGTCCACCCGTGAATCTACTCGATACCTGAATCTTCTATCCCAATTGCTAGAATGCCTGACCGCTGCCATGTACGACTATCGTACCATGAAAAGTGAATGGAAGTCCATCATCAAAATGCTGGATAAGCCAATAATCACTCTGTCTAAGCAGGCATAGATCTTTGATGATATAGATGAAATCTTTTGGGGATCGGGTGCAAAACATCCCATGTGACTAGGACTTCCAAGGGGTTCATTGCCATAACTGGACTAGGCTGCTCCCCATACACCATCGTATCATTGTGGTCTTTCTAACCAGTGTATCTCTACGGTCGCATGGAACCAGAGAAGAGATGGAGAGTTGACTTATGTCATTGTTGAGAATTTTCACATGTCATCATGAATCTAAAGTCAACCGATTTGAATCATCCCCCCATTCCAATACGAGATCGCGGGCCATCTCCCTTTTTTCATGGGAGAGAAGATATTATAGTCAACTTCAGTAGAGTTCTCTCTGACTCTATAAGCCTGAAGGGTGGAACAACCTTTTTGATCCAAGGGGCACCGGGTGCTGGCAAGACGGCATTACTTGATGTACTGTCTCAGCAAGCAAAGTCTGATGGATGGGAAGTTGCCAAGATTGTGATCAAGAACTTACACTCTCCCGCCTCAATGGCACAAGCACTTGAGAAATCATATACGATTGATTCAGAGTATGCCTTAAAGGGCGGTATTAAGTTCATTGAGGGTGGGATTGTTGAGAGTGTCGCGGGGCATGCAAGTCCTAAGGAAATACTTAAACATTTGGCCCCCAAAACAGGACTGGTCTTAGTTCTTGACGAAGCACAGTATCTACGAAATCTAAAACAAACTCCTAATGAGAAAAATTTAGTGAGGGATACATTGGACGTGATTCACAATGGTGATTTAGGCCTTCCAGTCATGCTTCTTACTGCGGGATTGGGAACGACTGAGGCTGCTTATGACTCATTAGGAATTTCGCGATTTGATGGTGATTGCACCGTGCAACTTGGGCGGTTGGATAAGGAGTCAGAGTGTGCCGTGATTCGAGATTGGCTCACGCAGGCAGGTGGGTCTGTAGGTGATCCGACTAGATGGATTGATTTCATAGCGGGGCAAACGCATGGGTGGCCTCAGCATATCATCTCCTATATAAAGCCGTCTGTGAAATATCTTGCTTCTCATCATGGCCGTATGACGGGTGAAGGATTGGAGTTTGTACTTGAGAAGGGGAATGAATATCGGGAGGAATATTACCAAAAACGCGTGAAAGGCATTGACAAGAAAAAATGTCACATTCTCGCAAAAATATTCGATGGTGTTCCACTGGGAGATACGATGGAGCTTGAAGACATCATGTCTGCACTCAAAGAGGAATACTCCGAAGAAGAATCTGGTAAGATCTTCGAAAAAGCACTTGAGCGGGGAATCATTGATGAGCGCATAGACGGGGACTATGGCATTCCCATTCCCTCCTTCCATACATGGCTGGTGGATCAATACGTTCGAAACAAAAGCTAATCCATCCCACCAGCACCGAAGCAGTTACCCGTCAGACCTGAACAGTTGTTGCTCCCACCCAAAAAAGATGATCCACCCGGTGTCAAGAAAGACAAAGGCGATGACGAAGACAAGCGTGAAGGCAGAGGCGGATTCTCAATGGAACGACAACCGCCCTAAACGAAGATTACCTGCAGAAAGATTGGCCCTTTCAGCCCCTTATATTCATTGGCGTTAATGCGTGCGAGAATTCAGGATAGGTGATCGTGATATTTTCTGCCCGCCGAAAGCGATACAGCGTAAACCCGGTTTTCTTCCCTCTCGCGAATAACAGACTAGCGTATGATTCCCCTAAAACTTAAGATAATCGGAGGACGATTCGGTTGGGCGTGCATGGGTATATTTTGTTGTTGTAGCCAGAGATGCATGTCCCAGTGTATCCTTGACCAAATGAATCGGTGCACCTTGATCAGTGTCTTACCTTCAAGTCATCAAAGATCAGATCCTTGATTGTTTTGAAAGAGTACTGGATAACCTTCCATACGAGCAATACTCCAATCTTTATCCATTTGACACAACATCAGTATAATCATAATTATGAGAAGAATTTCTAAAATACTCGTTGCAAATCGAGGAGAGATTGCTCTTCGTATCATGCGAACCTGCAAGGTATTAGGGATTGCTACGGTGGCAGTATACAGTGAAGCAGATAGAAAAAGTGCACATGTGGTCTATGCAGATGAAGCCTATTGTGTTGGACCTGCTCGCTCTTTGGACTCCTATCTGAATGTGGAGAGAATCATGAATGCCGTAAAGAACAGCAAAGCGGATGCGATTCATCCAGGGTATGGCTTTTTGTCTGAACGGGCAGAGTTGGCCCATGCCTGCCTGAAACAGGGAATTGTTTTTATAGGCCCACCTGCTCATTCCATAGAACAGATGGGAGATAAGATGGTGGCGAGGCAGCTGATGCAGTCCAATGAAGTTCCCGTCATTCCCGGCACAGTGAATGCCATCAGTAATGCTGAGGATGCACTCAACATTGCAGATCGTATTGGATATCCCGTACTGGCCAAAGCAGCTGCTGGAGGGGGAGGAAAAGGGATGCGAATCGTTCACGATTCAACGGAAATGGAACGTGCACTCAGACTATCACAGAGTGAAGCAGGATCCGCATTTGGAGATTCTCGTATCTTCATTGAAAAATATCTCAAGAATCCCCGCCACATAGAGTTTCAGATCCTCTCGGATGCACATGGCAGATGCATTCATTTATTAGAACGAGAGTGCTCTATCCAGCGTCGGCATCAGAAGGTCATTGAGGAAGCACCTGCCCCCCAGATGACGGAGCAGTTGAGATCTACCATGGGAGAAGCAGCCATTCGTGCGGCCATGGCATGCGATTATGTAGGAGCTGGGACAATAGAGTTTTTAGTGGATCAAGATAGCAACTTTTATTTCATGGAAATGAATACGCGCCTTCAGGTGGAGCATCCAGTGACGGAATTCATTACGGGTCTTGACCTTGTGGCTGAGCAGATCCGAATTGCCGAGGGAGAGCATTTGCAGTACTCACAAAGCGATATGAATATCAATGGACATGCAATCGAATGTCGAATCTATGCCGAAGATCCATCATCTAATTTTATGCCAAACCCAGGAGTCATCACGTTTCATCAGGTTCCGTCGGGGGTGGGTGTTCGGGTAGATTCAAGTATCATAGCAGCTGGAGAAGTGCCGATCCATTATGATCCGTTGATTTCCAAAGTAGTCACTTGGGGAAATTCACGTGAACAGGCAACTCAGCGCATGATTGCCGCATTGGACGATTATCAGATTGCAGGGGTGAAAACAACCCGAATGTTTTGCCAGAGAGTCATGGAGAGTAATGCATGGAGACAGGGACACTTGAGTACGCATTTTATGGAGGAAAACCCTCAGCTTCTTGAAGAAGGCAAGGATTCATCAACAGAGGTAGCAGCGGTTGCCAAGGTTCTCCTTGGCGGAGAAAGTAGCAAGCAATACCCACTTTCATTGAATCGCAGCCGCCAAAACATGCCATGACATGATTAATCCACAATCGTGGGATAGCAGTAGAGAATCACCAGAGAGACCCAGTGAGTGGTGCAGTTCTCGTTGGTATGTATGGACAGGGTTGACATGACGACTAAGTCTGCGTATCATCGCTAGATCAATGAGGGTATCAGATTTTTTGGGCGATCGTCAGTCCATCGCCAATCGGGATCAAGGTTAAATGAACCCTGGAATCTTGATGAAGTTTTTGATTCAGAGCTTGGATGGACTGGGTGGATAAACTCTCCGTTTCGGGATTTGCGGCATCACCGTCGCGCAGGACATTATCAATCATGATGATCCCACCTGGCCGAATAAGAGTCAGTGAGTGTTCATAGTACAGATCATAACTTTCCTTATCAGCATCAATGAACGCTGCGTCAAAAGAATTCTGTTTTCCGTCCGCGATGAGCTTTGAGAGCGTCACCGACGCTGGTGCGATGTGTAAGGTAATTCGGTCATCAACCCCAGCATCAGACCAGTATTTTCGGGCGATACTGGTAAAGTCTTCACTGACATCACACGCGATGAGTTGTCCACCAGGTGGTAGTGCCAATGCCATTGCTAAGGCAGAATATCCAGTGAAGGTGCCAATTTCCAAAACGTATTGAGCCTGTATCATCCGAAGCAGAGTCGCCATAAACTGTCCCTGATCTGGTGCTATTTGCATCTTTGCATCAGGATGATTGGCAGTTTCTTCACGAAGTGCCTGTAGGAGGGGGTGTTCTCGCAGGGAAACATCAAGGATATATTGGCGCAATGGATCCGTCAGAGTGAGTGTAGATCTTGACATGTGTAGGGGAGATCAATAATAGGTAGAAGAGAGTTGCAGATCCTGCTTTATGAGCCATTGAGTGATGGCTTGAATCGCTTCACTGGATCCACGGGTGGCAATAGGGTTTCCAAAATTCATGATACTCAGAAGCAGATCAGAACCTGTGGTATCTGAGGGACGAAGTTGTATCATTAAATCCTGAACCAAATCGGGCTCGTGGGATCGGGCAATAAAGATCATCCCGTCTTTACCAATGACATTCAGGGCATCCAGAATCACCACATGCCCATTTGAAAATCGGTGAACGATCTTCTCAAATTGATGAATCGCAGGAATAGTGCCGTTTAAAAGTGCGTGATGCATACGTTCTTCTTTATGAATATTGGGAGGAAGGTCGGGTGCATCTGAACGATGTTTTTGGATATGCACATAATGAAAGCAACGCCCAGATTGTTTCCATTTACGGGCATACTTGGTATGTAGAACATGTTTGGGAGGAGGTTTTTGCGTCACCAAGAAATACCCAGATTCTTCAGCGAAAGTGATGGCTTCGTCGAAATAGGGGGCATGATCTGTCGTAAAGTGAAGCACGCCATCCTGGACAAGTTTTAAGGCAAGAAGTTTAAAGAATGAGGGTTGCAGTAGCCGCTTGTCGGCATGTCGGTTTTTGTGCCATGGATCGGGGAAATTGACATACATGTGGGTGAGGCTATCATGATTTAAGATGTTTCTCAATAGAAACAATCCACTCCCATGATAGAGTTGAATGTTGGTCAACGAGGTTCGTTTCAAACGTTTGAAAGCACGCGTCACTGAACCGCGGGAGAGATCCGCACCTATAAAATTCCATTCAGGGTGGGCTTGAGCCATCTGCTTCAAAAATCCACCATCACCAAATCCAATTTCAAGAACAAGAGGGGCATTACGTTCAAACAGCTCCGTATTGGACGAGGGGAATGAGAGTTTGGATACATCAAGGAACATGTTCTATCTCATTCAAAAAGATAGGCCATCTCAATCAGCCGGGCTCCATTCTGATCAGCCACGGCCATCTGACCAGCCCCGCGTATGCGTGCTCCTGCTACATCACCATGCTTATTGAGTGCATAGAAGGAAACGTTAAAGGCAGGTTCATTTTCATCATTTTTCAGTCGGGCCAAATGTGTGTTCTGTGTGATACGTTCACATGCATAGATGCACGCGTCTTGCGGGCTGTCTCCCATGCGCATACGTTCTACAATCAGGAAGCTACTGCAGTTTTCGAGATTTGCTTCGCCTCGGCCAGTAGAACCAGCTGCACCTACTTCATTGTCGCAGTAGAGGCCAGCACCAATGATAGGGGAATCTCCAACTCTACCAGGAAGCTTAAAGGCTAGTCCACTGGTCGTTGTGACGCTACTAATATTGCCTTGAAGGTCAATCGCAGAGCAGTGGATGGTGCCCCAGTGTTCTTCGTTGCGCATGATGGCTTCCCCTAAATCAACATCATCGGGTCCGTGGGGAGGCAGGTAATCATCACGGTTAGAGAGATTCTCACGCCACTGAACCCATAATTCTCGGGCCTGATTGGTCAGCAAATCTTCTTGGGTGAATCCATGCGTGCGGGCAAATTGCTGTGCACCGTCTCCTACCAGAAGAACATGATCTGTACGTTCAAGGACAACTTTTGCGACCCTTGAGGGGTATTTGATTCCCTGAAGTGAAGCAACTGCACCCGCCCGGCAGGTGGGCCCATGTATGACGGCAGAATCTAATTCAACAACCCCCTCGGCATTAGGAAGTCCACCATAACCGACGGTCAGGTCGTCTGGATCTTCTTCCACCAGATTCACTCCTGCAATGACCGCATCTAGGGCATCCGCTCCCTGATTGATTTCCTCCACCGCACGGGCTACGGCTCCTAATCCATTTTTACTGGCGATCGCAAGAGGGCCAGCGAACGAAGTGGTTGTTGGACGAAGTGCAGCCATCGTGCCTGCGACGGCACTGTTGCGGATAAATTCGCGACGAGTGTGTGTGGATCTGATCATGATGGTATATTATTGGGTAGAATGATAAAGGGAGTCACTGACTTAAAGCCAATTGAACCATTTCCTCGGCGGTATTGACATCAGGATATGAGCGCATGACTTTACGGATCAACTGTTCAGCTTTCGGTCTGGAAAGCCCAAGTGTCTCCAGAGCTGCAAGAGCATCGGTTCTGGCACTGGCGATTCCAAACTCTTCACCCTGTTCAAGATCTAACTCACTGATTCGGTCAATTAGCTCTACGACCAATCTCTCCGAAGTTTTTCGCCCCACTCCACTGATCCTCTGCAACATGGCAGGTTGTCTTGATGAGATATACTGAACCAGATCTTCAGGTGAATGGGTAGACAGTGCAGCGATCGCTATACGAGGTCCAATTCCCGAAACCCCAAGAAACAGTTCAAAAAGTGCACGCTCCCCTAAAGTGACAAATCCGTATAACTGTTCCCGATCCTCTCGAGTATAATGATGTGTGAGCAAACGCACCTTTTTTCCAGTATCAGGCAATTTGTCAGAAGTTGACATGGGTATGAAAATTCGGTATCCAACTCCCTGCACATCAATGATTGCATGGGCAGGTCCTTTTCCAGTGAGGATTCCTTCAATGTACTCAATCATGGGCGGATAAAATATTTTAGATGAATATACTACAGATTTATCAACCCAAGGGTCATAAATCAAAACAAAAAAAAGAGGAACAGAGTTATGCTCCTCTGGTGGCCTTGGGAATCCTGACGAGTCGCTTTTTGGGCTTGGTGCGCTGGAGTATTATAGCCCGTTACTTTGGCAGTGGTCCTCAGGCGGATGTACTGAGGGCGGCATTTCAGGCTCCGAATGCTTTGCAGAATCTTCTTGGTGAAGGGACCATGTCTGCCGCCTTCATTCCAGTGTACAGCAAAATGCTGGACGAGGGAAGGCTTGAAGCTGCTGGTCGATTTGCAGGGAGTATTCTGGGCTTGATGATCGCAACGGTCAGCGTAGGCGTATTGTTGGGTATATGGCTAGCACATCCACTCTGCTCTATCTTGATGCGAGGATTTGTGGGGGATGCTGCGGAGGTGGCAGCGGGCATACGAGAAATTGACAGGCTTTTACTTGCCGTTGACATGGTTCGGATAGCATTCCCAATGGCAGGAATGTTGGTTCTTTCTTCATGGGCACTTGCGGTTCTCAATAGTCATCGACTGTTTCATATTTCCTATTTCGCACCGATCCTTTGGAACATAGTGATTATTGTATCACTGACCAGTGTTGCATACATGACAGGGTATAATTTTGTGGGACACGAAAATTATTATCTACCAGAAACGCTTACGCAGCTGCTGATTACGGTGTTTGTTTCGGGGACAATTGGGGGACTGCTTCAGTTTGTCATCCAGTTGCCAGCCGTCTTTACGGTCATGAAGGGGTTTCGGCTGAGCTTGTCTACGCATGTAGAGGGTGTGCGTAACGCCCTGCGAGCCGTTGGGCCTGCCATTGCAGGGCGAGGTGTGGCTCAGCTATCTGCCTATGTGGATATCTTACTGGCAACGCTCCTTGTTCAGGGTGCTGTCGCGTCCATCGGATATGCTCAGGTACTATACATTTTGCCCATTTCTCTCTTTGGACTATCGGTTGCAGCCGCTGAGTTGCCCGAGCTGTCGCGTCTTGCTACTAAGAACATGACACGGATGGCGGATCGGATTGCTGCCGGGTTACGTCAGGGGTTGTTTTTGGCTATTCCAACCGCATTGGGGTATATCTCGTTAGGGTATGTCATTATTCGGTTGATTTATGAAGGTGGACTTTTTGATGCTGATGACAACTGGCTGGCCTATATCATCTTGGCGGCATACAGTACAGGGTTGCTGGCCACGGTAGGCAGTCGTCTGCTACAAAATGGATTCTGGGCACTTGAAGACACGAAAACTCCTGCACGTTTAGCTGCAGTAAGGGCAGTCATTTCGGTTACGATCGCCTTTCCAGCGATGTTTGCACTAGATCAGTATTCTGTATCACTGATTCCAGGAGTGGAGACATCACCACTGTATTTTGGTGCAGTAGGGCTGGCACTTGGGAGTTCGGTGGCGGCTTGGATTGAGTGGTGGCTATTGCAGCGGGGACTTCGCCAAAAGCTGCAGATCGACTTTGTTCCGTGGAATGCAATAGGCACCATGATGCTGTTTGTAGCGATTGCGCTACCTCCTGCTTATGCTGTATGGTATTTCACACAGGGATGGTTTTCACTGTTGCATGCGGCCTTGGTGGTCGGTGTTTTTGCAGGAGGTTATTTGGGTCTAGCGTACTATAGGAAAATGCCAGAACTAAAGGCCTGGATTAAAATTTACAAGTAGACGGTTTGGAGGAGTGGGGCATATCACGGTCAAAGAGATTAAGTGAACCATATGGGTGAAGATATGTGATCGCTTTGATATTTTCCAAAGAATGCACAATAGATGATCTTCATCGTCGGTACATCTATTCCAGTTATATCATCATTGAGGAGGTTTTTATGCTCCTATCGTGAAGATGGTAAATTCAAGTTTTCTGATCAGTGAGATTTTCCTAACCTTTTTGAGATTCTAATATTTTTACTGCGTAATTGATGAAACTTGTAGAACGGTTTGTCTTATTGTTAGCATTGATATTTCTGGCAGGTTGCACATCTATTCACCCACCAGCTTCCCCTATTGGGAATAAGACAGCCATATTGGAGGAAAAGGATGATTCCACCCATCAGGGCAATAGGATCACCATTGAGTCCCTTAAAAGTGATAGAATGTTGTCAAGGTCCCCAATCAAAGAAATGGTTACATCCGAAACGACTGACTTGGATCAGGATACTGAACCTGCTTCAGGTCTGCCTATGTTTGGAATGACGACCAATATGGACTTTATCGTTGCTGTCGGGTTTGTAATAGCTATTGGACTGATTCTGTTCTATCTCATGATAAGATATCGGTCAAGAAAAAGGAATCATTGGTGGTTGTCTTTGGGGGACATACAATTCAAATACCCCTGTTTAAACGGTGTTTACTGTCTTGGCTATCGTATTGGTACAAGTGAAGATGATGAATGGACCATCCGAATCAATAACTTTAAGACGGGTAGGAATCATCATGTGCAAAAAGCCGTAAAAACTCTCCATTATGCAGCTATCAGTCTCTTTGAGCGTATTGGAATTAATCCTGAGTCTACAATTGTTATCCCCGTGTTGGAGTCAGCAGAGACCAGTGCAAGCTCCAGATCCAAAGTTTCCCGGTTGGCCAAATCAATTGCTGATGGAGCAAGTGCTAAAGTTGAACTGGGTTGCTTAACAAAAAATCAGCATGAGTCTCTGCATTCTCAAGTCGGAAAAGATGCACGCGATGCAGCTCTTGCGAAAGCTCATTACAAAGCGAAGAAGCTTGAGGACGGCTTTGAAAATGTACTTATTGTAGATGACATTGTTACCCGTGGAAAAACGATGTCTGCAGTAGCTGAAGCCATCAACGATGCGAACCCCTCTATGAGTATTTACGGCTTTGCGTTGGGAAGACATCAGCGCAAGGAATGGCTTCGTGTACCTTTTAGAAAGGCAAATTCTAAAATTCCACCTGAGCTTGCCCGCATTTGGGATCAAGCCTGATTATAGTTAAAATCAAGAAGACATGAATCTCATTTCATTAATTGCACTACAATGCTTCAAGTGGATTGGGTATAAAACTGTATTGAATGTAGCTCATGAAGTGCCAAGTGATTTTATTGAGTTTAAGGAGTATGTGGAATTCAAATTCTCACGTCAAGAAGCCGAAACTCTTGAGGCTTGGAATCAAGCTCTTCAAATCGTGGATCAATGCGAGAAATTGCATATTCACCCCGTGGCTGTTACGGATCCGACATCCTACCCCAAAAGACTTGACATCAGGGATTCGAAAAAACCGAATCCGCCAGTGTTATATGTGAAAGGATCCATTGATGCACTTCATCAGGATTCCTATGTGATTGCAATCATTGGGACACGCCATCCCACAGAAAATGGGATCATGGCAGCTTTTGACTTCGGTCGCTTTGCTGCCCAGAATCATATACCTGTGGTTAGTGGACTTGCTTACGGATGCGACGCTCATGGTCATATAGGTTGTTTGGAACACGGCGGTATAGCCATCGCTGTGATGGCCCATGGATTGGATATGGTATATCCCCCGGAACATCTCTCACTGGCTGATCAAATCATAGAGCAGAACGGTTGCTTAGTGAGTGAATATCCTCCTGGTGTTCCTACCACCCGATGGTCATTTGTAGATCGGGATCGTTTACAGAGTGGACTGTCTGATACGGTCATCGTGATCCAAACTGGAAAAAAGGGAGGCACTCATCACACAGCAAAATTTGCCAGAGACCAAGGCCGAAGAATTTTTTGTGTACGGCCTGCCAGTAATGAATCTCGTCATCCATCCGTGGTTGGAACACATGATATTGTACGAGATCAAGATGCAGAGTGGATAACCATGCCTGAACAATTATTCCATGTGATCGAAAACCAATCTGTGTATGACAATCCATCAAATAGCAGGCTAGAACAGCTTCAGCTAGGATTCTGATGGTATTGCTTCTCTTTGATTTTGATCAGGTACTCGTAGACTCAGAACCATACCGATATTTACGAGAATCAAGGAAGTGGGAGCAGTATAGACAACGGATGAGTGAAGTAGAGCCTTGTCAAGGCATAGATCAGTTGATTCACTGTGCATCATCTCTTGGATATTCAATGGCAATTGTAACACAGAGTCCACGGTTTGTACCAAAACTTTTTGTCGAGAAACACTCTTGGCCGATTGATATTATAGTGGGCTGGCATGATTACCGGATTCGAAAACCAAATCCGTTATGTTTGAAGGTGGCAATGAAGCGGGCACATGCAAAGCCAAGTGAGTCGTTTCATATCGGTGATCTTCCCTCGGATACAGAAGCTTCCAGAAGAGCAGGCGTAAAATCAGTAGGAGCCGGGTGGGCAGTCCTAGACCGATCAGCACTTCTGAAATCTCAACCAGATTACTACTTTGATACAGTTGAACAACTCCAGGAGTTTATCAACAGTATTGGTTAGGTTTTTCCAATGGCAATCAAGAGACTTCATCTTCATGTGACACCGCCGAGAATTTCATGATCTGCGGATGAGTGTCATGGGAGCATGGGGTCTCCCGTGATTCAGCAGAATTGCAACATGCTCCACCCCTGAGCCACATAGAATACATTGCTGAACAACCGGATAGTCAAGAGAGATTCTAAAGAGATTGCAGCAACCAGAAACGAGTAAGGCAATGCTCTTTGTATCATAAGGGAAAGCCTGTTCAAACTCAATCATCATCCTGCATTTTGGTGAAGAGGGTTAGATTCAATCTGTATGGATTGGCTGAAAAAGGTTTAATGGTGGCATTGGAGGGTTGATTGTACCTGTAAGGATGAAACGATCATTCGGCAAAGGAACATTTGAGTGTTCAAAGTGAAAAACGCAAGAGCACAGTCACTTCCAGACAATCATGAAGATCAATAGCACACTTCATGTAAGTGAATGAGATCATATGGAAAGGAAAGCAGATTGTGTTTTCGGTACCGAAAAAAACGGATGATTCCAAGCGTCCGTATCTTGGCAATCCAAATAGAATTTGCTGTATTTTCCCGATATGCAGTTGTCACATTGATGTTCTTCACCATCAGAAATAACCCCCCCCCTACACATGTCACGTCTTTCACCAATTGCTGAGGCCAAGGAATCTCATAGGATTCTGATTGTAGACGATGAAGATGACATTCTTGATCTGCTTCGTTACAACCTTGAGTTGGCCGGGATGAAGGTAACGACCGCTCGTAATGGAGTGGAAGCACTGGATATCATTGAAACAACGGAGCTGGATCTGGTCGTGCTTGATATCATGATGCCGCAAATGAATGGCATAGATGTGTGCAAGCATATTCGAGAGTATTCCCGAATGAAAACCGTTCCCATTTTGTTTTTAACAGCACGATCGGAGGAAGAAAATCATGTTCAGGGGCTTGATGTAGGTGCAGACAGCTATCTCTCAAAGACATACAGCATTGATGTGATCATGTCTCAAATCAAAGCCCTGCTCCGCGGGTCCCAGCGGGTCTCACCTGGAGCTTCAATGTTTAGTATTTATGATCTTGAGATTGATCAAAATCGATATACGGCCTACCGCACTACCGCAGATGGGCGACAGAGAATTACGCTCACACGTCGAGAGTTTGATCTACTGTATTTTCTTGCAAGTTCTGTGGGAGTTGTGTTTACTCGCAGAAAATTAATCAAAAAAGTTTGGGGTGTCAAGGTAGAGGTTGGGCAGAGAACCGTGGATGTACATGTGAGCAAGCTGAACAAAAAACTGGGCACCTATCAGGGAATGGATTATATTCAGTCCGTGAAAGGGGTTGGTTATCGATTTCGTGAACCGACATAAAAACAAATGCTTTCCTCAGATGCGACCCAGCGAGTTCAGGGAGAGCGGCTGGCCTATCGAGTGTCCTGGCGCGTAGCGCTGTATGTGTTGCTCACGCTTTTTTTCGCTGCCCTGCTGGGATTTCGATTGCCCTGGTGGATTGTAGGATCCATCAGCATCATGGTAGGGGGAGCCACCTTTTTAGGTGTGCACTGGATGGTGCAACATCCGATCAATGTTCTGCGATCCACGCTTGAGACAATGGGAGAGACTAAAGTGGAGGACGTAAACGTCCAACCAGCGATGCCCAGCGATGAATTAACGCTTCTCATTGAGTTGGCTCATCAGGCCGATCAGCGCGTTTCGGATCAGATGCAGGAGCGTGAGCGAATGGAGCACTATCGGCGCGAGTTTTTAGGGAATGTGTCGCATGAGCTGAAAACGCCCATTTTTGCGATTCGAGGATTCGCAGAGACCCTTATAGATGGAGCTCTGGAAGATAGTCGAGTTCGCAAATCGTTTGTAAAAAAAATTCTGCGCAATGCTCATCGTCTAGGCAACCTTGCCGATGACCTCACCTCTGTTGCTCAAATTGAAATGGGAGAGCTTTCAATGGATATGCAGCCTCTGAACTTGCGGGAACTTAGCAAGGATGTAGTTGAATCACTGGAGTCCATGGCAACGAAGCGGCAGATTTCTTTGCGATTGTCCATGCCCGAAGATCTACCTCATGTTCTGGCAGATCAACACTATATTAGTCAGGTACTCAGTAATCTGATTGATAACAGTATCAAGTATGGAAGGGATGGCGGACAGATTGAGGTGATTGCCAGAACCTCAGATGATCAATCCGTCAAGGTATCGGTCGTTGATGATGGGGTTGGCATTCCCGAGGAGTACATTTCTCGGCTTACCGAACGGTTTTTTCGAGTGGAGCCCAGTCGCTCTTCAAAACTGGGGGGAATCGGACTAGGATTAGCTATCGTGAAGCACATACTGAGTGCACATAGCAGTCAGTTGATGATTGAGAGTATTCCTGGAAGCGGATCCACATTTGGATTTACGCTCGCTACAGTTGACGGTGCTCCCTGAACGTCTCTGGCTGTAAGGAATTACCGCTCATCGCAAGATGAAACAGCCTATCTGTTTTTTGGTGAAGAAGTGACGGATCACCAGCATTGATCAAAACCACATCGGCTCTGGATTCGATTTCATGCTGTGGAAGTTGGTGACGCATGCGGGCCCGTACAGCATCCTCTGAGATCCCATCCCGAGAAACGACGCGCTGAATCCGTAGAGGAGCTGGCGCACTTACGACACATACAGCATCCAAGTGGTGCTCCAGATGAGCTTCATAGATCAAGGCTGCTTCGTGGACCAAAAGACCTGATGAACACTCCTGCTGGATTTGGTGGAACGACTGAGCAACTCGGGGGTGGATGATGGAATTCAATGTGTTCAGATGCTCTTTATGATCAAACACCTGAGAGGCCAACCATGGGCGATTCAAACTTCCGTCTGCGTGATAAGTCTCAGATCCAAAATAATCCACCACCGCCTGCTGTACTTGGCTATCTGATTCCATCAGCGTTCGAGCCACTATATCTGCTTCAAAAAGGATCGCACCCAATCGCTTCAAATGACTGCACACCATTGATTTTCCACTTCCTATCCCTCCCGTCACTCCTAAGGTTCGTACACTCGACATGGACATATGGCTCAGGTTAAATGTGCCAAAACATGCTGAGAGACATCAACGGAATCAAACGGAGCCGACCACGGCGAGCAGTTTGCCGAATAATGTCTGCATTCGTTGAGGGTAACTGACCATAAAGGGTATATCTTAATCGTTGCCAATTCGCCCATGCATCCAAACGTAGGGTTGTCTTCCCTCTACTCCAGAAGAGTGCAGCCGATGGCCCTGATTGTATGATCCATCGTTTTCCAGGCCGGGTAATTCTTCCCAGAGTTGAGGTGGGTGTGTCAGTAGGCAACTGGTAGGACACCGAAATGGCTCTGTCATAGTCAGTTCGTACAAAGATTTTCCATCCAATCTCGCCGCGAAGTCTTTTCCCAGACTGGACGCGTGCCCATGCTGTCAAGGTTCGGAGGGTGTCAAAGGGTACTTCGGTAAACGAGTCCCACATCAGCCGACCTAAACGTAAATCAGAATAACTGGCGGTGATCATCACATCTGTATTTGTAAATAAACGGTGTTCAATCTCGGACTCAAGACGTAATTCACGTGCTGATTGATCAGTAGATCTCCGGCCGGGTAAGATAAAATCATCCGTAGTATAGGTAGCTCGGACCTCGCTTGCTATGCGTATACGTGAGGACGAAGACGGTGTCCATTCCATAGATGGACGCAGTCGAAGCGTTCGTTGAACATTGTTTTCGGCAGAACGCTCAGCATTTAAAAAGACCGTATGATGATAGGAGCCAAACATTCGTAGCTCCACACGGAGATATCGGCTTCTCTGGTGTCCGAAGGTAAGGGTGGCGGTATGATAAATCTCATCTCGATCATCAAGATTCGTCAGGGGTGTGTCATGGCGTAAAATTCTTGAGCTTCCCACAAACAGAACGGAAAGGCGGGGTAAAAGTTCTCCACGTATTCTACCACTGAGTGCAAACACCCCTTCATCATAATCTGCCTGTTGTAGAAGAGTTCTTTTTTGTGAAATTTCAGATAGCGGGAGATCTTCCTGATTCGTCAGGACCCTGTGTTCGTTGATTGCACCATATTCTGCACGCAATTGGGCATCTATATCTGCGTGCTCATAAAAAAGTGAAACCTCACCCGTGAGTGCTTGACGGGAAAAATTTGTCTCAAAAACAATAGATTCCTCAGGAGCTTTGGATGTGCGAACTCGTCTTTGATTGAGTTGGATGTCGGCTTGGGCAACGACTCGAAGACCACTCAGGACAGGAGCCTGAACAAGAAAGTTCGCATCAAGCGTGTCACTGGTTGTGGCTTCGATGGTTTCTGGATCACGGACCTGCCCTCGATTGAGAAAGGATGCCGCCTGATAGGTGTCACGCCGACGGCTGGTAAAGCGGGCACGGGATTCAAATCGTGCCAGACCAAAGGTGCGAGCAGCGGAGCCCATCACAGCAAGATCTCCAATGCGCCGAGCCGCGATGCGTTGCAAGCGTGCGTCGGATTGAAAAGAGACCTCGTATCCCTGAAACTCTTGAGGGGCAAATTGTGCCGATATTCCGGCGGCGGGGCCTGTATCAATTCGTAACGGTATTTGTCCATCAAGTGCAATCCCAGGGCGGCGGTCAGAGGCAATGCCGACAGATGTCTCTACATTTAACCGGGCGAGAGGAATAAATTGCACCCCAAGAAGGAGCGACTGAGATGAGGCACGCCCCGCTCCAAACCAGTCAAACCCTCCCCGAATGGTAGCATCAAAACGCTTCGTAATGGGGCGGGATGCATAGAGAGTGAAGCGATCCTCATCTCTAAATCGGAGGCGGTTGTCAAACTGAATGTATGCATCCGAGACAAAACGATTGGAGACATCTATGTTCCAGAGACCGATATAGGCATTCCAGATCGTCTCAGATTTCCATCTAAACTGATTCACCTCACGAGAAAAATCAGTCGTCTGCTGGAGGGAAGACTGACTCATGGCCAAGTCATTGGAAAATCCTATGCCCCAGAAAAACAAAGTCAAGAGACACCACTGGTGAGTGCGTTGCAGTGGAACTTGATTGATCTTACCCCGGAGGCCAATCAAGAGCTCGTCCTCCAAGTACATGAACATGTAGATGATCAACTGACTGCCCGCCATCCTCTCCGCAATTGATGACGACGCGATACCCATTAGAAAGCTGCTCCTGCTGAGCCATTTTGTTCGCGACCACCAGAAGATGTCCTGCAAGGGCTGCATCTAGGTCGTCGTCCAACGATCGGACGGGTTTACGGGGAACGACCAACACATGCGTGGGTGCTTTGGGATCTATATCCCTGAAAGCCACACATACTTCATCCTGATATATTTGATCAGAGGGAATCTCTCCGCTAATGATACGCTCAAAAAGTGTCGGCATGAAAAATCAGAAGAATGGGAAACCCTACTGAACAAAGCAAACACAAAATCGTTTCTACCCGTCCATAGCAAAAACTGCCATGTCAACGGTTTATATTACACGTGAGGCGCATTTTAACGCGGCCCATCGTTTGCATAACCATTCCAAATCAGACGACTGGAATCGTTCGGTTTTTGGTGCATGCAATAGTGAAAATTGGCATGGACACAACTATGTGCTTCAAGTGACCATCTCCGGGACTCCCGATCCAGATACAGGTTATATCCTTGACTTGGGCGTACTCAAACAGTTGATTCATGACCATGTTTTACAACATGTGGATCACAAGAACTTAAATCTGGATGTTCCTTTTCTTCAAGGGATCCTCCCCTCCACAGAAAATTTAGTGGTTGCAATCTGGAACCAACTCGTTGATGTTCTTCCATCGGGCCAATTACACTGCGTTCGCCTCTATGAAACCCCCCGCAATTCTGCAGAATACTTTGGGCCAAAAGAATAAACCAGATCTATGCCAAATCCAAACGACAAAGAAGACCTGCCGATTCAACCTCTGGTTGATCATTATCACGATGTCCTGAATCTCTTGGGAGAAGACCCGGAGCGAGAGGGGCTTGTGAAGACTCCTGAGCGTGTTGCAAAATCTCTCTTGTTTTTAACAGAAGGCTACAGGATTGATGCAAAGGAAATTCTGAGATCTGCGATCTTTGAAGAAAAGTACAGTGAAATGATCATTGTTCGCGATATTGACATCTTCAGTTTGTGCGAGCACCACATGATCCCCTTCTTTGGGAAAGCACATGTGGCGTATATCGCTCGTAACCATATTGTTGGACTCAGCAAAATTCCACGTGTCGTGGATGTCTTTGCTCGGCGACTTCAGGTGCAGGAGCGACTGACGGTTCAAATCAGAGATGCAATTGATGAAGTGCTGAATCCACTAGGAACGGCGGTCGTCATTGAGGCCACCCACCTATGTATGTCCATGCGGGGGGTTCAAAAGCAAAATGCCGTGACGGTCACAAGTGCGATGAGCGGTGAATTCCTGTCTGAGGGAACGGCACGAGCCGAGTTTATGAGGCTCACTCATTCGCCGAATACGTGATTAATTGAGACTTGGGTGATGGGGGTAGTTGGCAATCATTGCATACGGTCCGCCCATTTCTATCAGAAGGGATTTCCACAGTGAGCTGGAATCATCCTCAAAGAGGATGTCGGCATCGGCACGGGTGATGAGCCAGTAATCCTGCTGGAGTTCTTGTTCAAGTTGTCCCGGCTGCCAGCCAGAATAGCCCAAGCAAAAACGAATCTGATTGGGCAGGATGGATTGTTTTTGAACGGACTGAACCATATCATCGGCATTTCCTGCATAGAAAATGCCGTCCATGACCGGCATGGATTCCCGTATATCATCATAGCAGCGGTGAATAAAGGTGAGATGATCCTTGCTGACGGGTCCACCGTAATGGACAACATGATCACCCATGTCATTGCCGATCAGGCTATTGATGGTTAAATTGGTAGGACGGTTGAGGATCAGTCCAAAGCTACCGTCCTCGTCATGACTGCATAGCAAGATCACCGTACGGTGAAAGGGATCGTAAGGACGGCATGGAGGGCCAATCAACAAATCGCCGGCCGCGACGTGATCAGGGTTTTGTGTTGTCATGGTTCAAGAGTGCTTTGAGGGCTCCACACCAGTGATCGGCATCGCGAGTGATGGTTGCAACATTGATATGCCCAAATCGAGGAAATAACTCCATGATTTGATTTGGTATTTCATGCCATGCCTCCTCGGCAATGAGAGACGCAATTTTATCTGAGGCTTTTTTACTCCAGAGCCACTTATTGCGCAGATCTTCCGCACGCTTCCAGTAACTTTTTTCATCCCAGACATCAGCACTATGTTCAATCGTTTCGTAGATTCCCCTTAATGAAAAGACAAACAGGGCGGTCATGTCCTTGGCTTCATCGTCAAGGTGTGTTTTTTCAGAGAGGAGGCGCAACAGTTCGGCACATGTGCGCATATGAGCGTTACGCTTCTTTGCAGGTGTAGATCCAGTATGAATCACGCGAGCCATCAAAAAATGCAAGGATGTATAGCAGTGCTATAAGATAGGGTTCTACGATGAATCATGTGGAGAGAGAAAGATACGTCACGCACAAGGATTCATCAATCATTTACCGATCACCCAATGTCTAAGCTGATATCGGTACTATCTGGACCAGATACATTGACCAGAATAAAATAGAGGGAAGAACATCACAGGGCAATATATCACCAGCGATGAAATTCTATTGGTCAAGTAATGGTTAGAAGGTTTGGGGCCACGGTGACACTTGAAATATTCAAAAAATCTCCACCAAGTCAATTCAATAGAACGGTTGAATTTGTTAGATGCGACGGAGATGGTGGATTGATGTGAGAACATTCTGAAGAGGAATGAATCAAGACCCAATAATTCAGAGACAGGAGAGGCATTTGCAAAATCTCCGCGTTTTAGTAGAAATAATGATCTGGAGTACCGCTGGCACGTTTTTTGGATCTGATCCAGAGGTTTTGCAAAAGACTCAGGATTCAGTGGATCTCCAGATGAAAACGCTAAATAATCATGGATACACTGCCATTGAACAACACCTTGGCGGGCCTGATGCGGATTACGCAAGGCCTACTTGGCTTCCGTAGAGGAACAAGATGACGGCAACCAGAGTTACGAATCCAATCCATGTGGGCTCAACTAATCTTTCTTTGAGCTTGTCAGAGTACGTTTTCTGATAGAGAGATCGCTTGTCACCAGTGTATTGATCTAACAAATTCGCAGGGACCTTTGGGGAACGTAGATAGACAATAAGGATTCCGATAATTCCTAAAAAAAATCCAAAGAAAAACCATTTCATCACCCGAGCATTTGAGGCGTGCATAGATGCCTCAGAAACGGTAGACTCTTTGCTAAATGTCATTACTGAAAAGATTAATTTGTCGTGCGGAATTTCAATGAAAAGATATTTAAAGCAATACATTTTCTACTGCCTCAATGAACAACAAGACCTTACAGTTAAAACACCAGCAACATCCATCAGCGTTACGACACGCCTCAGCTGGTACCGCCCGTTGTACACAGTTGGTCTAAAATTGATCAAGCACCCAATCCATCAGCGTTTAAACACGCCTGCCCTGATGATATCAATGTACCAGTTTCGGGGCTGATGAGCAATATTAAGGAGCATATCTAAGCGTAAAAAAAGGGACATGCAAGTAGTGTGTCCCCTTTTCACCTACGTTGTTCCAACGAATTGCCAGTCTATTGCTCAACGAGTCTTACTCCTTTTCTCGAGAACACCAGCAATACCTCAATCTTTTGGACACGTATGATCATAAGTCAATGCTGAGCGGTGCGTCCAAAAAGGATTCCGAAAGATTCTCTTGAGTGGTTGATGAGAAAACACATGGAAGAAATGAGTGCTGTGAACATCTTAGGTTGATCATGGTTTTTACTTCTAGCAGGTCCATATGCATTATTGAGCATCAACTTCCGATTCTCATGAAACGGCTATGGTTATATCTGGAAAAGCGAAGTTCACATACTCTTTCCTCCGAAGTAAGAGTATTCTGAAAAACAAGAACCAATAGAATTTCTTCATGAGATTCATAAACCGTAACCACATGAAACTATTTTTCGTATTGGCATTGATCTTACTTCTTTCAAGTTGCGGTGGAAATCAGCAAGAGATCACTGATGGAACCACTGATTCCATTGCACCATACGTTGTCTCGGACAGTCTTCGGGAAGAAAGAGAGATGATGATGCAACGGATTGATTTTTGTGAGGAGATCTTTGGCAGAATCATTTACAAACAGAGTTTCCGAGCCTGTATCACGGGCTATCTTGCCCAACCGATACCGCGATGAGCAACAAAATGATCGGCACAAAGTATCGCTCAAATGTCCCCAAGAGATTCCTCAAACGTTTGACTCTTAGGGTATCATGGACTAGATCATGAGTTCATTCCTCCATTGCCAGGAGTAGAGAAGGAAAGCGTGATGGAAACAACTTGTCATTCGTTACTGAACTAGGATTGACTTGGATAGCAAACAGAAATTCAATGTTCCAAAGCAATAAACTTATTGTGATCTTACTGATCTTATTATGGGTTCCTCAATCCCTCACGGCTCAGGATCGGATGCCGGAATTCAAGGATCAGGTTGTGGTGGTACAGTTTGCCCCCGATGTCATAGTTGCCCATGGAAAGACCGATCATTCTGGGATTAATAGGCTGTTTACTAACTTTGAGGTGCATTCAGTGGAGACTGTGTATCCTATTCTATATCATGTAGAACCCACTCCGAAAACCCGCCACAATATTGAATCCCTACGACGTACCTATTATGTTCATTATGGAATTCAAGAGGATCCATTAGACATTTCACATGCGTTCTCAATGGAAAAAGGGGTTGTGTATGCAGAGCCAGTATTGATGCACCAAACCTATCATTCTACGGCTCAGTCCACTCCTGATGATCCTCAATACTCCGATCAATCTTATCTGGAACTGATCCATTTGCCCGAAGCATGGGATCAGGTGAAGTCTGAGGATTCCTCTGTCGTCATTGCCATTGTCGATACGGGAGGAGATTGGGATCACGAGGATTTGCTCGCCAATGTGTGGACCAATGAAGATGAAATAGCAGGCAATGGGATTGATGATGACAACAATGGATATATTGATGACATCCATGGGATTAACCTTGCGAACGGTGATCCTCTGAACAATGATCCTACCCCGATGGATATAGGTATGGAAGAGGGAGATGAGATGAATCCTGCGGGGCACGGAACGACTGTCGCTGGTGCTGCTGGTGCAGTAACGAACAATGAAGTTGGTATAGCTGGCTCTGCATGGAACGCTAAGATCATGCATATCAATGCCAACTGTGTGGACGAAGACACATGTCCAGGCTATGAGGGGATATTATATGCCGCTGTGGCGAGAGCAGATATTATCAATGCCAGTTGGGGTGCATTCGCTGGCGATACTGAACTGCGAATGATTACTCAGACATTGGATCTCGTTACAGATATGGGAAGCTTGGTCATTGCTGCCATTGGGAATAATGGTTTCAATAATGATATGTTTTTTACCTACCCCGATGCCCATCCAAGAGTCCTTGCAGTTGGGTCGACGACAAGGACAGGTCCACAACTTTCTGAAACCACGAATTATGGAAAGACGGTGGATCTCTATGCGCCAGGAGAACAGATACTGGCTACACTTCCCAATGATCAGTATGGTCGTTTTAGTGGAACATCGTTATCGTCTCCGTTAGTCAGTGGGATTGCAGCTCTTGTGAAAACGCGTTTTCCACATCTAACCCCCGATGAACTTCGTGAGCAGTTGCGAC
>JAPOUL010000055.1 GCA_026708685.1 Bacteroidota bacterium
CACGGATCGTTTACCCTCTTTTTCGTGCTTCACCCACTTAAAAAACGGAAGCCCCAGATTTTTATTGGTGGATAACAGGTTTCCCGAACTATTCTATATTCTGTGAACTACCCTTGATTGATACCTTCATGCTTCAATAAATGGGCAAGTCGTTAAAACCTTGTTGATGAAAACCCTTGTTCAACCATTATCCATATCATTGTATCAAGAATATTCTATTCCCTCCATCCATTGACAGACATCCTTTCCCAAAAAAGGCTTTCCTGATGATCCATCATGCTGCAAGAAATCTCAGACTCTGATATTTAGGTTAGTCGTTGCGTAATCGTAAAGATCTGAATGATCTCGCATCATACGATCATTCTCTATTCACACACGATGGATAGTATCTATGTTATTTCTTAACATATTGGAACATGAATAACGATATAATGGTTTTCTATTTGTTCTCGGGTATCAGCGTCGCATTTTGATGTGCATCCACAATAGTCACTTTGAATGGCTGTCATATTGAATCTGGCGAGATCCTCTTCATTCATTTCCATTCAATTCTCTAAACGCAAGTCTTTGTCTGTAATCTCAGGTTTTGAATGGATCAATCATTGTACTCGTCATTGCTTGAAACATCATCATTGTTGACCTACTGCTGATACTTTAGCACCCAGATTATTCAACTTGAAAATGATCACTCATAAGTGTTTTACACCATATGCAAGACTGCTCCGCAACTCCCTCTGTTTTGTGGGAATTTGGATGAATCTTTCCGTCAGTATTTATGCTGAGGAGGTAGGTGAAAACCATGTATTTCATTGTACGGAGAATCTGAGCCTCGTCTATCATGATACCGTAAGCGGTATTGATTCATCAGATTGTGATTCATCTGCCGCATCTTCCCATGTCTATCAATCTCGCGTTCCACATTTGCTGAATAATTCTTGGGCATTATCTACGACATCAATACTGAGTAACTGTGAAGATGTCAATTCCGCCGATGCACAAACCCTGCAGCGCGTGCGTGGAATCAGTGCGGTCAAAGCACAGGCAATCATTGACTACCGCAATGAATTTGGCCCTTTCAAGTCACTGGACGAATTGTCTCAGGTAAGGGGAATTGGCCCTGCCACCGTTGAGAATTTTCGTAAGGCGAATTTCTGTGTCAACGATTCAGAATCAGACAGTCCCACTGCCGCCCAACCCCAAAACCCGCCAGCACCAGTCAGCAGTCAGTCTTCCGACTGTATCAATGTGAATACCGCCGATGCCTCCTCACTTCAGAAAGTAAACCGAATTGGTGCCGTGAAAGCACAGGCAATCATTGAACATCGTACGGAGAATGGACCCTTTCAATCGCTCAATGATCTCACCAATGTGAAAGGAATTGGATCTGCTACGATTGAAAATTTTCGAGCGGCTGGCTTTTGTGCTGAGGAATCAGAAGGCAGTCCTGAACCCACAGAGCACCAGAATGACTCCCCGTCCACCGCATCCGAATCTCCTGACTCAAATTGTACCAATGTCAATACGGCAAATGCATCATTGCTTCAAAGCGTTAGTCGGATTGGTGCTGTTAAATCACAGTCCATCATTAACTATCGAAGCGAATTTGGACCTTTTCAGTCGTTAAATGATCTGGCACGAGTGAAAGGAATCGGTCCAGCAACGGTGGAGAATTTTCGCAAGGCTGGATTTTGTGCCCACTCTTCCAACGGATCCGTCCATCACTCTGACCCCGATTCAACCGCATCCATGACAGATTCAACCCATGATCTGTGCAAGGATCTTAACGTCGTGGATGCACAAACGTTGCAAGAAGTCAGTGGGATCGGACAAGTCCTTTCTCAGTCCATCATTGATGAACGAGAACGATCGGGGCAATTTGGTTCTGTCAACGAGCTTGAACGAATGGACGCAGTTGAACCATCAACGGTGAAAACACTGCTGGACGCTGGGTTTTGTGTGACTGCACTTGCTCCCCCATCGGATTCCACCAATCCACTAACGAAGTTGTCCACCACCCCATCACCCTACCCAGTCGATTATGAGCGAAGCCTGTATGGCGGCTGGCTTGACATGGATGATGATTGCCAGAATACACGTATTGAAGTACTACTGGACAAGAGCCTCATTACGCCAACCTTGGATGAGACTGGATGCAGGGTTCTCTCTGGAAAATGGTTTGATCCTTATACGGGAAAAACTATTACCGATCCTCAGGAAATCGATATCGACCATTTCATTCCACTTGCAGAAGCACACCGAAGCGGCGCTGCAGCTTGGAGCGATCAAAGACGGCACCTCTTTGGCAATGACCTCACCCCTGATGGCGTACTGATCCCTGTTCTGGCCTCTGCCAACCGCTCTAAGGGAAGCCGTGGACCCGATCAGTGGCTTCCGCCCAATGAATCGTTTCACTGCCAGTATGCCGACCGCTGGATGCATCTAAAGGAAAGCTGGTATCTCACGATGGATTATCAAGAATCCAAAGCCATTGGTGAACTGCTCAAAAAATGTAACCATCACAGTATTTCACCATGACCCTCTGTTCTTCAGAGGATCAATTCCAAGTTGCAATCCGCTGACACTTCCTATCTACATCACCAATGATCAAAAAATCTCAACAATTTTTACTGGACTTCGAAAAGCCGATCGTTGAGTTACAAAATAAGCTGGAGGAACTACGAGAGATGGACGCCAGTGGAGTAGACCTCTCTTCAGAAATTCAGGCCCTCTCCACCCGGATTGAAGAGCTCCGCCTGTCTATCTATGGAAGCCTTACCAGATGGCAGCGCGTACAGATTGCTCGGCATCCTTTGCGACCCTACACCTACGATTACATCACTGCCCTCACCGAGGGATTTGTAGAATTGCATGGAGATCGATGTTTTGGAGATGATCCCGCCATCGTTAGTGGATTCGCTACACTTTCGGGAAACCGATACGGATACGAAGACCGAACCGTCCTCATCGTCGGACATCAGAAAGGACGTGATACCAAACAACGCCGCTACCGACGCTTTGGAATGCCAAACCCAGAAGGGTATCGGAAAGCACGGCGATTGATGGAACTCGCTTCAAGATTCGGCAAACCCATTATCTGTCTTCTTGATACCCCAGGTGCATACCCAGGAATGGATGCAGAAGAACGAGGGCAGGCAGAAGCCATCGCTCGAAACTTGCTCGTCATGTCTAGGCTTGCAGTTCCCATCATCGTGGTGGTGATTGGCGAAGGAGCATCAGGCGGTGCACTGGGCATTGGTGTCGGTGACCAAATGCTGATGCTCGAAAATGCATGGTACTCCGTCATTTCCCCCGAAAGCTGCTCCTCTATCCTGTGGAGATCATGGGATCACAAAGAAGAGGCTGCCCGTGCTCTGAAATTGATTGCTACTGATCTGGTGGAAGTTGGAATTGTGGATCACATTATCCAAGAACCCCTTGGTGGAGCACATCATGATCCCAGTGCGACGTATGATTATGTCGGACAGGCAATCTGTGACTCCCTCAAAAAAATTGGGTCGCTCACCAATGAAGATCTAATCCGTAAACGTCTTTGTAGGCTGGATCGGATCGGCGAACACAGCCTCAGTGGATAAACCGCATGTATCGTGGACTCCCGCCCTATCTTTCGCCCGAAGACCTCAATACGATCCTGCATAACGCTCTTGTAGAAGATGTTGGGTCAGGTGATGTTACTTCCGAATCTCTTCTTTCCAGAGAGGATCAGGGACATGCTACATTCATCATGCGACAGGAAGGGATCATTGCAGGACTTACGGTGGCACAGTATACATTTCATCTTGTTGATCCTGCCCTACAATGTGCATGGAAATATGCAGATGGGGATGCTGTGGACAACAATACGATCATTGGGAGCTGTTCTGGCTCGCTACGTTCCATCCTGACCGCTGAGCGTCTATCCCTGAATCTAATGCAACGAATGAGTGGGATTGCAACATTAACATCCAGAATGGTGGAACGTGTTCAAAGGTATGCGACCCGTATCCGAGATACACGCAAAACGGTTCCAGGATTGCGCCTGATTGATAAATGGGCCGTTTTGATGGGAGGCGGCACTAATCACCGGATCGGATTGTATGACCGCATCCTCATCAAGGACAACCATATTGAAGCCGTCGGAGGTCTGGCAAAATCCGTACAGATCGCCGCTACGAAGATGCCTGATTTTAAGATTGATGTAGAAGCTCGGACGATAGATGAAGTGGATGAAGCACTCTCGGTATCTCATCTCATTGATGTGCTCCTACTCGATAACATGGCCACCTATACGACCAATGGATCGTTCAACACCGCCCCCCTCAAACGGGCGGTTGATCGTATTGACCACCACATCAAGACCGAAGCCACTGGAGGGATCACTTTGGAAACTGTACCACTCATCGCAGCAACTGGTGTAGATTACATTTCATGCGGAGCTCTTACCCATTCGGTTCAGGCGATTGACATAGCCCTGAATGTTGATCCACTCTGAATCCTGATTCCGCATGTCTTTGATGAGTCACCTCGGGTGAAGTGATGATGAATCAAGTAGGTCACCTTCGTATTGATGAGCAACGATTTCGCGAAGATTTTGCATGTTTGTGTCGGGATGGAGCAACACCAGAAGATGGATTGAATCGTCCCGCCCTCAGCGACGCTCATCTTACAGCAAGACAAACCTTTCGCGATATGATCCTTGAACGGGGATTTGATCTTCGTCAAGATGGTGCTGGCAACCTCTCGGCATTGCACTGTCCCTCCAGCGATCTGCAACCTACACTGCTACTCGGCTCCCACTTGGATTCTGTCCCTCATGGGGGTAGATATGATGGGACTCTGGGAGTTGCATCTGCATTTGAAGTCGCTCAGGTTTTACGAGAAGTGTCTCCAGACACCCCCGTTGAAGTCATTGATTTTACCGATGAAGAAGGCACTTGGGTATCCCTACTTGGAAGCCGGGCTATGTCTGGGCAATTGACCCCAAAGGATCTGGAGCGGCCCAGAGGGAATCTCGATGCATTTCACAGAGCCTTGCAACGATCTGGACTCACGATAGATGGAATCCTCTCCTCCACAAGACATTCAAAAGAGTTCTTGGGCTATCTTGAAGTTCATATTGAACAGGGCACTCGGCTTGAATGCCATCAAACGGATATTGGTATCGTGACGGGAATGGTTGGCATTCACATGTATCTGGTTACCTTCCATGGAGAGGCGAACCACGCCGGCACCACCCCCATGAATGAACGGCATGATGCCGCACTTGGTGCAAGTGAATTCTGTCTCAAGGTCCATCAAACCGTGAAGAGTGATTTTCCAGACTGTATGGCCACTGTTGGTCAAATGGATTTTTCACCTGGGGCATTTAATATTATCGCTGGTAAAGTAACAGCCTTTATGGAGATTCGTTCTGAGGACTCTGAGCAGGCAAAGGATCTAGAAAATGCTCTGCGGGAGCAGGCTGAGATTGTTGCCCGGACCTATTGGCTCAACCTTGATTTTGATCATCTTGAATCCGTGATTCCTCAAAAAATGGATGCAAGGATCGCACGGTCCATTGAATCATCCTGTCATCGACTGGAACTGTCCTACCAAACTCTCCCATCCCTTGCTGGTCATGATGCCCAGTCCATGGCACTGCTATGTCCATCTGGCTTAATCTTCATTCCCTCTTCGGGTGGATTTAGCCATAGCTCCCGTGAGTACACTCCTTGGGAAGCATGTATCAACGGAGCCAATGTACTGCTCCATTCCGCCATACAGTTTATGGACTCGGTGATCATGAAGAACCGTCATGCAACTGAATTGAACCGATCTTCTTGAGATGCTACAAGAACAGAGTAGATTTTATCAGCAGTTGCTGTTTTTTGCAGACATGATCCTTGTAGGGACGGCATGGATTGCAGCCTACTATCTTCGTTTTGAAGTATTGACCACCTGGCCCGTTCCTTTGCCTGAATGGCATCCCTTAAGTCGTTACCTGACCTTTTTTCCCTGGATCCTGATCTCAGCGGCACTGACATTCTGGGCATCGGGTCTCTATATTCCCGACCGCGCTCAACGCTGGACCAGCTTGATCCGAAGTGTTGGTAAATCCGTTGGACTGGCTCTGGTTGTATCCATGGCATTTTTGTCCCTGTATCGAGACTTCAATATCTCACGATTGACGATTCTTCTCTTTGCCACACTGACACCACTGTCCATGCTCAGCCTTCGGCTGTTGATATATCTCTACATACGTAATGCCCGCAAGAAAGGACGCAACTTGCGACGAGTGCTGATTATAGGTGCTGGAAGTGCCGGTCGCCGTTTACAGAAATCGTTTGAATTGTATCCATGGATGGGATTTCAGGTGATTGGCTTTCTGGATGACCATAAAACCGATATGCCAAATGTCCTCGGCAAGGTAGACGATGTTCTTGATTTTCTTGACTCTTCGAAAGATCCCATTGATTATGTCTATATAGCACTTCCCTTAAAGGCCGTTGGCACCATTGAAAAACTGCTCAGCTCTCTTTCTTCCCGACTCGTCCATGTATGTCTGGTTCCCGATTTATTGCAGCATGATATTATCAACAGTAGAATCACGGATGTAGATGGGCTTCCCGTCCTCCATATTATTGACGAGACACCGATGGATTTTCGCCGGTTTATCAAACGAAGTCTGGATGTTGCATTCTCGATTCTGGTTCTGACGATCCTGTCCCCCATGCTGTTGATCATTTCTTTACTTGTCTTGATGTCATCCAGAGGCCCTGTGCTGTACCGGCAGGAGCGAATGGGCCTCAATGGTCAGGTATTTCATATGCTGAAATTCAGATCCATGCCTGTCACTGCAGAGCAGGATTCTGGGGCAGTGTGGGCCACTAAAGGAGAAAATCGTGCAACGCCTGTTGGAAAATTTCTTCGGCGCACCTCTTTAGATGAGCTACCTCAATTCATCAATGTCCTCAAGGGAGACATGTCCGTGGTAGGTCCTCGTCCAGAGCGGCCCGTATTTATTCACGATTTCAAGGAAAAAATCCCCAGATACATGCAGCGTCACAAAATGAAAGCCGGGATTACGGGCTGGGCACAGGTCAATGGTTGGCGAGGTAATACGTCTCTCGAAAAGCGAATCCAGCATGACCTGTACTATATTCAAAACTGGTCGCTCCTTCTGGATATCAAAATTATGGTCATGACCGTATGGAAGGGATTTGTCAACCGCAACGCTTACTGATCTTGCTTTGATTCAATTACAGAGTATTGGCATTTCTCTGGGTGGCAACCCGATCCTCCAGGATTTAACCTGGACCGTCGGCGATGGCAAGCGTATTGGGCTGATTGGACCCAATGGGGCTGGCAAAACAACGCTGCTACGAATCATCGGACAGCAACTGGAGCCGGATAAGGGCGAGATCTCCAGAACTGGAACGGTGGGATACCTGACGCAGGATGTTCAAGATGTAACCAGTGGCCACTCCATCATTGAAGAAACGCTAAGAGCCTTTGAAGCGATTGAAGCCATGCAAACTCGTGAAGTAGAATTGACGCGTGCACTGGAAGATCCCGATACCAATCACGCAAAGATTCTTCAAGAGTTGGAAGTCATTCACGAACGCTTAGCTATTCACGGTGCTCATTCTGCACAATCTCGTGCAGAATCGGTATTAGAGGGCCTTGGATTTGCAACTAGGGAGTTGAATCGCCCCGTGGAAACTCTCTCTGGTGGGTTTCGGATGCGCGTAGCACTCGCCCAGATTCTCCTACAAAAACCAGATGTACTGCTCTTGGATGAACCTACCAATCATCTTGATATTGTGAGCATTGACTGGTTGGAAAAGTACCTGAAAACGTATTCGGGCACAGTCATTTTGGTTTCACATGATCGTTACTTCCTCAATCGTATGATTGATACAGTTGCACACCTGTATCATGGACGAATTGCCGAATATGCTGGCGACTACGATTTTTTTCTCATTGAGCGAGAGAAACGACGCGTCCTGGAGCAGGCCGCCTATGAAAACCAGCAACGGGACATTCAACAGGACCAGCGGTTTATCGACCGCTTCAGATACAAGGCATCCAAAGCTCGTCAGGTTCAGAGCCGCATCAAGCATCTGGAGAAGTTAGAACGCTTACCACCTCCTGAGTCACCCGACGCACAGATTCGAATCCGATTCCCATCTCCGAGTCCATCGGGTAGGAGGATACTGTCTCTGAGTCCATTCTCGAAAATATATCCATCTCAAAACGGGCCAGCCGTGAAGGTCTTTGACCAGGCTACCCCCCTTGAAATCACACGCGGACAAAAAATAGCCCTCATTGGAAAAAATGGAGCAGGAAAGTCAACCCTATCCCGAATCCTTTATGGGAGTGAATCCATTCAGGGAGACCTCCAGATCGGCCATAATGTATCCATTCGATTCTTTGCCCAGCACCAAGCGGATACGCTAACTGCATCCGATACCGTACTGGAATCGCTCCAGCGTGAGGCCGTTGGGCGAGAGGAGGTATACCTACGCACTCTCCTAGGTGCTTTTCTATTTACGGGTGATGACGTATTCAAGCCCGTTCATGTACTTTCGGGTGGCGAAAAAAGCCGATTGGCCCTTGCTCGTACACTGGTGAATCCAGCTAATTTCCTGATCCTTGACGAACCCACCAATCACTTAGATATTCAGTCCATTGGTGTACTGATTGAGGCACTGCGACAATATGATGGCACATTCGTCATCGTAAGTCATGATCGCCACTTTATTGATCATGTTGCCAATGTGATCTGGCATATTGGTGACCAATCCGTCCGCACTTATGAAGGAACATATTCTGACTATCAATGGGCATTGGATCATGGCTCCCTGCAACGGGTAAGTCAAACCAGAAAATCTCCTCAAAAGGCAGCCCCCAAATCACATTCCCGATCGGGTGGACCTAAAACCAAGGAGCAAAAAAGGCGTGAAGCCGAAGCACGCAACCGTGCCTATCAGGAAGCCAGAACCAATGGTCATCTTCATCATGAACAGCTCACCGATCATCAACTTCAGTGGCTGTGTGAAGAAGCCGAGTCCGCTATTTCAGAGGCAGAGGCACGAAAAAAAGTTCTGGAGGAGATTTTATCTGACCCTCAAACCTATTCTGACCCCGTTCAATCTGAAGAAGCAACCATTCGCTATGCCGCAATTGAAAAAGAACTTGCAGATCTCTATCAGAAGTGGGAACAACTTGCGGAGTCTATCCAGTAAGTAAGAATTCATGACCCAACTCTGGAGATTCTCCTTTTTAATGCTGTGTAGCTTGAATATTGTAGTGGGCATACATGCTCAGATCATAAAACTGCCGTATGCCGATACCACTAGTGGTAACTATTTTGGTACCTCTGTTGCACTGGATGGAAAATGGGCTATTGTTGGAGCAAGTGGGGAAACCTCCTGTGATGTCGGAGGAGGAGCTGCGTATGTGTACCAATTGACAGATTCAACCCGATCATGGAATGAAGTAGCGAGATTGGCCCCACAACATTGTGAGGCTGGCTTCGCTTTTGGACGTAAGGTTGCCCTTCATGGACGAACTGCCCTTGTAACTGCTAGTCAAGAATTCTTTGGCCAGCAAAACCCAAATCCTATTTTTGTGTACGAACTTAATGATGATGGATCTTGGTTAGAAGCAACCCGCATCTCTAATTCCAGTGGTAACGATCAAAGACTTAGCAACGTCGCAACCGATATTGACATCTTTCAGGATAGACTGCTTTACACCACTGGAGGAGATCCAACACCAGATAATGAACAAGACGGAGCCGTCTATGTCTACAACCAAACAAACGGGATCTGGTCGCTTGGACACCGCTTGGTGGGGTCAGGAACGATCAACCGCGGAATATTTGGGGGCAGTTCCACATTATATCAGGATATTATAGCGGTGGCTAGCAGTAGTTATTTTAGTCGCCGTTCAGGATCGGTGTATATCTTTGAGTTAGGACAAGACAGATCATGGTCAGAAGTCGCTCAACTCCGGGGAATTCAAGGCTTTTTTATTTCTCTTGATCTATACAGAGACGAGTTGATCATTGGTCAACCTGAAGCTGGATCTCGTGAATCTGGGCAAGCTACGTTGTTTCGCCGAGATTCATTGGGAGCATGGTTACAAACCGCTACATTAGAGCCTCCGACTCCTTACCGTAAAGGAGCATTTGGAACTGAAGTAGCACTCTATGAAGATCGTGCATTGATTGTTGGTTATGATGAGCAGTTGCGTTTGAATTTTAATGTCGATCGGGTGGTCTACATTTACGCACGCCGGGAGGGGCAGTGGCACTATCAGGGAATCCTTGATATTGGAGAAGCCTCGTTTGGTAGTTCCATTGATTTATATGGAAAAACTGCACTGATTGGGTCAGCTAGTGGTTCTGATGTAGGTAAGGCATTTATAATCACAATACCATGAATTTAGATCTCATCCTTGAGTCTACTGCGGTTGTTACGGGGATCCTGTGCGTATGGTTGAATGTCCGCCAAAATATCTGGACATGGCCCACCGCAATCATCAGTAGCATTCTTTTTGCGATTGTATTCTATGATGCCCGCTTATACACCACAATGCTTCTTCAGGGGCTTTTCATTGGAATCTCGTTTTATGGATGGAAAGCTTGGCTCACAGGAGGACCAGAGGGAGGGATTTTAAATGTCACTCGGCTACCTCAGAGAACTGGATTAGTACTCCTTATTCTTGCATGTATGGGGATACTGGGTTTTGCACTTGTTTTAGAGTATATCACTCATTCGGAATTTCCCATCCTTGAAGGTGTTACCACCACGCTCAGTATTATCGCCAGTTGGATGGCAGCCCGAAAAATTCTTGAAAGTTGGATCGTTTGGATTGTCACCGATCTCATTTATGTAGGACTCTATCTTATCACTGAACTCTATCTCACATTGCTTCTCTACATTCTATATCTTGGACTAGCCACCCGTGGATTTTATGAATGGCGAACATCATACCAGAAATCTAGCGTACCTCACTCACTTCTCGCCGCAGATGATCCGCTTGATAGAGGGTGATGGTCTTAACAATGATCTGTAAGTATAGCTGGGAGCCAAGGCATAGGAGTTGATTGATTGATTGTTACTTGTATGCTTACTTTATGCACTGTGACCTGGCCAATGAATGCATGAATATTGAAGACAATCAGCCCAACGGCAATGACTGGGGGCTACTGAAAAAATGTATTAGTTCTTCCACTTTTTTAGTATATTTTGTTTACCAATAGACCGGCAAGCATCAATGGTGTTCTATGTCATTTATGCTTACATTCTACATAGAAACTGCTGTAACTTTTTGGTCACAGACACTTATCGCTGATGCGTCTTTCTTGGAATGAAATTCGGGTTCGTGCTTTCAAATTCGCTGAAAAATGGCGAGATGCATCGTATGAGAAAGGGGAAACCCAGAGTTTCTATAATGACTTTTTCGGTGTGTATGGGATTCAGCGTCGTAGCGTTGCACGATACGAACAGCATGTAAAACTTCTTGATAACCGTTCTGGCTATATTGATCTGTTTTGGCCAGGTGTTCTGATTGTTGAACAAAAAAGTGCTGGTCGTGATCTTGAAGCTGCCAAAGAGCAGGCAGGCAAGTACTTTGATAGCCTTCCCGAAACACAACTCCCTCAATACATTCTAGTCAGTGATTTTCAAACGTTTGAACTCATTGATTTAGATGAACGAAAGACGGTTTCCTTTCGTCTTGATGAATTCCCATCTCATGTTGAAGCTTTTAGCTTCATTCGTGGAGTGCGTAGACGAGCTTTCAAGGATCAAGATCCTGCGAATATCAAGGCAGCGGAACTGGTGGGACGATTGCACGATATGTTGGAAGACGGGGGATACAGAGGACATGATCTCGAACGGCTATTAGTACGGATTGTCTTCTGTCTTTTTGCAGATGATACGGGGATTTTTGAACCCCGTGACCTGTTCTTAGATTACCTCATGGAACGAACCCCTGAAGACGGATCATTCCTTGGTGCGTGGTTGGTCCACCTTCTGCAAGTGATTAACACTCCAGAGTCTGAGCGGATGTCAACCATGGATGAGGACATGAAAAGGTTCCCTTATATCAATGGTGCATTACTCAAAGGTGCAGTTCGGATTCCCTCGTTCAATTCTGCTATGCGGCAGGCATTGATTGATGCCAGTCTGTTTGATTGGTCCAATATTTCTCCCGCCATCTTTGGAGCCTTGTTTCAGTCGGTAATGGATCCAGTGAAACGCCGTGAATTGGGTGCACATTATACGTCAGAGAAAAATATCCTTAAGGTCATTGAGCCGCTCTTTATGGATGACCTTCGTCAAGAGTTTCATCGGCTAAAATCACGAAAAGATACACGACGATCTACAGAACTACGAAAGTTTCAATGCCGATTAGGACAGATGAAGTTCTTTGATCCTGCATGTGGATGTGGCAACTTTCTTATTATTGCCTATCGAGAATTACGTCGTCTTGAGATTGAAGTCTTGAAAGAGCTCTATCCCGAATCTGATGGACGTAGGCAGATGGAGATGATTGCATCCGACCTCTCCGTCATTAATGTGGATCAATTTTATGGCATTGAGATCAGCGAATTCCCTGCCCGTATTGCGGAAACTGCACTCTGGATGATGGATCACATTATGAATAATCATCTGAGTATGGAGTTCGGTCATACCTATACCCGAATTCCGCTGGAAGCTGCACCCCATATTGTCCATGAAGACGCACTGGAAATTGACTGGTCAAAGGTTCTTCCACCAGAAGAGTGTTCGTATATCTTAGGAAATCCTCCGTTCGGAGGTGCTAAACTCCAAAGTGAATTTCAGCGATCACAAGTACATAGAATTACAGGATTCAAACAGAATGGTGGTACCCTTGATTATGTGACCGCTTGGTTCTTCAAAGCTGGCAAGTATATCCAGAACAGTCAAGGAAGAATCGGATTCGTCGCTACAAACTCTATCACCCATGGAGAACAAGTCGGGCAATTCTGGCCAATGATCTTTGAGCGTTATCATTTGGAGATTGCGTTTGCCCACCGCACCTTTATATGGAGTTCTGACGCAAAAGGAAAAGCACATGTACATGTCGTGATTCTTGGGCTTGATCACCAAACATATTCGCCCGCGAATAAACGCCTATTCAGCTATCCTGAGCCTCATGGGGAACCTCTAGAAAGTCAGCATGGTCGGATCTCTCCATATCTTTTTGATGCCAGCGGAATGAAGAATCCACATCTTGCTGTGCATGAGTCAAGTAATCCGATCAATGGAATGAAAAAAATGAATATCGGGTCGCAGCCTATTGATAATAGTTATTACATTTTTAATGAAATAGAACGAGAGCAATTCTTAAATCTGGAACCGGATGCAATCATTTTTATGCGACCTTACATGGGAGCCCAAGAATTTATACGAGGTGAAAAGCGTTGGATTTTAGCATTGCATAATGCCGCCCCCAATGTGTTGTCAAAGCTTGGTCATCTACGAGAGAGAATTGCGGCAGTGAAAACGTTCCGAGAACAAAGTAGTCGAGTTTCTACGAAAAAACTGGCAACAACTCCAACGCTTTATCAGGTCAATACGATTCCCGATACACCATTTTTAGTGATTCCTGAAACCAGCTCAGAACGGCGCGACTATATCCCTGTTGGTTGGTTAGATCCACCAGCTATTCCCAGTAACAGTCTTAAGGTGTTAACTAATGCGACTCTCATTGACTTTGCACTCTTAACTTCGGCCATGCACATGGCATGGGTGCGGACCATTGCTGGTAGATTGGGTAGTAGTTTCCGTTATTCCATTGGAGTTGTTTACAATACGTTCCCCTTACCACCGGGAGATACCGATATGTATTCTCTGGTGCCTCTCGCCCAAGCCATTTTAGATGCCCGGGCTACCCACGAAAATGCGAGTTTTGCAGAATTGTATGATTCAACTCTCATGCCTCCTAATCTCCGTAAGGCCCATGAGCAACTTGATGACGCTGTAGACAAATTGTATCAAAGTCAAGGCTTTGACTCTGAACAAGCACGCGTTGAATATCTCTTTCATCTCTACGAAAAAATGCTGACATCTCATCTGATCAGTGAAAAGAAAAAACGCCAATAGTCATCAAATCGGTAGTATTTTCATGATCAGATTCTACGAATATCATAGCGATTTCACAGGTCGTTGGATACGGAGAGAATATCTTTTTTCCTGCGGATGATACTAGTATTTTTGAACTCTTCATATATTCATTCACAACCTCTTGGAACGAACTATTCAAGATGGATCATTCCTTGCATGCTTAATTCATCTTGTGCAAGTGATCCATTCTCCATTATCTAACTGAATGTCTACTATGGATAATGATATCAAGCAGTTTTCTCATATTTACGGAGAATTATTTGAATGGGTAGATCAAATACCTTCATTCGATACAGCTATTCAACAAGCAGTGATTGATGAAAGCCTCTTAGATTGGTCTAATATTTGTCCAGACATCTTCGGGTCTATGTTTCAATCGGGAATGGATCCGTTGAAGCGCCGCGAATCCGGTGTACATTATACGTCAGAGAAAAATATCCTTAAGGTCATTGAGCCGCTCTTTATGGATGACCTTCGTCAAGAGTTTCATTGGCTAAAATCACGAAAAGATACTCGCCGATCTACAGAACTTCGAAAGTTTCAACGCAGATTAGGACAATTGAAATTCTTTGACCCTGCATGTGGATGTGGCAACTTTCTTATTATCGCCTACCGAGAATTACGCCTTCTTGAAATTGAAGTCTTAAAAGAACTCTATCCTGAATCTGAGGGACATAGGCAGATGAAGATGATCGCATCTGACCTCTCCGTCATTAATGTAGATCAATTTTATGGCATTGAGATCAGTGAATTCCCTGCACGTATCTCTGAAACTGCACTCTGGATGATGGATCACATTATGAATAATCATCTGAGTATGGAGTTCGGTCATACCTATACCCGAATTCCGCTGGAAGCTGCACCCCATATTGTCCATGAAGACGCACTGGAAATTGACTGGTCAAAGGTTCTTCCACCAGAAGAGTGTTCGTATATCTTAGGAAATCCTCCGTTCGGAGGTGCTAAACTCCAAAGTGAATTTCAGCGATCACAAGTACATAGAATTACAGGATTCAAACAGAATGGTGGTACCCTTGATTATGTGACCGCTTGGTTCTTCAAAGCTGGCAAGTATATCCAGAACAGTCAAGGAAGAATCGGATTCGTCGCTACAAACTCTATCACCCATGGAGAACAAGTCGGGCAATTCTGGCCAATGATCTTTGAGCGTTATCATTTGGAGATTGCGTTTGCCCACCGCACCTTTATATGGAGTTCTGACGCAAAAGGAAAAGCACATGTACATGTCGTGATTCTTGGGCTTGATCACCAAACATATTCGCCCGCGAATAAACGCCTATTCAGCTATCCTGAGCCTCATGGGGAACCTCTAGAAAGTCAGCATGGTCGGATCTCTCCATATCTTTTTGATGCCAGCGGAATGAAGAATCCACATCTTGCTGTACATGAGTCAAGCAATCCGATCAATGGATTGAAAAAGTTAATCATTGGCTCCAAACCGATTGATGGCGGAAACTATATCTTCAATGAAACGGAACGAAATCAATTCTTAAAACTGGAACCAGACGCAAAAACATTCATGCGGCCATATGTTGGTGCCCAAGAATTTATACGAGGTGAAAAGCGGTGGATCTTAGCATTACATGATGCTCCTCCCAATGTGCTGGCTCAACTTCCGCATGTTCGAAAAAGGATTGCAGCTGTACGTACCCATCGTGAAAAGAGTAAAAGCCAACCAACCCAAATGATCGCTAAAACACCCACAATTTATCATATCAATACGATACCCGATACACCATTTTTAGTGATTCCTGAAACCAGCTCAGAACGGCGCGACTATATCCCTGTTGGTTGGTTAGATCCACCAGCTATTCCCAGTAACAGTCTTAAGGTGTTAACTAATGCGACTCTCATTGACTTTGCACTCTTAACTTCGGCCATGCACATGGCATGGGTGCGGACCGTTGCTGGTAGATTGGGTAGTAGTTTCCGCTATTCCATTGGAGTCGTGTACAATACGTTTCCCTTACCACTTGGGGATCCAGATATGTCTTCTTTGGTACCTCTCGCCCAAGCCATTTTAGATGCCCGGGCTACCCACGAAAATGCGACTTTTGCTGAATTGTATGATTCAACTCTCATGCCTCCTAATCTCAGTAAAGCACATGAGCAGCTTGACCTTGCAGTAGACAAACTGTATCAAAGTCAAGGCTTTGACTCTGAACAAGCACGCGTTGAATATCTCTTTCATCTCTACGAAAAAATGCTGACATCGCCACTGATCAGTGAAAAGAAAAAACGCCAGTAGTCATCAACAACAGGATCCATGTATAGCCTATATTTTGTCAAAACTGATATGACTTATTTTCTGTGCCCATGAATCTATCCAAATTCCAAAAAATCTATTCTCGTGGATATCCTATCATCTTTGATATATTAGATGTATTTCCTGCAATAGTATCATTTAGTATAAAGTAACTGGCCATCCGAGATATGACTCCTGCAATACCATCATACAACCGGATCAATACTTCCGTTGAATCACACTGCATTGTCTACAACCCTTGAATATGAACCTATGTAGATGCTTCGGCATTGATCTTTACCTGATTGGTGGGCTGGTCATGACAGGATTGGTCATCTGTGGGTGCCAACCAAATCCATCACCACTCTTTGAATTGATGAATTCACAACATACTGGAGTCACATTCACCAATTCTTTGACCCCATCAGAAAGCCTCAATACGTATGTCTTTCGCAATTTTTACAATGGCGGAGGAGTAGCCATTGGCGACCTGAACAAAGACGGCTTAGCCGATATCTTCTTGACTGGGAATCAGGTGTCCAACCGCCTTTACTTCAATCTTGGTAGCTTTAGATTTGAAGATGTAACAGAGCAGGCTGGACTTCTCTCTGAGGGAATATGGACCACTGGTGTTAGTATGGTTGATATCAACGGAGATGATTGGCTGGACTTGTATCTCAGCAAGTCAGGTCCTCCTGGTGGCCCAAAACGTCATAATGAATTATTTGTGAATCAAAAAGATGGAACCTTTTTAGAAATGTCTCAGGACTATGGACTCGCATTTGAGGCACTGAGCATCCACGCCTCTTTTTTTGATTACGATGCAGATCATGATTTAGATGCCTATATCCTGAGTAACCCCGTACGATCCTTGGATGACTTAATGCCTGCTCCTAATCTACGTGACATTCCTAACCCTTACGGAGGTAATCGCCTCATGCGTAATGACATTGGCTACTTTACTGATGTTACCCTCACCACTGGAATTTACGCCAGTAATATTGGATTTGGGCTGGGGGTATCGGCAGGCGATCTCAATCGAGATGGATGGACGGATCTTTATGTTTCAAACGATTTCTTTGAACGCGATTATCTCTATCTCAACCATCATGGTCGGTTTGTTGAGGTATCCGTAGATGCTATCCAGACCATGAGTCTCAGTTCTATGGGTGGAGACATCGCCGATTATAATGGAGATGGATGGCCCGATATATTTGTCTCTGACATGCTTCCCCAACGACCCTGGCGATACCAATCAAGGATTGCATTTCCCTCTTGGCCTGAGTATCTTCAGAGCGTGCATGATGGCTATCACCATCAAGCCACCCGTAATACGCTTCAATCCAATACAGGCCATTTGCCCAACGATCTGTTACGATTCCGTGAAGTCTCTCGAATCGCTGGCATGGAAAGTACAGATTGGAGCTGGGGAGGGTTGATTGCAGATTTTGATCTTGACGGGAGGCGGGATATCTTTGTACCTAATGGGATTTTCAAGGATCTCTTGGATCAGGATTTTATTGCTCGTACCACCAATCGTGATTCACTTCGAACTTTATTTCTTACGCATGAATCTCCGATTCTAACCCTTCTTGAACAGCTGCACTCATATCCACTTTCTAATCAAATGTTTGCGGGTGATTCCAGTTTTCACTTTCAAAATGTGAGTGATCAATGGGGGCTTGCAAGTCCAAGTTTTTCTAACGGGGCAGCCTATGGGGATCTCGATAATGATGGTGATCTAGATCTGGTTGTCAATAATGTAAACATGCCCGCTTTTATATATCGGAACCAAGCAACTCAATTCTATCCTGACCGACACTGGCTCCAGGTGGAACTCACTGGAACACATCCAAATTCTTATGGTGTTGGAACGCAGGTCAGTCTATGGTCTAATGGACGGATCTGGTTCTCTGAACAGTATTTACAGCGCGGTTTTCAATCCAGTGTGGACCCAGTGCTCCATTTTGGATTCACGGGTCAAATTGATTCCTTGATCATAGAATGGCCGCATAGTCGTCGTCAAGTTCTCCGTGATCTAGAAGCGAATAATCGCGTGTCCATCTCTCAGATTCAATGAATGATGGAAACAATAATTGATGCACCCCACCCCCAAACCATACAGATTTGATCTTCATGCAATGGATTCATAAAACGATTCCCTGCATCCTTGGACTATGCATGGTAACATCCCTCGTAGCATCGCAACCCCTTCGTTGTGCGGATGTATCCATGCTAGATGAATTAGAGTCTGGAGGTGCTGTCTATACATCTCAGAATCTTGCCGATAATGCCCTCAAGATTCTGAAAAACCATGGACTCAATTCCATTCGATTACGACTCTTCCATACGCCATCTGAACGACGAGACGGGCTACAAGATATGTTAGCACTTGCACAAAGAGCCCATGATCTCAACCTAAAGATCATCCTGAATCTACATTATTCCGATACATGGGCTGACCCGGGAGCCCAACAAAAACCTTCGGTATGGTCCAATCTCTCGGATAACCACTTAACTGATAGTATTTATACCTATACCTACAATGTTATTCAAGCCTTAGAAAAACAAGGAACTCCTCCAATCATCGTTCAGACAGGAAACGAAATCACTACCGGAATGCTATGGAATACTGGTCGTGTTGGAGGATCCTATGATCGGCCCGAGCAGTGGAGTAAACTGGCCAATCTTCTTCAAACCGCTATATCTGCGGTTCGTGATGCTAGTTCTGCCGACATTATGATCCATATTGATCGGGGTGCCGATCTTCAAGGTGCACAATGGTTCTTTGGAAACCTATCACGATTTTCCCTCGATTTTGATATCATTGGACTTTCCTATTACCCTTTCTGGCATGGCCCTCTTCACCAATTTGTCAATGTGGTCACCCATTTGGAAGGCCAATATAGCAAACCTGTCATGCTCATTGAAACCGCATATCCATGGACGCTTGACTGGAACGATGATGTTCATAACATCGTCGGACTGCCTGAACATGTACTGCCCGGTTATCCTGCAACTCCTGACGGTCAAGCCTCTTTTATCCGCACATTATGGGAGTATGTCTCCTCTGGTATTTGCTACTGGGCACCTGAATATATCGCTACCCCGAGATTGGGATCCCCGTGGGAAAATCTTGCCCTCTTTAATTTTCAAGGTAATGTTCTACCCGGAGCCCATGCATTAGGAGGACAGATGCAAACAGCATCCGAAACTTCCCCTACTCTTTCAACGTTACGCATGTTTCCAAACCCCGCACGGATGGGTACGAATACCGTTCAGGTTGATCTTCCACAACCCACCTGTGCAAACATGGACATCTACAATCTACTCGGACAGAAAATACAAAGTCAGTCATCGCATTGCCAACAGCAGTTCGCACTTTCCATCTCTGGCCTTTCTGTTGGATCCTACTGGATCCGTATCCCAAAGATGCAACCCGTCTCTTTATTTGTCATCCCATGAAAGCAAAAACTCTCTGGCTTTCAACCCATCAAGATGTCTGTTCTGCAGCTTTGAGTGATTCCACCGGAGATTGTTGATGATGATCTTTGATGTACACGATGGTCGTCTTCATCTTCAATCAGGTGAGTTCAGGATTTATGGTTGCACATTCGTATTTGACGATCGTAAGAATGGACCTACCATACCTCCTCAGACTCTTGTTAACTGATGATTTGTATTGATCCAACAATGAACGATCTGCTATGAACAGAATCCTGTTTTGTCTGTTCTTCATATTCTTTTTCATGGTAGCCGCTTGTCAACAAACCTCTGAATATCAACAGATGGTGGAGCGTGAAAGCCTACGCACAGATACGGTGAACACGCTCTTTCTAAACTATGAATTAGGAATGTCTCGCCAAGCATTTTTTGATTCTAGCTGGGCACTCAATAGACGAGGACTCGTCAGCCATGGCCCCAACAATCGGAATGTGCAATTGAAACTTCCTGATGAGTTTCATCACGAATCAACTATGCTATATTATCCAGATTTTGTGGATGATCTTGTCGCACAGATGCGGGTACGTTTTTCATACGATGGTTGGGCCCCATGGAACAGGCATCTATGGGCGGACAGTCTTATTTTTGATGTCCATGATCTTATGGAAGATTGGTATGGCTCTGGGTTTATTCTTCAGGAGAGATCCACCCCAACCATGGACACAACTCCTGAGTTTATTAAAATTGATGCGAATCGACACATTACGATTCAGCGTGATTCCGATCGGGAAGTGCTCGTTAAAATCACAGACATTCGTGCAATGCCTCCAAAGGAAGATGAATAACCTAGCCTACATCCTTTTTGCCATCGTGCTTGGGGCATGTACAGTTGAACAAAAGCCTCTTTTTGAACAGATGGATGCTCTTGAGGCGGGAATTGACTTCCAGAATACCCTCCAGTATGCCGATGAATTCAACGTCTATCGTTACAGGAATTTCTATAATGGCGGGGGAGTCGGACTAGGAGATGTCAATGGTGATGGACTGCCTGACATCTTTTTTACGGGCAATCAGACTCCAAATCGTCTGTTCCTTAATCATGGTGATTTTCAGTTTACTGATATTTCAGAGCAGGCCTCCATCATGGGAACGCGTGCGTGGAGTACTGGTGTGAGTATGGCAGACATCAATGGCGATGGACTTCTTGATATTTATGTCTGCAACTCAGGAATTGTCGCTAATGATGACCGTAGAAATGAGTTGTATATCAACCAAGGAGATGGACGCTTTCAGGAACTAGCCCAAACCTATGGACTTGATGATCCCGGCCTCTCTACCCATGCGACATTTCTGGATTACGATCTCGACGGCGATCTGGACATGTTTCTGGTCAACAACTCCTTCCGTAGCATTGGTGACTTCAATCTTGAGGTCAATACGCGCCATATACCACATTTTGATGGCGGTGATCGTCTCTATCGTAATGAATGGCCACAAACCTCCTTCACGGATGTAACGGAGTCTTCTGGGATGTATCAAAGTGAGATTGGCTTTGGCCTTGGAGCCACCGTTGGTGATGTCAACCGTGATGGATGGCCAGATTTGTATATCTCCAATGATTTCTTTGAATATGACTATCTCTATATCAATCATCAGGACGGAACGTTCACCGAGTCTCTGCACAACAGTATTCAAAGTGTAAGTGCTGCGGCTATGGGATCCGATATGGCGGATCTGAACGGTGACGGATACCTTGATATTTTTGTGACCGACATGCTACCGCCAACGGATCAGCGCCTCAAAACCGTTTCCGCATTTGATAGCTGGGAGCGATATCAAGCCTATATCCGAGATGATTACTTTCACCAATTTACCCGTAATACCCTTCAGATCAATCTCGGACGGGATCTCAATTCCATGATTCGCTTCTCAGAACAGGGGCGTCGACTTGGAGTTGATGCAAGCGACTGGAGCTGGGGGGCTCTTATTGCCGATTACAATCACGATGGAGCTCGAGATATCTTTGTTGCCAATGGAATCTACCGTGACCTCACCAATGCGGATTATCTGGAAGCGGTGCAGGATGAGGATACCAGAAAACTCCTTACCCGTGAAAATTTTGTCGACTGGAAGACCCTAATTGAAATGATTCCAACTCAGCCGATTCCGAATCACATGTTTGCGGGCCATTCACAACAACCTTTTTTAGATGTAACCGACGAGTGGGGGCTTGCTGCTGTGGGATTTTCCAATGGCAGTGCTTATGGCGATCTAGACTTGGACGGAGATCTGGATTTGGTTATCAATAATGTAGGTGGACCTCCCATGCTATACCGCAATCGTGTCATTGAAGACCATCCTGAGCGTTCTTGGCTTCAGTTGGAACTCAAGGGTGGAGCAAATACGTTTGGAGTTGGAGCCCAGATCAGTGCATGGAAAGATGGCCAACTTTGGTATCTTGAGCAGCAGCCCGTTCGAGGATTTCAGAGCAGTGTAGATCCAGTTCTTCATTTGGGATTCGGTGATCGTATCCATTCGTTGGACTCTTTGGTAGTTCATTGGCCCATTGGTGCCCTCTCCATTTTGGAAGATGTACCTACTGGTCAGCGGCTGACCCTCCATGAACCTTTACCCCCCAAGGCACCGTTGGTCCAGCCGTCAGTCCAACATGCTCCTTTTCTGATGTCTATTGATCCTGACTCTATTGGACTCCAATGGCGGCATGTGGAGAATGTGTTCAGTGACTTCGATCAGCAACCCTTACTGTTTCACATGCGATCGACCGAAGGCCCTGCCATGTGCAAAGGGGATGCGAATGGGGATGGTAGAGAGGATCTATACCTTGGTGGAGCACGAAACCAGCCCGGAAGTCTCTTCCTCCAAACGCAGTCAGGATTTTTTACCGAATCCACTCAGCCCGAATTTCTTGAAGATGCGATCTCTGAAGATACTGACTGTGTATGGTTTGATGTTGATAGCGATGGTGATCTTGATCTGTATATTGCCAGTGGATCCAGTGAACTCCCAGGAAGTAGTTCTGCCTTACTTGACCGCTTGTATCTCAACGACGGCAACGGGGTGTTTTCTCAGGATGAAACCCTGATTCGTCTGTCTCCAAGGGGATTTTTCCCCACCTCTACAGTATGTCCTATGGATATTGACCTAGATGGTGATACGGATCTCTTCATTGGAAGCAGGTTGCAACCTTTTGCCTTTGGTGTACCCGTCAGCAGCCAACTGGTCATCAATGATGGTATTGGACAGCTAAGCGATGCTACTGCTCGCCTGGCTCCAAGCCTTGAATCCATAGGACTTGTGACCGATGCTGTCTGTGCCGACTTTAATGGAGATCGTCACACTGATCTTCTGATTGCTGGGGAATGGATGCCACTCACATTTCTATCCAATGATGATGGCATGTTCCATGCCCGAGATTCTGGATTGGAGCATACCTCAGGATGGTGGCAATCCCTCTTGCCGATAGACATAGATGATGATGGAGATCTGGATTTCATCGCTGGCAATCATGGATTGAACTCGCGGTTCAAGTCCCCTATAGACATGTGGGTTGGCGATTTTGATCGTAATGGCAGTATTGAACAGGTCTTTGCCCGAACGATCAACGGAATCCTCTTTCCATGGCATCTTCGCCATGATTTGGTCCGCCAAATTCCTCATTTGGTGCGCACCTTTCCAACGTATGCTTCCTATGCAGAAGCGACCATTTTTGATATTTTCTCAGAGGAAGAACTAGCCCAGTCACTGCATCTACAAGTCCATGAACTACGAACGATGGTTGGAATCAATGATGGAACTGGTCATTTTACACTTTCTGGTGCCCCTGAGGACATGCAGCTTTCTCCTATCTATGGCATGGCAGAAGTACCTATCAAGGAAGGGAGATTAATTTTGGCTGGGGGAAACCTGCATGAAGTCAAGCCAGAGGCAGGGCGGTATGATGCCAGTTATGGTACGGCATTGATGGCTCCTTCCCTAAAAACGTTATCGTGGTCCGAATCTGGGTTTTTCGTAGAGGGCCAGATCAGGAAGATCCTCCCTCTGTCTATCAACGATCGACTGTTGATCATGGTAGCACGCAACAATGACCAACTTAGCATCTTTGAGTATGCGAACTAGATCTGTGGTGATCATTCTCTGTTTCTTCGGATGCCAAGCCAGTACCGAACCAAAACAAACCTGAATTACCCTTCTTGATCCTCCGCGAACACATCTTCATTTTACCAATACCCTCGTCTTTTCAGAGGACTTCAACATCATTGACTATCTCTACTTCTATGTTGATAGTGGTATCATCTCTGATGAATCCAATTGGTCCACTGGGGTTAGCATAGCGGATGTCAACGTAGATGGGTGGTTGGATATTTAATTTCTCCTGATTCTACGCTCACTCAGCGAAAGAGACTTAAATGATGTAGATGATATAGCAGAATGCAGGGACTTTTGCACTCTTCCCATCCAAAAACTTGGGCAAAGGTGGGCAAATCAATCTGATCTACAGACTTGTGTGATCAGAAAAATTCAAGGTGTACTCTTGCCTTCTATTTCCAGTAACTTATCTCTAAGTTCAATGCCAATGACTTCACGAACTTGATTTTCAGAAACACCTTTTTCATACGCAACATTGCGGATGAATCTGCGGTCTTCATCCGAGTAGTGAGCATCATCTTGGACATAATTGAAACTAAATTCTTGAATGTCATAGGGTTCTTTACCCTTGACATCCTCTTTGATAATCTCAGCAAGCCTGCCAGCCATATGATCGGCATCTAATTTCTCAGCGATTTCTTTGCCAAAATCGGTAAGACGGAGCGGGCTTTCAGAACCGATAACTTTACGGAAATTATGGGAAAAATAGGAAAATATCTTGTCACTGATTTTATCAATTTTAAAATCTATTTTCTCCATATTTTTATCAAGATGGACTAATCTTGCTTCAACAGAACCTTCCCATTTTGATCTATCGGATTTTTTTGAATTGATCGTCAAGCGTATAGCGATAACAGCCGCGACCGCAACTATAAGGCCACTAATAACAGATGTCAAGTCAATAATCATTGTAATTGACAGTTAATGTAAGTGATTCTAAGTCGTTGGAATACAAAATACGAACAGAATTCAAAAGAGTTTAACAAAACTGCGTTAGTAATCGAAAATATCAAGAACTACCTGAATTTACTTGGTTATTGATTCTCAACGGATGTTCTTAGGATAGATGTTCGGCGTGTGCCAATAAAAATGACACAAATTCAATTCATTTTTGATCTATACATTTTAGACTAACTAAATTTTGGATTTAGGGGTTCTTAGTTGATGTTCAGTCTCACATTTACCCATGATTGCTTTCTTGAATTAGAGAGTCTCCGTTGGAGGTTGAGATATACCGAATAGTTACTATTCAATATCGAAATCATCAATTACAACTGGGTAGCTGTTCTGTAGTAAACTTATCGGAAGCAGCTCTTTGAGCAGATGTTAAATTATCTACAAGTCGTTTTCTGGCATCAATTGCAGGTAAATATCCAAGGTCGGCCGATAAATTAATCCACGCATATGCCCATATGTCATTCTTTGATACATCACGTACTTTATTATCAGAACTATACAGTAGTCCTAATTGATATTGTGCTTGAACATGACAGTTTTCAGACGCTTGTTTCAACCAGATCAATGCTTCTTCATCATCCTTCTTCACTGATGGTAGTCCGGTGACATAAAATTCATAAAGCTTATAGTTTGCATCTGGATGGTTTTGATTTGCAGCCGATTTCAGATACTCAAATGCTTCTTTGGGAGCATCCGTTTCATTTAATAACATTAAAGCTAATTCGTATTGAGCATCAGAATATCCTTGATCTGCAGAGAGGCGAATCCATCTCCCAGCCTCTTCGGTGTCTTGTGGAATGATTTGACCAATCCGAAACAGCTCCCCTAATTCAAATTGTGATGTTGCATCTTGAGGAGTCCCCGTATCAATTGCAGAAATCAGATGTCGTAGTTTCACAGCTAATATATTGCCCGGATCAGTAACAAGTTGTAGTAATGAATCAGCTCTTTCAACTTCATCAAAATCTCTCAAACCATCAGTAATCACCCAGGCAAGCCATGTTCGTCCCCAATCATCTCCATCAATAGAAAATTGACCCGAGAGGATTTGCATTTGCTCCCACCAAGAAATATCTTCTGGCGTTTCTTTTGGTACAGAGGCACTCAAAAACCACGCCTTTGCTTCTTTATTTGATTTTGGTACACCTTCTCCAAAGAGATGCATTTCTCCAAGTGAACTCTGTGCGGAAGAGTAGTTCTGCTCCGATGCTAAAAAATATAATCTGCGTGCTTCTTCAAAGTTTTCTTGGCGCATACCTTGTCCACGTCGATACATATCGGCAAGAGATTTCTGAGCTGGAGCATAACCTTGTAAAGCGGAATTTCGAAACCATCTTCTAGCAATCACAGAATCTAATGGAACGCCACAACCATTCGCATACATTTTGCCTAACTGAAATTGAGCTTCCTTGAGTCCCCGATTAGTGGCATCACGAAATAACTCTACAGCCATGTCGCAATCCCGAGTAGTTGCCTGGCCTTTGACATACATTAAGCCGAGTCCATATCGGCCCCATACATCCCCCGATTCGGCACTTTTTTCAAACCATTCAAATGCTTCCTGATAGTTTTTAGATACACCTATTCCAAAAAAATACATGGCGGCAAGCGAACTTTGAGCATCACCATGACCAAGAGTAGCGACAATCTGAAATAATTCTCTGGCTTTATCAAAGTCTTGATCACCACCCCAACCCCTTAGAACAAAATTAGCAAGTGATTTTTGAGCATAAGGATACCCCTGATCGGATGCCTTTTGATAGTATTCTCTGGCTTCTAAGGTATCTTGATTCACACGGATAGAAATTTCCCCCAGTAAGTAAAGTGCAGGTGGGTACCCTTGTTCTCGGGCAGTAACATAACACCTTTTGGCGTTCTCAAAGTTTCGCCCTCCTACCCAACAAAATTCATAGATATGAGGGATAAGATCGCGTTGATCTGGAATTTTTCTTTGTTCAGAAGCACTGCGATACCATCTTTGAGCTTGATCTATGTCCTGATCTGTGCCTTTTCCATTCAGATATATATCGCCGAGTTCATACTGGGAAGGAGGATAACCTGATGCGGCAGAAGGTCGAAACCAACTCTCAGCATAGGATAAGCACTCATTGCATCTATTTTGGTCATATAGATCCATTAAATATCTTCCCAGTTTATATTGAGCGGGAGGGTAATTTCCTTTCGCAGACTTGTGATACCATTCAAGAGCAGTATCAATGTTGGCATCCCTCCCTGCTAGAAGACTATCAGAATAAATTTCGCCTAGTAGATATTGAGCGATAACATTACTACTATCCTTAGCAGCTAGCAAACATGTATTCAACCCTTCCTCAAAATTCTGATTCCTTTGCCCATTTCGGTATTCTATACATTGATCAGTGGGAGGGGTTTCTACGTTGACCACAAGAATTCCTATAACAACCACCATTACAGTCATACCCAATATCAGAAATATAGCATTTCTACGATTAGTATAATCGCGACTTTTCTTAGAATGTCTTGGCGGTGCTTTACGCTCAGTGGTGATTTCCTCAATCTTATCCTGATGGATTTCTTCGTCTTTATTTTCCACTGGTTCAGGTACCTCATGCTCAATAGTTATTTCCTCAATCTTATCCTGATGGATTTCTTCGTCTTTATTTTCCACTGGTTCAGGTACCTCATGCTCAATAGTTATTTCCTCAATCTTATCCTGATGGATTTCTTCGTCTTTATTTTCCACTGGTTCAGGTGCCTCATGCTCAATAGTTATTTCCTCAATCTCATCCTGATGGATTTCTTCGTCTTCATTTTCCACTGGTTCAAGTGCCTCATGCTCAATAGTTATTTCTTTTAATTTTTCTGCATCCTCATATGCTTTAATTATGATCAATAACTGATGGGCAAGGTCCAATAACAAGCTGAGATCATCATCTGAAAATGATTCTTGGTGTGCCCAATCATTTCGCATTTTTCTTAATTCATTAAGTTCCTCTATCTGATTATCGGAAAAAACACCTTCAAAAACAATAGATCTTAAATCTTTATCTAAAATAAACGTGAATAATGCAGTCACATCCCACTTATGGACTTCGTACCCTTTAAGTCCTATCCTCTTATTGACAACCTTCTGAAAATCTGAATGCTTTAAACTTTTAGATTTGAGAGCATCATCAATCAGCGGCTTTATAAAAGATCGAAGACTATCTCTGACAATATTAAGGATTCTTTCAACTTTGTCTCGATTGGTCAAATTCATATCAGTGACTCTGTTTTGGGATTCTTATAATTGGTAAATATTTGATAGATTTCGGTATACAGATAAAATGGCGGCGTGTTCAAATAAATCTTGTTCAATATGGATAATCATCTTTTGGAGCTGAATTCCTTAATAATTTACTGCCATGTTGAAGATCAGAACGAAATTTATTTTAACTAAAAATAAGCGGTGTTGTAGACTCATAGAATCAGATATTCCAAGATTCAATGATAACATTTGATAGTCTCTGAGTATCAATGAGTTTTGATATTTTGGCATACATACATATGGAGTCAGAGCCTAAAACAGCTTTCCAAAAAATGATGGTATGATCCCAGGCTCCAAGAGAATAGTGAGGAATACTCCGCCGATGGCTCCACCGAGATGGGCTTCATGTGCAATGCCAAAGGATCTCTCACTCTTCATGGCGTAGATGCTACCTCCTACAAACAAAAATGCAAACAGGATAGCTGGAATTGGAATGACCGCAAAAATATAGATTAACTCGTAGGGAGCATACAATACAAATGCAAAAAGAACTCCACTGATAGCACCACTCGCACCTACCGCATTGTATCCACTATTACCGCGATGCTGATAATGAGTCAGAGCATGTGCACAAAACAATGCACCGAAGTATAGAATCAAATACTTCACACTCCCTAACTGAATTTCTAGTAGGGGGCCAAAAAAGTACAACGTAATGGCGTTGAAGAGCAAGTGGGTCAATGACACATGTACAAACCCACCCGTTAGGTAACGATACGGCTCCTGCTTAATCAGTGTTGGCCGAAAACCCAACCGGCCAATCAGTTCAGGATCTGCAAACAAAGTATAACCGCTGACTAAGGCAATCGAGATTAACAATAGTACGGTGATGGGAGTATCTACCCCTAACAACATCAGGACATGGAATGAATGAGACTCTGAAACAACAACCGACCATCATCACCACCAAGTGACATCTCAGCTGCACGCTCAGGGTGGGGCATCATACCTAAGACATTTCCTTCACGATTCACAATGCCCGCTATATTATTAGCTGAACCATTGGGGTTAGATTCAGGAGTTACCTCACCCATTGGAGTGGTATATCGAAAAACGATCTGATCATTACGCTCCAACTCAACCAGTTCAGGGGCTTCAATGAAATAATTTCCCTCACCATGTGCGATGGGAAGGTGTAGAATCTGCCCTAAGTCGGCCTCTTCTGTAAATGGAATATCATTGTTATCCGTTCTCAGATAAACCCATTTGCAAACAAAACGAACGGATGAATTGCGAAGAAGTACCCCAGGCAAAAGACCACATTCGCACAAAATCTGAAATCCATTGCAAATTCCAAGTACAAACCCTCCAGATTCCGCGAAGCGGATGACGCTGTCCATTACAGACGAAAAGCGGGCAATTGCCCCCGAACGTAGATAGTCCCCATACGAAAAACCGCCAGGAACAATTACTAGGTCCACAGGGGGTAACTGCCGCTCTTTATGCCAGATAAAAGTGGTTTCAAGACCGAAAATATGTCTTGAAACTCGATAAGCATCATGGTCACAATTGGACCCAGGAAAAACAATGATGCCTACACGCATGCAATCTTACTCGTCTTTGATCAATTCAAGTTCAAGACTGATCTCCACATTATGACCGACAATAACTCCACCTGCTTCAGTGAGCTGATCCCATGACAGGTTGAAGTCTTTCCGATTAATCGTGGTCGTGGCCTCAAACCCAGCACGCTCGGTGTCTCTCATCATTGCCGTCCCTAAGAACTCGCCTTCCAGCATGACCGACTGGGTGACATCTCGGATGGTTAAATCACCTGCAAGATGGAATTTGGAACCCTCCACTTCGGTCACTCCAGTGCTGACAAATGTCATCATTGGAAATGCTTCAGCTCCAAAGAAGTCATCCGAACGAAGATGTCCATCACGGCGTTCGTTCCCCGTATCAACACTCGCGGTTTCAATGGAAGCACTCACCGAAAGCGTACTCAAATCCGCACCATCCATCATGATATTCGCATCATAGGTGAGAAACTCACCCCGAACATTGGAGATTCCAAGATGACGCACCTTAAAGGAAATACTAGAGTGCGATTCGTCAATGGACCAGGATGTGGTCTCCTCATTAGGAACGGCAAAAGCCATCAAAAGCAGTGAAGCAAAAAGTACTGAAAATATTTTCATCGTTAATGGTATTTGGTTAGACGTATCCAACTCCATTTCTAAAATAGGGTTCATCTCGGATAAACACAACATTTCATGGATAAAATCGTTTTTACACCGATTTTTTATTTTTCCTATGATTCCCAAGGAGCTCTTCGCTAAGATTCGGCGAATTGAAATACGAACCAAAGGCTTGGTCAATAATGTCTTCGGCGGTGAATACCATTCAGCATTCAAAGGCCGTGGCATTGAATTTTCTGAAGTACGCCCCTATCAGGTCGGCGATGATATTCGCAGTATTGACTGGAATGTGACAGCTCGTACGAGTGAAACCTTCGTCAAGATTTTTGAAGAGGAGCGTGAGCAAACTCTCCTTCTGGTTGTGGATATTTCTGGCTCCAGCGATTTTGGTACGCAGGATAAATTTAAGCGAGAAATTGCCGCCGAAATTTGTGCGATTTTAGGATTCAGTGCCATCAAAAATAATGATAAGGTCGGTCTCTTGCTATTCTCAGATCAAGTAGAACTGTTTGTACCCCCAAAAAGTGGGCGCCGTCATGTTCTCCGTTTGATCCGCGACATGTTTGCTCATCAGCCACAATCGACAGGAACATCCCTTCAGGTTGCTCTCAACCATATTCTACGCGTCATACGCCGTCGTTCCATCGTGCTATTGGTCAGTGATTTTCTGGATAAAGATTTTGAACGACCTCTACGTATGGTGTCTCGCCGGCATGATACGGTTGCCGTTCAGCTAACCGATCCCCGTGAAACTATCCTACCCCCACTCGGACTTGTCACCCTGTTTGACCCCGAAACCAAACAGTCCCAACTGATCGATACTGGAAGTCGGTCCGTGCGCAATGTATTCCAACAGTCTTCTGCTCAAGCCAATAAGCAGCTCAAATCTCTGCTCCGTAAAGCACGGGTGGATCATGTTGAAATTACATGTGGAGAAGACTTTGTTGATCCTCTTGCAAAATTTTTCCGAGCACGAGCTCAGATCGTTTGATGAGAACCCTACTCTTGTCTGTCTCTTTTGTCGTGGGAGCAGTATCCGTTGTCATTCCTCGCGAGACTGCAGCTCAACGGGTTGAAGCCTATGTATCGGAAGATACCGTATCTGTTGGAGATCGATTTAATCTGACGCTTGTAGCCTTGCATGGATTTGATGAAATCCCATCATTCCCGAGTCTGGATTCTACTCTGGGTGATATCATCCCCGTGAATCTTATATCTGCTGGAACCCGCCAAATAGATGCCAATTTGCGCATTGATAGTGCGGTCTATGAAGTGACAACGTTTGCTCTTGATACAGCACAACTCGCACCCGTGACCATTGGATTTAGGAATGATTCTGTCTTGGTATCCACCGATCCCCTCATGGTATTTGTGGCTTCACTGGTAGCACAAGATGCTGATACCATCCGTGCTATGGCACCTCCGGTAGATTTCTCCCGCCCCATCTGGCCTTTTGTTCTCTTGGGGCTTGTGGCAGTGATCATCGGGATATTGGTATGGTATTTGATTCGCAAGAAACGTCAATCTGAGCCAGATTCTCTGCCACCCCTGGAGTTAGATGACTCCCCTTCCCCATCTGCCATTGCACTAGAACGACTGCGTGCACTAGAAAATACTCCCCTCACTACCCGGTCTCAGGTTGAAGCATTCTATGTAGAACTATCAGATACCCTTCGAACCTATATAGAACATCAACTTCGAATTCCTGCATTAGAGTCCACTACTCAAGAGCTGGTTCAACGATTGATTCATCCAAAAATTCAGCATAAAGTACCATCGGGGATCCCACAACAGCTAGATCAGATCCTGTCTTTATCTGACCTTGTCAAATTTGCAGACGTGACTCCTTCTATTCCAGAGGGTCGTCAGGCATTAGAAGAATCATTGACTGTGATCAAGCGTGTTGAAGCGAAATTTGATCAGCGTGAGGCAAGTGAAAAACTCATACCAACTGATTAACTGATATGGAATTTTCTGAGCCTCAGTGGTTATTTCTTTTGATTCTCGTTCCTGCCTACGGTCTATACTCTTGGCTTCGTAGCCGACGTATGCCGGGATTAGTCTTCAGCAATACGACTGCTACTGGGCATGCTCCAAGAGGACTCCGAGTCTATATCTCCTCACTGCCCCTGATCCTTCGAATGGGAACGATGACTCTCTGCATTCTCGCACTTGCTCGCCCTCAAATTCGAGAAGTGACTCAAGAACAATATGCTGAAGGGTTGGATATTATCTTAGTTCTGGATACATCCACAAGTATGCGAGCCGAAGATTTTCAACCGAATCGTTTTGAAGCGGCCAGAGAGGTTGCATCTGAGTTTATTGAAGGGAGAGTTTCGGATCGCATTGGACTGATCGTCTTTGCTGGAAAAGCCTACACGCAAACTCCGCTCACTCTGGATTACCCGTTTCTCCAAAACATGTTGGATGAAGTTGAGGTCGGTGCAATTCAGGATGGCACGGCAATAGGCACGGCGATTGCTACAGCGGTCAACCGGCTCAAGGATACCGTTGCAGAAAGCAAAGTCATTATCCTACTCACAGACGGACAGAATAATCGAGGTGAAATTGATCCCGTCACGGCTTCTGAAGTCGCTGCTACATTGGGAGTGCGAATCTATTCAATCGGCGTGGGCACTTATGGAGAAGCACCATTTGTCGTTGACAGTCCTTTTGGGGGGCGACAGCGTCAAATGGTTCCCGTAGAAATTGATGAAGACATGTTAAGATCGATCGCTCAACAAACCAATGGACAGTACTTCCGCGCGGTCAATGAGCAGGCACTTCGAGATATCTATGCCCAAATCGGTGAGTTAGAAACAACTGAGATTGAAACCCGCATCTATACAGACTATGAAGAACGTTACATTCGTTATTTGATACCAGGGCTCATTTTGCTAATGCTTGAAATCCTCCTTACAACGACATTTCTGAGACGTTTTCCCTAATGGAGTGGCTTTTTGAGTCTTATCTATGGACCCTTTGGTCCGTTATCCTTGTGATGCTGCTTAGCCTCTACGCCCTTTGGCGTCGACGCATCTTGATGGCACGGTTTGGAGAAGTGGATCTTGTTCGTCGATTAGCCACTAGCGTCAGTGGTCGGCGAAGACGCTACAAATCTACCCTAATGACCATTACGGTTGGTTTGATCTGTATTGCTCTTGCAGGACCACAGATTGGCACTCAATTACGTGAAGTCAAGCGTGAAGGAGTTGACTTAGTGATTGCTCTGGATGTGTCGGCATCTATGTTAGCTGAAGATGTAGCCCCCAATCGTTTGGGCCGAGCACGCAATGAAATCAAACGTATTCTGGGAGAACTCAGAGGCGATCGGGTTGGATTGGTGATCTTTGCTGGGGATGCATTTATTCAATGCCCCCTGACTACCGATTACAGTGCAGTTCGGTTATTTCTTGATGTAGCGAATCCCGATCTCTTGCCTACACCCGGCACTGATTTTGGTGCTGCCATCCAAATGGCCATTCAGGCATTTGAAGCACCCTCAGTGAGTCTTGATCCCGATGCCAACCGATCGAAAGCTCTCCTTATTGTTTCCGATGGTGAAAATCATGTAGAAGGGCTGGAATCGATGATCAGCCAGGCCCTGGAGTCAGGGATCAAGATCTACGCTGCGGGAGTTGGTGATGTAACCGGAACACCGATTCCAGTGTATAACGACCGCGGACAACGTACGGGGTACAAGCGAGATCTTCAGGGACAGATTGTGTCCACAAGACTTGAGGAATCAGGACTTAAGGCACTCAGTAGAGATGGTGCCTATTTTCAGGTGGCTCGCACTTCCAGCTCCTTGTCACAGTTGATTCCAGCCTTGAATCAACTGGATCAATCCACTCTTGCAGTGGAAGAATTTGAAGATTATGATCTCAAATACCAGTGGCCATTAGCATTGGCTCTACTCTTATTGTGTCTTGATGGCTTCATTTCTATCCGTCGTCATCCATCATCTCTAAATAATCCATGATTTTTCCATGACCCTCACCGTATTTTTGGGAGTCTTTCTGACTGCTTTCCAGATCTTACCCGGTACGACACCACGCGATCACGGCAGGACCGGGAATCACCATTTGAAACAGGAACAGCTTGAAGAGGCTGCCGCCGCCTATCAAGAGGGATTGTCCTCTATTGAATCTCCCTCAGAAACCGATCAGACCTACTATGGTTTGCAAAACAATCTTGGTCTCACCCTGCACGGACAGGAAAATTACGATGAGGCCTTCAGTGCCTTTGATCAGGCTCTCTCCTCTGCTCCCACCAATCAGGATGCCGCATTGGCTGCCTTTAACGCTGGTAATAATGCATTCACTACTCAACAGTTAGAGCGAGCTCTTGAGTATTATCAAACGGCTCTTATGGCGGATCCGAACAATGAGGATGCAAAATATAATTTTGAATATGTAACGCGGCAACTGCAACAACAGGAGCAACAGGAGCAGGATCAGTCTGATGAAGGCGAGGAGCAGCAACAGGAGCAGCAAGATCAACGGGAGGGAGATCAGAATGAGCAGCAGCAAAACGAGGATGAGAGCCAAGAGCAGCAGCAGGAAGAGCAACAATCTGAACAAAACGAAACGCAGCAGTCTGAAGAGGAATCGTCGCCAGAGGACTCTCCAGAGCCATCTCAACAGATGGAAACCCCTCTGACGCGTGAACAGGCCGAGCAGATCTTGGAAGCTCTAGAAAATGAAGAAGAGCAACTGCTGCGAGAAGTACAAAAAATAGATGGCCGTCCTCGTAGAGTGGCTAAAGACTGGTAACAGTGATGCATTGGGTTACCTTCTTGCTTGTTGGATTGATCTTCACATCATCCTCCATTGCCCAGACCGTCACGGGTCGGGTATCCTCTTCCACCATCGGTACCGAAGAGACCGTAGCCTATACGCTTGAAATTTCCAATGCTGATGCATCGGATGTATCATCGCTTACCCCGCCAAGTGCAGAGGGGCTTACCTTGGTATCTGCAAACCCTTCCAGATCAACGAATATGTCCATCACCAATGGACAGGTATCCCGAAGTGTGAGCTATACATGGCACTACCGACCGCAACAGGAAGGGGAGGCGAAAATTCTGGAGACCAGTGTATCCATCGGTGATCAGTCCTTTACCGCACAGCCCGTCACCATTACAGTCGTTCCACAATCTCAGCGACCTGCCCGTCAGAATCGTCGGCGATCCCCCTTTGGCGGATTCAGTTTGTTTGATGATCCATTTACGGATGAACCTCCCCCCGAAGTCACTCCACAGGATATTTTTATTCGAGCCGCCCAAAGCACTGGGGAGGCTTTTCTCAATGAGCAGATCACTCTTGAGTACACCCTGTATTTTCGACCTGGCACATCACCCCGAAACAGCCGCCAGTCTGATTCTTGGGATGCAGAAGGATTCTGGCGTGAAGACCTTGAACTTCCTGAAAACCAAACGGCCAACCTTGTGGTCGAAAATGGTCTACAGTATCAAACCGTTACCATACGGCGTGTCGCAGTTTTTCCTACTCGTGCGGGTGAACTCTCCATTGATCCACTGAATATAGCCGCAGAAGTGCGGCCACCGAACGGGGATCCATTCAGTTCTTTCTTTTCCAATTCATATACAACTGTTGAGCGTGCCTCCCCCACCATCAATATTTTGTCCAAGGCTCTCCCTAGCGGTGCACCAGACGGTTTTACGGGAGCAGTCGGTCAGTTTACGCTCACCTCAGAACTCAATCAGACGGAGTTGGAGGTTGGCGAAGCCCTACAGCTCTCTGTTACGGTAGAGGGCTCTGGAAATATCGCTCTGGTTGAAGCTCCTCAACCCGATTTCCCAGGGATCTTTGAAATTTATGATCCAGAAGTTCAGGTTTCTAAGACAACCATGGGGAATGTCATTGGGGGGCGAAAAACCTTTACATGGCTTTTAATTCCCCGTACAAACGGCAGGTTTGACATGCCTCCGATTGAGTTTGCGTTCTTTGATCCGTCCATTACGGAATATGTGGTGCGATCATCTAACCTAGATCCGATTACCGTAACAGGAACGGTGAGTCCATCTATGGCGACTGCCTCTACGGCCTCTGGATTTCCTGTTGATGACATTGCCGTTCTCAAACGCAACCCACAGTGGATCTCCGCTACTCGCAGTCCCCTATATCAGCACCTTTGGTTTTATGCCCTTTTCATCGTGCCCCTGATTGGGCTAGCCATTACTGCCATCATAAGTCATCGCATCAAACGTATAGAGACCGATACGGCATGGGCCCGCAACCGTAAAGCACATCCTCTTGCACGCAAACACCTGAAAACTGCAAAACAACTCCTCAAGGATGGAGATCCCGATCAGTTTTATGCCGCATTGGAACAGTCTATTCTGGGATTTTTAGGAAATCGACTGAATATTTTTGAGCGTGGACTCACACGAATGCAGTTGGATGGTCATTTATCCGAATTTGGAATTACAGATCAGCAGAGGCAGCAACTGCTGATCTTTCTTGATACCTGTGATGCAGCCCGGTTTGCACCAATTCCCCCAGAAAAGTCTCTGATGGAAGAACACCTTGATCAAGCTGGCCAGATACTTAGTTCCCTTGGCCACCAAATTGATTCCGTTGTTACATGATGAAGTTCATGATGTGGTTGCTCGTCTTGGGAGTTCCCTGTGGACTGCTTCAAGCCCAGCAATTAGAGGATGCTCTTCCCTTGTTTGATGAAGCCAATCAACTGGTTGAGGCTGGTGCCTATCAGGAAGCGATTGATCTCTATCTTTCCGTCATGAACACGGGCTATGTGAGTGGAGCACTGTACCACAACCTTGCCAGTACGTACTTCCGCATGGATGAAATTGGTCAGGCCGTTCGCTATTATGAACGAGCTCGCCGTCTGATTGGCGATGATCCTCAACTGATCCATAACATCCAGATCGTGGAGTCCCGAATCCAGAACCCATTTTCGCAACTTCCCAAGCCCTTCTGGCGTGCGTGGTGGGATCAGTGGTTTGGCCAGCATCATGTGCTACCCTATCTGATTGCTGGGCTGGGTTTTTATTTCATGGCATGCATTCTTTTTGCTCAATTACTTTGGTCAACAACTCGTAGTGCATGGCATCGCAGAGTGCGTCGATTCGCCCTAAGTTTGGGATTGGCACTGCTTCTTGTTGCTGTGTTGATTTCACATGATCAAACGACACCAAAGGGAGCATCTATTCTCACACCGATCACAATCGATACTGAAAATGAACGTATTGATGTACCTGAGGGCATTAAGGTTACTGTCGTGAATGAATCTGAGGAGGATATTCTGATTCGTCTTCCGAATGGAGTCCAGGGACTGGTGGATCCAGAGGTTCTTGGAGAATTCTAGAGATCCATTTGTATCCTTGTCATCCGTGGAATTCCTGCATTTTTTTGAACGGACACCACATCTACAGAGTAGGGCCTGTGGTGGCAGATGAGACGGCACAGTCCCCGCAGAGCAACCCCAACCCGTTTCGTTAGAAACCAATACTGTGTTTGGCGTAGAAAGTTCTTGGTGGATAGGCAGGTGAGCATCAACAGTGGATCTGGGCTCTGTGACTGCTACCTCCCACCAGATGGTCTATGATGGATCAAGATTAGTATCTTGTCTATGTGGTACGGACCTCCGAGAATGGAGTGTAAGCGGGGAACACACATCGTACCATGCACATGCTAGATCTTGACTGATCCGTATGGATCGTTTCACGAATCTTAATTTTAGAACCAATGGGAGATTTTGTTTTTGGGCAATACTTTGCAGTTCTGCAGGAATCTTTGCTTTTTTTGTGGATAATATCGCATGATCTCCGTAAAGCGGATGAGACTGATATAATGCGATGCAGGAATTCCTGAATGAGATTCAAGCAGAGTTGCGGGATTTGCCTGCGGAGATGTACGAATCAAACTTGGATATTGTGCAATGTCTGATCGCACTTGCGGAAAGATTAAGGTATCAAGAAACATTACTCGCCTGATTGCTGTCCACTCAATTCTCGTGAAATATGAGCGTAAATGAGATGCCTAATCCACAAGCAGATTTTTTCCGGTGGGAGAGCATCATCTATCGTCACTATAGCACATTGAAAAGTTACCTTCAGCGGCTCAGAGATAGACTGGAGTTATCACAACCACCAATGATCTCACAAAAGATATAGTGAATAGTTGGGACAAAAATTTCTTGAACAACATAAAAAGGCAAGAAGATTGACATCTGATCAAATGAACCGAATGGTTTTGAATATGGTAGGAAAGAGAATTCGTTACATT
>JAPOUL010000141.1 GCA_026708685.1 Bacteroidota bacterium
GTAAATGATCAATGACAATCTGCAGAGCCCTCCCCTCTTCTTCACACTCCTGCATGCGAGGTTCTGGATGATCAACTGGAACAAGATAGGCACCAGAATGAGGCATGGACTGTGCAAGAATGGATTGGTTAGCAGTATCAGGGTGTGGAAAAAGTCGTCCTTCATAAAATTGTGCAGAGATATACTCACACAATGCAGGATGCATTCGCCATGTTTCTCCAAGGAAAATGCCCTCTTCTGGCTTGACGAGTCGATTGCTTCCAAGCATCCATTCCAGACAAGAGAGGTTCGCTGGTTCAGGGTGACTGGCTTGAATCACTTGAGGCAACTGGCACGGATCACCAATCATCACGATATTTTTTGCACACAAAGACATTCCAAACAGATTCGCTAACGATACCTGACCCGCTTCATCCACAAAGAGATAGTCAAATTCACTGATCATCTCTTGTCGACAGAAGAGCCATGCCGTTCCACCAACGATATCGGACTTGAATAGATTAATATCATCGTTGGATGTAGCCAAATGATAGGGGGTACGCTCAGGGTGTTTTGGCCGCCCAGAGACCTTATGAACGATGGAAGGCTTTTCAGGAAATTCTCCCGAAGCATTGTGACAGCCAATGAGTAGATTTCGAATGGCTTCGTGACTATTGGATGAGACGGCAACGCGATAACCCTGCTGGACGAGGGATAACATGACCCGTGCCGAAACGTACGTTTTTCCAGTTCCTGGAGGCCCCTGAACCATCAGTACGGTAGACTGCATCCCGTTGACCGCCCGTTCCATTCGTTCTACAATAGAGATCCCCTTTTCAACGAGCACTGACATATCCTTCAAATTTGGACGACACCGCTCAATCAGATCTAAGGATGCCTGAGGTGCCTGATTGGCACAGATGAGTTGAATCAAGGTCCGAATGGCACTTTCAATTACCGTCGTGGAAATCGAAAATGAGGGGAGCAGATCCAATTGATTCAGCAAAGCATCATCCGACTTTTTGCCGACTTTTAGCTTCAGTCGCCCATTCCTAGCATCAAAGTCAGAGATATTTACGGTCTTGATGGATCCATCCACCATCGCAACACAGGCCGACTTGTTTTCCGTCAGTTTTGTGAATTGTGGAGGGAAAGAATAACTTCGCTCAACTGATCGCTTGACAGAGTAGGGTTTTGCTAAGGCCTTCAACCCAGATAAGGATTCTGTATCATCTAACAATTCCTCCGAGGACTTTTTGGATGCATCAAATACGGCCCATGCCTGAGGTTTTTTTTCTCGGTAGTGAAACAGTCCGAGATCAATCAGTAATTTTTTGAGGTGCAGAGATAGGTGGGAATGACGGATGTGCTCTTTAAATTCCTCATTTTCTATGGCTTGCTGGATGGATCGCTCCGTCTCGGGGGTTCCCAGCTGAGCAGGTTGGGATTCGCGAATTTGATCCCGCATGGGTAGGAGCCAATCACGAAGTTGTTCTGTGGATTCACAATCAATCCTGTTATAATGCTCCAATTCCTTTAAATCATCGGCCGCAGTTGGATCTCCAGCTTCCCATTTATCTCTCCAATGATTGTAAGCTACCACAGATGCAGCCGCCGTAGTGACACTTCCCGTACGTGCTTCATCCATATAAAAAATCTCCAAACTTTTGAGGGAGTAATTTTTTTCTGATACATAAATTCCTCCGCGTACGACGGCATAAAGATCAACGAATCTTTTTTCTCTCTGCCATCCATCCAGTATTTCCTCTCCAAAACTATATTTTGTGGTTAACCGACGCAGGGCGGTTATTTCATAAGGGGCATAGTGGTAAATATGTGCATGGGGAAACTCGTTGAGGTGGGTTTGGAAAAAATGAAAGAGATCTCTCAGTGACTGATGCTCTTCGGAATGATTATGTGCCCAGAATGCTTTAAACTGATTTAAATACCATACACCATGTAAGTATTCAAGTCCCTCGTCACCATTTTCACGGTAGTGGGGATTTCCTTCTATGTCGTAAAATAAATCCCCATCAGCGAGTTTGGGCAAGAGATCAAAGCCTTTACCAGAAATGTGTGGGCGAAGCATGATTTCTGGTGGGCCTCCTTTTTTTCGGATCGTCTGAAGCCGTGCCTGAATCCGCAGGTTCTCCAAAGTATTGGGGGCCATTTTACGGATGGTGTCTTCCTCTTGCAACTCGGCTAATCTGACCATGGATGTAATCCCCGCCTTTTCCAACCGAGCGACCTGCTGCTCGCGAATGCCTGCGACTAAATAGAGGCTATCTTCTTGATCCCACTGGTGATTACATCGCAAACGCCATCGGCAAAGATCACAATCCGAGCATCTACGGGGGGTGGTCTCTTCTGGTTGTTCAACAAACTGATTCAATCGATCTTGAATACGGCGGACATAATCTGCACATTCGGCAAGGCGGTGGGAAGATCGGTGTCCCTGTCCAAGTTGGAGATGACCATATTCAGGCTGAAGCCCCTGAAGATCAGCTAAAAGGTCTGAATAGATGACCAGTTGCAGGATATGTTTGGGAGATGGAACGCGTTTCAGTTTGGTATCGACAACCTCGTAAGAAAAATTTCCAAGATTTGATGGCGTATCAACTCGCTCTAAAAAATCCACATAACCATGCCAATTCTGTCCTTGGAGTGCTCCCTGAAATACGACATCTACTCCACTTTTCAGAGCTTCAACCGTTTGATCAAAAGCATAGGGTCCCCGTTCAATGGACACAACGGTTTTGCCGGCTCGTTGCAAAAACGATAGGTATTGTTGTTCATGTTCGTTTCCTAAGTGGCCCAGCAGTTTTGCATCTTCTGAGTCTGGTGCAGCTTCAAGATCTTCTCCTGTGGCTTTCCGCAAATCTAGGTGTGTAGCATGCCGACACACAGAGAAACGTTGAAGATCGGATGCGTATAGTCTAAGGTTGCCGTCAGAACTAAGTTTCATGGTGAGAATAGGTTGATCGCCATAAAGTTACTATCTTTTGATTAACTTTGGTCATTCCAGAGAGGTCAATGACTTCCATGGAACGTTTCAAAATCATTTTCTATCATACAAACATTCTATTTTGATCCGATGCATAGATTTTTATGGCTCTTGATCCCCGTTGGTCTGCTGATGACTTCTGCTTACTTCAGTTGGTCTGACGATCACCTACCATTAGAACAGATCACACTCCCCGATGGATTTACTATCGAGGTGTATGCCGATAGTGTTCCAAGTGCCCGTCAGATGGCATTATCACCATCAGGGATTCTTTACGTCGGTGCAATCGCACAAGGAACGGTTCATGCGGTTGTGGACAGAGATGGCGATATGAAAGCAGATGAGCTCCATCTGATTGACGAAGATCTGGAGTTACCCTCTGGACTAGCTTATCACGATGGATCTCTTTATGTCGCGGCAGTGAGTCGAATTTACAGGTATGATGATATTGATAATCAACTTGATAATCCCACAGCACCAGTGGTCGTTGTTGATGATTTACCTACAGAACGACACCATGGATGGAAATTCATTGCCTTTGGTCCAGATGGGAAATTGTATGTCCCTGTTGGTGCCCCTTGTAACGTATGCGAAGAGCCCGATCCTTTTGCCACGGTTTTACGCATGAATGCAGATGGCTCTGAGCGAGAGGTGTATGCACGAGGGATACGAAATTCAGTTGGTTTTGACTGGCATCCTATGACTGGAGAGTTGTGGATTACCGACAACGGGAGTGATAACATTAGCCCTGATCCAGCAATTACGGATAACCTTCCTTCATGTGAATTGAATCATGCCCCAGAACCGGGTATGCACTTTGGATACCCTTACTATCATCAAGGAGATACTCCTGATCCAGAATTTGGTGAGGGCCGGACGGCGGATGAATTTACCCCTCCTGTACTGTTACTCGGACCTCATGTCGCTCCTCTGGGGATTGATTTCTATACTGGCAGCATGTTTCCAGATCAATATGTCAATCATGCATTTATTGCAGAGCATGGTTCATGGAACCGCAGAGAAAAGATTGGTTATCGAGTCAAACTCGTTCATTTTGATGATGCGGGTATGGCGGTAGATCAGGAAGTGTTTGCAGAGGGCTGGTTACAGGGTCAGGACCACTGGGGCCGCCCGGTAGATATTGAAACTCTCCCAGACGGATCTATCCTCGTCAGTGACGATTATGCCAATACAATTTATCGGATCACGTATTCATCCGATGGATAGGATAGACTTTGTGAATGCTCCATCCAAAACTGGCCATGAGTATTTGATCATTTTAGCGACAATGATTGATGTTGCTCCGGTGGATCGGGGGTACAAAATGCCTGATTTCACTCTTGGGAAGGTTTATCAAATAGAAAACCCATATGATATGTCGTTTCTGCCCAGTCATAAAACCCACTACAACTATTTAGGGGCATAAATCAGTTCGGTACTCACGTATATAAGCCCCCTATTTTACTATTTGGACGGGCGAGATATGAAGTGTATCTCAAAGTGTTTGTCCTAACTGTACCTCAATCATTGCAACTCAAGATTGGTAGACATCTTCTTGATGAGGTAATAATCATTAAGATTCAGGTTTTTTCGTACTAAGTAGAAAGAGATCTTCCAAGTTAGCTGGGCCAACTGAATATTTTGAAATGCCCTTGCTTTGTAATGTCCCCGAAATAGATTCTACAAAGGAATCTCCCCGGCCGTATACGAGAGTATGTGTGGAATCCTTGACTACTTGAGTGACATTTGGTAACTCATTTAAATAAATTAGGTCATCCTCTGTACCCACCGCGAATTTGAATTCTAATTGAAATTTTTCGAGAAGTGATTCAATATTTCCCTGAGCAATAATTTTGCCGGAATCAATTAGGCAAATGATATCGCTTTGCTCTTGTGCTTCTTCCATATTGTGGGTGGAAAGGAAGATCGTAAGGCCTCGCTTCCGTAGATCTCCTAAAATATGCCACAATTCTTTTCTCGCGTGAGGATCAAGATTGCTAGTGGGTTCATCCAAAAATACCAATTTTGGATCGCCAACCAAGGTAATGGCAATGAGTAATTTTCGCTGTTCACCCCCAGACAAAGTCTTGTAAGATTTTTTCCTCAGATGTTCTATCCTGAACAGACTCATCAGTTCTTGAATATCTATCGGGGCTTGATACATTGTTGCATAAAGGTGGAGGGCCTCTTCAACTTGAATATCTTCATACATTGAATCTTGCTGAAATTGAACCCCAATACTGGATAAGCATTTTTTTCGATGAGAATCATCTTCAATGCTATACCCAAAAATTTTGATACTACCGTTGTTTGGAGATTTAAGTCCAAGTATGCAATCAATGAGGGTTGTTTTTCCAGCCCCGTTTGGACCAACCAGACAGAAGACTTGGCCTGGGGATACTGAAAAGCTCACATTATCCAGAGCAACCAGAGTGCCGTAGGATTTACTCAGAGATGAAACATCTACTACAGGATTTATAGGGCTTACATCATTATGAGGAGGAAGTGTATTCATAGGGAGAAAGTATATTATTGTTGGATCATGAATCTACATACGAAGAATCAGATCAAGGCTAGTCCAGAGAGAATCATCAGTTCTCTTCGTTGAAGACATCCATACCATGTATTCTCCAGCATTAGTATTTTGCAAAATTTAGAAATCATGAACTTCCTCGGGTGTTGTAATTCCCGTGCCAGAAATAATCATGTCAGATTTGACCGTAAATCAGGTTATGTATCTGTGGATATCTTGCTATTCAAGAGGGGCATAAGGCTATATTTCACCCAGCCGTAATTCGGATTGATCGCAAGTGCTTTCTCAAAGGAATCTTGAGCATGTTGATACTGTTCCGTCTGCATATAAGCGATTCCCAACCAAGTGAGGGCTTCAACTTTTCCCCAAGTGGGTAAATGCTGGGGACGATCATCTTCTGACATGAAAAGAGATACAGCACGCTTGAAACCGGCAAATCCCTTCTCTTGACTTCCGCCGAATTGAGAAGGAGTATTGTAATGAGAAATCGCTTCAGATAAAACAATCCTTGGGTTATCAGAATCGATTTTCTTAGCCTTCTTAATACTTCTTCTAGATCTGATACCGAGAATCATTCCTTTACCTGGTTGAATGCGAATTTTCTGGCCATAAGTCATAGAGAGCAATGCATGAGCCTCCGCAGCATTCTGTGACTTTTTGTCTAATGAGATGGATTTTTTCAAGTGATCAATCGCGTTGTTAAGGAACATTAGAGAAGAATCTTGACCAGCTGAGATGTCATTACCGCGTACTGGATCATTCATATACAAAATAGCCAATTGGTATTCAACATATCCTAGATAATAATATGCCTGCTCTGAATTAGAATTGTTTTGAATGACTTTTGTGAGCATTTGATGAGCAGATCGAATTTCTTGCATATCTCGATGAAATAAGCCAGAATCTGCTAATAATTTGGCATCAAGTATGGTGGGTACCTGTGCCTGTACAGGAGCCAAAAACAAAGTCCCAATAACTGAAATGGACAGCAATCCACAGACCAGATTTCGTAAGGATACCAAATCTTTAATGAAGTCTATCACTCTTGGATTTTTCTGAACCAAGGAAAAAACTAAAATAGAAGTAAATCTCATCAAATTGAAGTCAAATATCTGGGTGAGAGAACAACAAAAGCAAAAATCTGGGTGGGCAAATTAATTATAATCTTATACGAAGATTCAGCTCTTGTGTGAAAGTTAACAATCTTAATTGAAGATCGTTCAAAACGTTTAATTTATTGGGGCTTCCGTTTTTTAAGTGGGTGAAGCACGAAAAAGAGGGTAAACGATCCGTG
>JAPOUL010000137.1 GCA_026708685.1 Bacteroidota bacterium
GAGATATACGATGCAGAGTTGTTCAAAAGCTGTTCCTTTGAACCGTTCTTGGCTATACTTGGAGGCGGATGCCTGTTCGCGCCATTGAGCGAGAATAGTGTCTATGGTCATTTTATTGGAGTTGGTCCGCATGAGGAATTGTTAGCATCTCATGCTTCGGACCCAAGCCGAAAACCAGTCGGTAATTCGTGGAAATAGACGATAAATAATACCAGTGATGTAATAATTGCCAGAACGTAACCGATCCAGAGTAGGTGGACGGTTTTTCGAAAGAAAAATTCGATCATTAGTGATGATGAGAGTTTGACTACAAATAAGAATACTCAAAGATACAACACATAGATCTATCCATGAAATGGATGAATTTGGGTAGATAGTTGATTGTGAATCTTCACAAAAAAGCGGCGAATCTTAAAAATCTTCGGAGTAAATTTTTCTCGGTAATCATCGGCCAAATCCCCCTAAATCAGTTGAGATTAGAAGTATCCATGACTGATCATGGACAAGATTGCAGAGAGTAAATCACCACCAGATCCATCCTCACGGCATGTCACTGGATCTTTGTCGTCGCCTTTCCGCCATATAACGCCGCCACTTAGCTGCATCACGATGATGTCCCCTTAAATCGGTGTTAAAGGTATGACCTCCGTTTGGGCTTGCAACAAAAAACATGTACGTATGATCTTCCGCCGCCGCGGTCGCTCTCAGAGTCACAGGTGATGGATTCGTAATGGGGCCTGGAGGCAATCCTTGATAAAGGTAAGTATTGTAGGGATGCTGAATGCGATAGTCTCTAAAGAACAAACGGCGAGCATTCCCTTCCAACTCAATCAAGGCAAACTGAATCGTTGGATCAGCCTGCAGAGGCCAATTTTTTCGTAAACGATTCAGGTAGACACCCGCAATTGTATTTTTCTCGGAATCCAGATTGGTCTCCCATTCTACAATTGCAGCCAAGCTCAGCACTTCTAAGGGAGTCATGTTTCGGGCATTTGCATCGGTGGATAGCTCACGCTCATAAAATGCATCAAACTCCCGTTTAATGCGAGCGACCACATCTCTGGCATCCGTAAGCCAATAGAAGTGATAGGTTTCTGGTAGCATGTAACTGAATAAATGCAAGGTGTCAGTATCAAGCGATTCTGCTAAAGTGGTGTCTCGCAATGCTGCCAGAAAATCTTCTCGTTCAAAGGCCATGTTGGTCGCTGCAACATCTGCAACTCGGTTCTTGCGGGATCCTTCGGGAATACGAAGCACAACGGTCGTCTGTAAGCCTTTTCTGAGCGTCTGTAGGAGCTGAAGATTGGATTGAGGGGATGAAAAAACATAGTGACCCGCCTTGATTTGCTGATCCCATCCAGTCGCATGGGCCAGAACACGAAAGGACCACATTCGATCAAGTAAATTTTGACTTTTTAGGGAGTCAACGACATCTTTAAAAGAACTCTCATGTGGGATATACAGGGACTTCTCATCAGAGATTTGAGGGGTATTCGGTGCCAAAGCAATCCACCCCATGAAGATTCCACAGATGATTGAGAGAGTCAAAAAGGACACAATCAAACTACGCATGAACAAGACTACTTGGATGGGTATTTCTGGCGTTCAAGTGCACGGGTTTCATCAATGATTTGCTCAAAGAGTCGACGCACCGCTTCAGGGGGCAAGGGCCCTGGATTGTTTTTCATGACATTGGACAGAACGATTTTTTCTCGAGATGGCACATAGATGGGCAGGCCAAGTTGTTGTTTGATGTGTCCAATTTGGTTTGCAACGCTTGAACGCTCATTCAACAGTTCAAGGAGCTTTTGATCAATCTCATCAATTTGCCCCCGAAGGGGTTCAATGTCTCTTTCCGTTACGGAAGGATTGGATGATTCAGACTTCATAATTTAATCTGACTGAGTCAGGATTGGGGAACAAAGAGGAAAATGTAGGGTAAAAATAAAAGATTTGCCTTATCTTACTCTAAAGATACGATCTGATGACATATAAGAACCTATTACTCATTACTGTCCTTGTGTGTTTGGCATCTTCAACAGCCAACGCCCAGTTTAGAGAGGGAGTCCCTAACGAGTTCCCACAAACCCAGTTATACAGTCCGTCCACCAAAGTGGGTGCACTCTTGAGTAAGATATTTAACCCAAGTGTCTTTCAAATGAGTCATAGCTTTGAAATGTCGGCAGGCTCTTTTGGTGGCAATGGCTATTCCATGGGGATGTACACCAATACACTGACTTGGAATTTCAGTCCAAAGTTGGCCGCTCGAATGGATATTGCTGTGGCATATTCTCCCCAAAATCGTTTTGCACAAAGCTCTGGTTTCGCACAACAGCGTCCCGAGGTATTTTTACGTAATGCCTCTGTACATTGGAAGCCATCCGATAAAGTATCTGTCCATTTTCACATGCACCAAAATCCCTATGCCTACCGAAGCATGATGGGATACGGTCCCTATGGACACAGGCGTAACTACCAGCCCTTTGCCTCTCCCTTTTGGTATTAAGGATTCACTTCAAGACGTATGGGCCGCTTGAAATCACTAGGCCTTAGCGCATTTGTAGCCCTCATGGGCTTGACCATCACTGTGTTGGCCATTTCACTGCTCATCAATATTCCTCTGGTGAGAGATGTCGTTTTACCAAGACAGGTTGCCTCCACCATAGAGGTCGTGCCTGAAGTGGTTTATCCGAGTGCTACCGATATCTATCAGGTTGAAATTCGTAATGGTGTAGGTGTTCAGGGTGCAGCTGAGCAAATGAGAACCTATCTTCGCTCCAAAGGATATGATGTCGTAGAAGTCGGCAATCACTCCTCCTTTGATGTTGAGCAAACGATCATTGTAGACCGAATTGGTAACCTATCCATCTCAAATGAGGTTGCATCATCTCTTGGACTTTCCTCTGATCGGATCCAACAAGATATTCGGAGTGAATTTCATTTAGATGCGTCCATTATTATTGGCAAGGATTACGGAATGATTCCTCCGTTTACTGCATTGGCAGACACCCATCAAACTTCTAACTGAATGGTGACAACTGAGACTTCTGCAGATCGATCCGAAGATCTGCAAGAAAAAAAACGAAGGAGTCCAGTTTCTTCACAGACCATTGCACAAGAGGCACTGGTTGCAGTACAGCAAAAGAAAGCCCATGATGTCATCATTATGGACATGCATGAGATCAGTGGCTTGGCGGATTATTTTATTTTGTGCTCAGGGTCTACCGATATACAGGTCAAGGCAATCGCAGAATCTGTCGAAACCCGCCTTAAGAGTGAATGCAAGGAGAGACCATGGCATATTGAAGGTGCAGAGCACCGCCAGTGGGTGTTACTTGATTATGTAGATGTAGTCGTTCACATCTTTACTCCTGAACGACGTGAATTCTATCACCTAGAAAGGTTGTGGAGCGATGCTCCAATAGAAAAAGTGGATGAGGGACCAGCTGAAATGCTTCGTCCATGATGATGGTTTTCTTTTTTCGTATAATTTTGAAGTTCTCTTTGTTTCAGGGGTATTCGTTTCAAGAGTCGGATAATTAGAATTGATACAGGATCCGATAGGTTTGTGACGTGACTCAAGGTTCAGGTCATGGATTGCTCTACACAATGAATCAAGTCATGATCATCAAATCAATCCTTCTACTGGCAAGTCACTTTTGAATGATCACTTCAAGAACCTCTGGTGCTGATACACATGGGTTGAACATGAAGGTGATTCCCTTACCGTTTGATGATTAGAAACCGTGAATGATATTTATCCAATCAATGCTCAAGATGGTATGCACCTGAAATATCCAGTTTACTATTCCATACAATCTTGAAAAAATAGACTGAATGGATATTTTGGCTTATATTAGCCCAATTACGTGATTTCTGTTGTGTAAAGTCTAACCTCCTGAGAGTGGTTCATGAAAGTAATTCTCACATGAGATTGGTTTTGTTTTCGTGTACCTTATCATTATCACCTACTAAATATTAATTTCCACCATGGAAAATAAGTCAAGTTTCTCTCGTGACATCGTTTTTGTTCTACTGGGCTGTGTCTTCACAGTGGTAGCTATATTGGGAATTTCAACCGTTCCAAATAGTGAAATCCCCCCCTCATACTCTGAGGTCCGATCTGAAAAATCCAAATTTTTGAGCGATCCAAAGGGGCACCCCGACAAGTTCAGGGAGTATTTCAGAGCAATTGAAGGACTTGATCAAGGTTACCAACCCTATCCACAGGGGTATCAGATCCGTGAACATCAAAGTGCACTCTTGAGAAATGCAAAGAATGGAAGAGTTTCTGTTGATCTTGCATGGGTTGAACGTGGACCTGGAAATAATGGTGGTCGAGCCCGTGCAGTTATACTTGACCCAGGTGATCCCTCCCTCACAACTTGGCTTGTTGCATCGGTGGGAGGGGGTGTCTGGAGAGCACAACTCTCCACAAGTCAATTTGGATTACAATCCATAGAATGGACTCCACTTACGGATCATTTGCCTACTCTTGCTGCAACCACACTTGCAATTTCCGCCAACAATCCCGATGTACTATATGTCGGCACTGGCGAGGGATTTTTTAATATTGATGCGTCGGTTGGAACGGGCATCTTCAGATCCAATGATCGAGGTCAATCCTGGACTCAACTACCCGGTAGTGTTAATCTTGCGACGGAGGACTGGCGCTATGTGAATCGTCTGATTGTACATCCTGATAATCCAGATATTGTTGTTGCCGTAACCAATACTGGAATCTTTCGCACCGAAAATGGAGGACAGTCATTTGTGAAGGTCCATGACTCAGAATCTCGGGTTCAAGACTTAAAGGCACATCCAACGAATTTTGACATTCAGTTTGCAGCTGTGGATGAAACGGAAATTCTTCGCTCCACCGACGGAGGTAAGACTTGGCAAACCGTTTTTAATTTTTTCAGGTATCCACCCGATCGGATTGAGTTAGCCATTTCACAATCCAACCCGGATGTCGTCTGGGCATCTGTTTATGGGGGGGCTAGTGGTGGACGTAGAGTTGAATTCTCTCCAACATTGTCTTTTCCAATCTCAGAACTTTACAGGTCCGTTGATGGAGGACAAACATGGAGATTTATTGAGCATTCAGACAATTCATCACCCGTAAGTCGTATATTTCTTTTATCACAAGGATGGTATAATAACTCTCTGTTAGTCCATCCATTTTCCCCTGATTCCGTCTTCATCGGTGGAGTATGGCTGACAAGAGCCTGGATTAATCGTCAATCTGATCCAGTAGTGCCCGCTACAGTTGGAGTTCTCACTGACTTTAATGTGACAGCTGACTTTATAGATTTCGTAAGATTTGGTGGAGCTGGTGCGGACGGTCGCGTGGAAATTGGATATCTAGATAGCGACGAAAATGATATTCAGGATATTACCGTAGATGATGTTCAGTCTGTAGAAGTACGGTTTGGCCCTGGTCTCAGTCAAAAAGCACATCGATTTACCGTTCCACCCGAAGGGGGAGCAAATGGAGATGGGGGAGCAGGAATCATTTTACCAGAGTACATCTATGAGGACTATGTAGAGGTTCCATTTGAAGTCTGGGATACCGACAACAATCGTCAATTGATGATTTCATTCAGAGATCAAGCGGCAGATGGTGAGTGGTCACTCATCGCTCAAAATACCGACGGACCTGGAAACATACATTCTCGGGAGTACACCTTTATTTCTAAATATGATTACGATGATACGGCTCCTCATCCTGATATGATGACAGATGGAGGAGTCCGATTTGGAATGATGTACAACTATTGGCCTGTACTTGATGAGTCAGGACCTGGGTGGGATCCTAATGCTCCATCTGAAGGAACGATAGAGATTATCTTCAGGAAGGAACTACAAGCCACAGAGATAGCAACCCTTGACGACTGGGAAGAAACTGACGAATTGGTTCATGTAGATCACCATGCCTTAGTTGCCGTTCCCACTGAACAAAGAAATTTTCAACTTTTGAATACGAACGATGGTGGGTTTGCCTATTCTCTCAATAGCGGTGAAAACTGGCGTGAAGGAGATACGTCACCTGGCTTTAATACATCTCAGTTTTATGATGCTACCAAGCAACCTGGTATGGCGAGATATATCGGTGGTACCCAAGATAATAGTACCTGGATATCTAGATTCAACCCCAACAGTCAGAGTGATTGGGAGGAAATCCTTGGTGGAGATGGGTTTGATGTGGTATGGAAGACTGCTGACTCATTGATGGGAACAAGCCAAAATAACAATATTAGGCGTACAGTTGATGGGGGAAATACATGGGAATCCGCAGGCAATATTGATGACTGGAGCGGTCAATTTTTGACTTCACTTGGATGGACCCCCGAAACGGGTGAAGCTGTATTCTCTTACTCTCCAGAAGGTGGCCCCCTTCGTTCACTTGATTTTGGAAATTCATGGCATCAGTTATATGCAGATTGGTCCCCGATAACA
>JAPOUL010000125.1 GCA_026708685.1 Bacteroidota bacterium
GATATTTATCCCAGCAGTGCAAAAATGGGATAAATGAAGATTTTATTGGGCTTAATTTGTATAAGTTATTTTTGGACGAGCCCTAAAAGCCGCAACGGTTTTTAGAATGACATCTTCCAGACGAGGATCAACTTTATTTTCAGTTAAACTGTATCTCAGAGTAGCCTTGAATTCAAGGAATTGTCCCTCAGCAGACTCAATCAGTTCGGTAACATCTATGGTAGCAACAATATTTGGAGCAGTGGCGGAAATGCTATTCAAAAATTCAGTGAATGTTTTTGCCAATAAATTTCTTCGTACCTGCAGAAATTTCTTGTAATTTTCAACCTTCCATAATTCTTTGTCTTCGGGGATACATTGGAGTTGTAATGAACCTGGAAATCGTTTCTCAGCCTTTGTCAAATACACATCAGCAAGTTTGTTGGATTTGGTACGATTACCAGTCTGTGTAAGAATCATTCTTCCAGTAAACTCATGTGCTAAAGAGTAATCAATTTTATCCTCCATCATTAGAACCTCTGAATCACGAAGCACCGAGTATGCGAAGATATGGTCATTTTCCAAGGTATACTTTTTACCCATGTTTTTACGGATTGTTAATCCTGTATCCAAACATATGGCATTTTGACTCTTGAAGACCCATTTCATTAAACTGAAATAAGGACTTCGGATACTCCGTCCAACGAATTCATAGGGCTTGATCTCCAAACCCTTTTCATCCTCTATTAGTTTGAGCAACTCGTCAAATGGGGATTCTGACGATTTCACCACCTGTAAATCTTTGTCTAATTTTTGAGGAAGCTGAGATATATACCTATTTTTCACTTGGGAATAATAGAACCATTTGATCACTTTAGCGATCTGTTTTCCATTGAGTTTATAGCCGCGCTGCTGGAAAATATAGGCTATAATTGGAATCAGTGCATAAACCGAGTTGATTTCACTTGAGTGATCAACATATGCTTTGGATTGAAGGATGTTCACGGTATAATCCAAAACCTTACTGTCTAAAATGGCCCAAGTTTCCTTGATTCTATCTTTATTTTCTTCTCCATGTAATTTTCGCATGTTAGATCCCATTCCATACATCGTGGCTAACAAGGCATACACAATAAAATCAAGTTTGAAAACCCATCCATTCTCACTTAATTGATCAAGTTTAGCCTTGAATTCTTCTCGGGCTTTGGGCCAATAACCAGAAATCTGAGCTAATGCTAATTCAGCCTCTGTAAGGTTCACACCACTTGAATTAACAATATAGAAAATGTCAATCGCCTCTCGTATAGTGGCTTTTATAGGAATGGTTTGTTCCAAGAACTCTCTATTTCTGATATCGGTGATTGCGTTTACGGTATCGTTTATTTGATTGACTTCTGATTTTGATAAACGAACACCAATGTTGCACTCCTCAATCCGATTCACAATATCAAACGTTCCGATATCTCCCTTAAATATGTCCGTAAGATTCACCCAATATGGATTGTTTTCCATGAACTTCTTCCTGTAATATTCCAGAGACCCATTGGCAACATGTACATATAACCCCCTGACATCATGTAGAATTTCTTTTTTCTGGTAATAGGGCGGAATTTCACCCGTCATTAACATGTAGAGAGTGGTGATTCGTTGTTGACCATCAAGAATCAGCTTCACTGCCCCATGAGTGGGATTATGGACATAATCTCCTTTTAACTCGGGCGGCTTATGGGTTTTCCATGTAAGCATCGTTCCAGTAGGATAATCCTTGATGAGAGAATCAATGAGCCTCTTCGCGTCAGGTTTCTTCCAGACATACTCTCTTTGAAATGCGGGAACGAATAAGTAATTTTCATCAATATTGGCAATAATCTGTGAAATTTTCATTGAAATTTGGGTGGATTATGGGGTGATAAATGAAATTTGTCCATCGTTAAATGATGGTCAAATCTGAGTTTCAGAAAGATGCGATCTTTTTCAGTTTGGATTACAATTACAAAAGTCCACTTGTAACATTGTTGGATCTCTTGAGTACCAAATTTAGCGGAATATCTGGAGCGATATAGTCAACTGGTTTATCGTTACCAAAACAACATTTTCAAATGTAGGGTCTCTTCATCATTGGTTCCGAATGTGAAAAATCATAGAATCTCATACGGTGAATCACGCCGATGTAAAAACTTCGGTCTTCTGAATGCCTCGCTTATTGGATTCGTATTCGCTCTTAAGGATCCAAGGCTTAGAAACACTTTTGATCCAGTGGCAAAAAATCCTATGGAACCCTCCGACATGATAGATATCATCGGTGCATCCGATGGCATGGCATAATTCATTTTGACTCATAATACTGACGACTGGGAAACTTGGAGGTTCAGAGGCTTCAATTTCTTGGCGTTGTCGTTGAAATGAGGAAGCCATCTCATCCGTTTTTTCGGAAGCGATCATTTTCATATCCAGCTGATTGAACTGCTGGGCCAGCATCTTATGCGTCGCGGCCATGGCTGATGGAGAGTATATCATGTCTAATGCCGATAGCAAGATCACGGCTACTGGACCACCAAACTTGTACCATATCAAGCCTTGCTCCCCCCACTCAAGAATCACTGCCCCCCACAGGGCACTGATCACAATGATCAAAAATGAAACGACCCTCGAAACAGTTTCAAAGTGTCTCTGGCGGGTAATATGGTAACGAGTTGACCTATGAACACCAAAATGAACATCTCCAAATGATGTGCCCAACTGTTGTTTAAGTAGTGTCATTTCTGAGGATTTTTTTTGGGAGGAGGTGCTGGATCAGGATCCGCAGATCCAGTCTTGGTTTCTCCAGTCTTAGGTGGAGTTTTAGCAAACCCTCACACGAGGTGAGTACGATCAAATAGATCCTCTGGTTTCATTTCTCAAGTATTCTAACGGTTACAAGTTAAATATACGTAATAATTGGGAATTATCGGACCGATGTGCTTCCCCAACAACCCCAAATATAGCATAATTCGTGTAGAAAAACATTAATATGAGGCCTTTGCAAAACCTCTGCGTTTTAGAAAAAATAATGCAATGAAGCACTTCTGGTGCGTTTTTGGGAGTTGATCCTGAGGTTTTGCAAAAGGCTCATATGAATCTCATTTAATGTGAAAATAAGAGTTTCAAATGAGATTCAGATTTGACCTAGTATATCTGGTAGAAACTTGGATAAACGTAGTTCAAATGAGGTATCATCATCTACATCAAAATTGACTTGAGCATGAAACCTATAATGATCATACCAGTAGGATCAACAATTCATTTAGTTCAGTCAGATTAATTAACCGAATCTTTAGACTCCAGATGAAAATGTTTCTCTGGTATCTGATAATCAATCGATCGGGCTTCTTTCAATTCCATTTACATTTTTCGTGAGGTTATCACATGTCCTATGGAGCGATTATAGGGGATGTTATTGGTTCAGTCTACGAGTGGGACCGAATCAAAACAAGAGAATTTGATCTTTTTCAACCTAAGTGCAAATATACTGATGACTCGGTATGTACCGCTGCTGTAGCAGATGTCCTTCTTGGTAATTTGCCTTCCCCTGCCAATGTCATTCGACAGTGGTGTAGGAACCATCCAGAACGGGGATATGGAGGGTTCTTCAGGAAATGGATTAAAAATGAATACATGGGACCATATGGGAGCTATGGGAATGGATCAGCGATGCGGGTGTCTCCAGTAGCTTTCTTATATCGTCATCACCCCATTGAAAAAGCACTAGCGATTTCTGATTGGGTCACTAAGATAACTCACAACCACCCAGAGGGAATGAAGGGTGCGAGAGCCACTACGCATGCGATTTGGCTCGCATTCCAAGGAAAAGAACCTGAGTCTATACGTTCAACGATAAAGTGCAAGTACGAATACGATCTTTGCAGATCGGTTGATGATATTCGACCAACTTATAAGTTTTATGTAACTTGTCAAAGATCCGTTCCTGAAGCCATCATATGTGCAGTTGAATCAACCAGTTTTGAAGATGCTATTCGGAACGCAGTTTCACTTGGAGGAGATTCTGATACATTAGCAGCAATCGCTGGCCCCATTGCAGAAGCCTTGCATGGTATCCCAAATGATCTTATAGAGAAAATCAAGACTTATCTTTCAGAAGATATCATTGAAGTCATGGAAAGACTATACAGCAGATATGGTAAATTCAAGAACGCCTAGTCCGCACATGATGAGGGTTTATAATACCACTACACAAATTGAGGCTGTCCCTTGATCATGCCTTACATCTTTCATAATAAAAAATATTATTCTCTCCTCAATTCGAAAGTATTACCGATGTGATATGGGTTCCTCAATCGGCTGTCATTTCGCACCAAGATGTTTTTCCATTTTGGTGAGAAGGCGTGCACGGCGTGCTTCATAAAACGCATTAAAATGCTTGATGCTTTTTGGTAGATCACCGAGATCATGCAAGTGCTAGTATTCATTTGCTTTATCGCTGTCCATTCGGTTCAACCAATCAAAAGGCAACTCAGCACTCTTTTGCATATTTTGAACACCAGAAAGCAGAGAAAATGCACGATCTTTAGACTCTGCAAGATCTTGTAATTCTTCAAATTCAAACGTCAGACTACCGCCGCGACGGAGTATTTCTTCCTCAATGTGTGCATAGGGAAATCCATTATGACCATGTTCATCAATTACCTCCCTGAGTCTAGTCAGCAGTGAATCTTGGCTTCCTGTCCACATGCGGCGTTTGAGTAAAGACCGAGTGATCCATTGACGGATACTTTCCAAATCCTCAGGTGATTTTACATTACCACCACGAAAATGGAAATAGTATGCGATCGGAAGAACTGCCATATGAGCCGTAAGGGTATGGCGTGAAAATCCGAATTCCCTCAAAAGTCTAGCAGCAGAACAGACGGAATCTGTAATATGATCTTATTGATCATTAATGAGATGAATATGGTCAAGGGTAAAATTGCTGACATTGAATGCAATACTATCAATTTTTGCAAGCAATAGTGCCGCCTTGAGAAGAAAATCACGGGAGAGCCTAAAATCTCCAACTTGGGGTGCATTAATTCTCGCAACCCCTTCATTGATATCATCTCTGGCATTGCCATTCCAGTGAGCAGTTGCTATGCTCATCAATCTGAATCTACACCTGTTACACATTGATCTATAATTATCTCTCAGTCTTATCATAATGGGTGCACTTTTTTGGAAAGAATAGATTGAAGAAAATCCATTAAATACGCCCAAAAACATATGTGTTGGATAGATAAAATGCCAGAATCAGAGTAAAAAAGGGTGCTGTGGAAGGGAAATAGAGGCTGGTTTTATCAAAAATAGGGTTAAGTTCAGACATACCATCTCCCACCAATTGTTGCAGTATTGCCCCTACCTACCAAAGCATCAACAGCAATGACTCAATTTCTTCAAGTTTGGTGGTTAAAGAAATCTCCCCCCACATAATATCCTGAGCCGTTTGCAAAACCTATCTGCCAATTCTAAAAAATGCGCCAAGGGTGCTCCAGGGCAATATTTTTGCTGAAACGCTGAGGTTTTGCAAAAGCCTCCCCTTATTAGCTTTATGAATGGATCATCGGTTAACAAGAAGCACAAACGCGGGCATTGAAAAATTTCTTCCTCTTGGAGGAGTTGCTCGTTTCTTCGGGTAAAGTGATATCTACACTAGGAACTGAACGACGTTTGCTTCGCCCAACATTCGGAATCACTCTTGGATTTGAAAAATCCTGACATAGCTTTTTATCGCAAGAAAACAAAACCGTTGCACGACTGGCTAACGCTAAAGCTAAAATATGTGGATCATCTGAACGCCTAAGTGGATGATCTGGAATTCCAATAAGTCTCTCCTGTATCTCATATGAATCAATATCAATTGCTCTGCCACTATCAACATAACTCCGCAGAATTTCAAAAACCTTAGAATTGGCCATCAATTCATCACCGTACTTGCCTAATGCGGAGTATACGATGATGCCACCTTGGCGATCAATCCACCTCCGAAACTGGTGCCCAGCCGATTTCTCAGTGAGGCCCGCGAAATGCCGAAAGGCACTGGCATCCACAATGGCTCTTACACACATTATTAAGTACCAAATCCTAACAATCTACTTGTCTCATTCATGAAAAATCTTCGATAATGTGGAGGTTGCCCGATAAGATTCGCTCGTTGATCTAAAGAAATTTGGTGTAAACAAGTAGATGAATTGTGTTCCTCTTGTTGCTCAAAAAAGATTATAGCAACTTCTGAAGGTGCTATGACCTTTTCCTTAACCAGTATCCTTAACCATGCAATGATGTGATCACTGTGGGTCTCTATGACGAAGGCGTGGTTGCTCTGAACAATCATCTTAATGAGTTCTGATTGTGCAGATGGGTGAACATGTACCTCAGGTTG
>JAPOUL010000061.1 GCA_026708685.1 Bacteroidota bacterium
ATCAGCATAATTCTACTGAGGAAACATTCCCGTTTTTCCGAGATGAATCCTTAACCAATGATGAACTTGTAGGTCTTGCTGTCTTATCTGAAAATATACCAAAGCATTACAAAGTCTACAATTCCGATGAGGTTTCGGATTTAGTTCATCCTGAAGATGCTTGGATGGGGCTTACTGGTGGGGTCAATAAACCACCTGAGGGTAATGAGACTGGAGTTTCTCTAATCATTGGATCGGGCCCTTACTCACTTGAAGCATACTCGGAAGTCATCGTAGATTTTGCCATGGTCTACGGCACCACTCAATCCAATTTGGTGGAAGCATATTCCAAAATGATAGAGCTAAGAAATGAAGGATTATCCATTTCTACACCAACTCAGTTATCGGTTGCCGAAGGAGATTCTGTCTCGTTCTCAATAAGCCTATCCGGTATTACCCAAGAGGACATCACAATTTCTATGAGCGGGTCTGAAGGTTCAGATCTTGTTGTAGATCCGAATACGTTTGCTTTCTTAGCAGAACAAGAGTCCATAGTCCAAACGATTACCTTGAAATCATTGGAAGACAATGACACTGAGAATGATGTGATCGCATTGAAGTTGTTATCATCCGGCGGGATTCTTGATGGTCTACAGAAGTATATAATAATCACCATTACAGATAATGACCTTGTGGATGTAACTGTTGAAGAACATAATCTGCCCCCGTCCATGAATCTGTGGGGAAATTATCCAAATCCATTCTCGGATAGAACCACGGTTAAAGTTGATTTACCAGAATCAGCCCAAATCTCCATCGTTGTCACTGATCTATTGGGACGGGTGGTCAAGACTTTGAATTATGGCACGATTGGTGGAGGCCACGGGCATCATTTGGAAATCACTACAGGGGACCTAACATCGGGTGTATATTATTATACTTTGAGGGCTGATGTGGATGGAAAACTATGGAAACAATCACGAGCAATGACGCTCGTTCGGTGATCTCAGCGAAACATTTCTATCTGAGACCATCCAAAGTATCAGGTGAACACACTCATTCAGGACTGTGTTGTCAAATGAGATTCACTGGTGTTGTTAATGAGTCATCCGTTGACAATCCACTATATGGTAGCGATGTTGCCTGTCCTACTATAAGATCCAAGGAAATAATACGGATACGCAACTCTGGGATGGCACCCATTGAACTGTCACACTCTCCAGTCTAAGAACATCCAAACAAAGTGACCTAAAATGAATTTCAGCAACCTCGATTTAAATTGACGCATACAAAAACAGAATGGGGTGTGTGAACTTGACGATACTCAGCAAGAATGTCTGCTGTCTTAGCCATTTAGTCGTAGGGTTCCATCGGCCTGTGCCCTGATAATTCCATCCCTGATCATGGATGGAATTTGGATGCTAACTTGTTTTTTGAAGGAGGCACTGGTTTTGTTAAAACCAAAAATTCTCGCCACTTCAACACCACATTCTTCTTGGTTTATTGTAAAGCACCGTTCCACAGCTGTCTGAATCGCCAATCGATATTCTGATGGAGGGATCATCTCAGGTTTCTTCATCAGGGAATCTGTCAGTTGAGTGCGATTGCGAACCACTGCTTGTGTTGAAGGTTTTTGCAAGAAATCAGAATCTAGCTCACATTGGACAAACAGCCCTTCCTGTAAGGCATACATCGCCGCATCAAGAATTTTTTGCTTGATCCTTCGTCCTGCCTGTTCATATCCCCATGCTTCCCTCGTTTTACGAATAACGATGTCTATGTGAACGGGGCCTTCAATGTCAATGATGTCTGCGATGAGCCAAGCAACTTCTTCAAGCGTCGCCTCCTCAATATGATAATACTCCGCCCGACTCTGGTATCCCTTTTCCAAAGGATTAAATTCAATGTACGGCGTGCTGAGTTGCTCTGGGGGTCGTTCCGGCTTTTTATCTCTGACGACGGGAGTCTGGCGTTGAACAGCAACGGGAGCACTCGTGGTGGTGGACTGGGCACAAGCTCTTCGTATTGCGTCAATCGCTTTTTGGGTTTCGGTTTCTGGGTTGTTAAACCAGTCCGTACTCCATATCCGATGAAAGGTCCAACCCTTCGCTTCTAGCAGGGTCTGTCGCATACGGTCTCTCTCACGGGCCCAGTAGGACGAATGGTATCGTGCTCCATCACACTCAATCGCGAGAACATACGATCCTTCGGTACTGGGATCTCTGACGGCAAGGTCTATCAGGAATCCATCGGACCCTACCTGATAATCCACATCGTAACCATAGCCACGAATTGCAGATGCCACCGCTTCCTCAAACGGACTATCTGGCTCTCTACCCGTGAGGATCGGGACATCCATTTCTCCCGTTTCGGCAAACTTCAAGAATGTCTTGAGCATGTAGGGGCCGCGATGTCGAGCTTTTTCATGTTGAATATCGGTATGTTTGATGGATGCAAACACTCTGCAACGTTTCTTGGCACGGGTAAACAGTACATTTAAGCGTCGTTCACCTCCTTCATTGGATACAGGCCCAAAGTTTTGAGTGAGACGGCCATCTTCGGTTCTCCCATAACCGATAGAAATAAAAATCACATCCCGTTCATCTCCCTGAACGGTTTCTAGGTTCTTCACAAAAAATGGATTTTCTTTAGTCTCACTGCAAAAGGCATTCAGTTCAGGATGAGCGGCTCTCATCAGCTCTGCTTCATTTTGGATCGTGGTCTGTTGAGATTGGCTCATGGCAACGACTCCGAGAGATTCACCCGGTCGGCTCCTCGCATGCTCTAAGACAGCATTCATCACAGCTTTTGCCTCGTCTGGATTATCACTTTTCCCCCTTCCCCTCCGATAGGTTCCCCCAACAAATTCAAAGGTGAGTCCCAACTTGGAACTCGTACTCACTGGACTGGGTGGACAGACTAGCTTATTGCCATAGAATTCTTGATTGGATACAGCGATCAGGGACTGATGTTGGGAGCGGTAATGCCACTTGAGCATACACCCTGGCATTCCTCTTGCTTCACAAAGTGCAAGAATACTTTCCATATCCTTCACCTGTCCTGCAATCATGTCTTCAACCTCATCGCTATCATCTTCCTCGTCTGAGTTGACCAATCTCTCAAAAAATGATGTAGGTGGAAGCTGTTTTTGATCACCAACAATGATGGTTCGATTGGAGCGCATGACCGCTCCAATGGCATCCGCTGGCCGTACCTGACTCGCTTCATCCATCAATAATAGATCAAACTTGAGTCCATTGGGATCCAGATACTGTGCAACCGATAGTGGACTCATCAAAAAGACAGGCTTGATGGTTTGGACAGCTTCCCCAACTTGATTCAGTAATTTTCGAAGCGGCATATGACGCGTTTTCTTTCTTACTTCTCCACGAAGGATACCCATCTCTCCACGCGTACCCTCAGGAATCGAATGATAGTGGGCCGACATAATTTCCTGTGAACTTAGATGCAGTAAAGTAGCATCCAAATCCTTGAATTTCTCTACCAAAGCAGACCGTTCTCTCCCATCCATTTGACTCAGATTCGGATTGAGTTTCTCCAACCGATGATATACGGCCTCAGCACGGATATAGTCAAATGTTTGAATGGCATGCCGAGTCGAGAGTTTTCCATGTGCCAGCCTGACTCGAATCTCTTCAAGCCCACGCTCGGCCACAGCATTGGCAGTGTCATACAATCTGGTCCATACATCCTGCCCTTCGGGATTTTCTAACCAGAGAGATACTCTATCCTGAAGTGTTGTGAGGTCAACATTCTCCATAGATGTCTCATCAAATGCCTGTTGGATATCAAGACCACCTAATTGTACAACTTCTTTCCACCTGCCGTCAACCGCTGTGATGCAATCATGGAGCTTCTCTGCCATTTCAGCAGGATCTTCGGACTGGGGCCATTGACTCATTTGCGTTTTCAGTGCATTGGGGGATTCCAGAATACTGATTTGCTCATGGATCCATGTGATCGCTTTGAGAACGTTAGAAGCATCGGTTTTGAACCCACGCCATAAGGGGCCGACTACAAGTTCACCTAAGGATCTGAGTTCATCAATCTCTTGAACCTGAGATCTATGATGGATCAGTTGATCCAGTAATGTCAACTGATCCGATGGTTGCTTGGGTAGATCACTGACAGCAGCCTTTACCTGCTTCATAGCTGCGCGATAGGAACCACTGAAGAATCGAAAAAATGATGTTCCGCGTTTTTCAATCTCATGATATTCAGGACTCCAGTCTCGGTCAAATCCATCAGCAGTGACAGATTTTTCGAGTTCGGCACGGATGATCTGTTGCTCTTGGATATTCTCAAATAATTGTTTCAGATTCTCCGCATACTCAGCGACACCTTCTACTTGAATCAGATTCTCCACTTCTTTGGGTCTCACGGCCATTGACTGAAGAAGCCTTACTGTTTTTTCTGCATCACTAAGTCCACCCTTTACATCCATCGTCAGTGCTAAGCATGCCTGCCCGAGGGCAGTGTGGAGCTGTTCAAGCTCGGACTGAAGTTTCTTGAGATGATCGGCAAGTCTGGACCGATCCATCGGATTCATTTTCCGATTGGCTCCTCTCCATGGATGTGATTGTTCAGGTCCATATTCTTCGGTCATGGATGCAAGTTTTTCAACCTCCTTGCGAGCGGTTTCCGTTGTTTCTGGATTCCATAAAGCAACATCTTCCACCGTAAAATCTGGTCTGGGCAAGTCTTGGTCCGCCAGTAATTTTGTTAATTGACCAATCACCTGATACGGTGTTTCACCGCTTTTCTCGTCAATCGCGTGGAGTTGCTGAGACAGCTGATTGAGTTCATCTCTGACGTTTTTCAGGTGTTCATATTCGGATAGATCACCGACTACTGGAGGACCTAGATCCAGCGTCTGAGCCAATTCATCATAGACGACTTTTTTCTGGGCTTTCGTGGAGTGCATCTCAAGGCAGAGAGGGCCCAAGCCACATGATCGGAGTCGGTCATACACGACATCTAATGCAGCACGCTTCTCTGCCACAAACAATACTTTCTGGTTATCACGAACCGCTACCGCAATAATATTTGCAATGGTTTGAGACTTGCCCGTTCCAGGAGGGCCTTGAACCACCATGTTGCGTCCCTCTCGGGCGGCAGCAATCACTCGAGTTTGGGATGCATCCGCTTCCATAATATGACCGAGATCTTGAGGATTCACGTATCTTTCATCAAGGTTTTCCTCTGAATCAAATAAAGGAGCTACACTGCCGAACCCTCCGCACAAAAGCTGCTCCATCAAATCGGTTGTATCGGCTTTTTCCAAGTCCTTAGACATGAGAAACTTACCCGATGAGTAAAACCCTAACTGAATCGTATCAGCATAGACCATCCAGTTTTCACGGGAAGAAATCGTAAGGTGGACTTGTTCAAAATACTCAGAGGGCAGCCATTCTTCACCTTCTGGCCAATCGGGTAGTTTCAAATCAAAATCGCTTTTCAGAAAGGCATCAAACGAATGGTTGGGTTCAAGATCCTCTCCACGTATAATGAGTTTGAAGTTGTCTTTGACTCCATCCCGCAATAACTCAACGGGGAGTAACACCAACGGTGCGAACCGCTCCATCGTAGAGGAAGAACTTTCAAACCATCGTATGAAGCCTAAGGCGAGGAAAAGTGGATTTGCCCCCTGCTCTTCTACTGAACTGTTGGAATCGCGATACAGCTGAAGGAGTCTTTTATGCAGAGCATCTTTGGTTAAACGGGTTTGAAGTGCGAGATCTAAATGTTTTGCACTGGGAGGATCTGGATCCGGGACATATACATGCTCTGTCGCTTCTGGCTCATCATATCCACCTTCAGTAGGTGCAAACCTCATTTTCTTTTTTTCCAGCAAAAGTAACCTGAAGACTTCATCAGACCGCTCTTCAACAATATCCAGAAACTTGCCTCGATTCTTCCCAATCGGTGAGTTAATGAGTCGATTGCGCTTACTGGTATCAATCAGCTTTTCCTTCAGAGATTTAATGGCTGTATCCCATCCTTGTGGAGGAGGTTTTTCTTGCGGACTATCATCAGGATAGTGTGGATGTACATCATGTGCCTCTTCTCTATGGAAGTTGTTCATAGGTAAGTTGTTGTGTTCAAATGTTCAGTAAGATCCAGACGATTACTTACTGCCTGTAAGAAATTACCAAAATCTCGATAAAAAGTTCCCTCCAGTCGCTCTGGGGGCGTTTTTTTCTCTCATTATCCTCTCCGTTTTTTGGCGAAGTTTTTTTTCTGCTCTCTACGGGGCATTGGATGTCCAAGTTTCCACACTGAGTCGAAAGTGTGCATAGAAGCCACTGAGGTGCGTTTTTCGATGAAAAAGAAAGTTTGATGGTTCTCAGAAAATTCGAAACTTGCCCATATTTCACACGTTCAGGTGCTCATCTCCGCGATTTTTTGAACTTATTTTCATGGATGATGAGACAAATCTTTAACCACCTGTTGTCGCTGGATCATGCTATTGAGGACATTCAGCTTGATCTGAACAGTCGTGACCCTTCTGTCGCGTTCCTCTTTGGCATTCAGTCCATCTTGACCAATAACGCCGCATGCAAGAAGTTGACGGCGTTGTTGAAGACCCACAACCCCAAGATCAGCAACATCGTGGTCGACCGGGTATGAATGTCTGGGTTGTGGTCTTATTGGCAGCCTTCAAACAGGAGTTGAATTGCACCTATGATCGATTGGCTACCATGGCGAATCAGATGGGAATTCTGCGTCTGATGATGGGACACGGCACGAAGGATGAGAAGGTCTATACCGGGCAGGCGCTTCACGACAATATCACCTTAGTGAGCTCCACCTAATTACAAAAACTGAATCAGTTGATGATTGAGATGGGGCATCAGGTGGTCGGTCACAACATTGGCGATCTGCTCAAGTGTCATGCAGACAGTAAGATATCTCTGACCAATATAGCGTACCCCACCGATCCGGCGTTACTCTGGAAGTCGACCGCATCGTTGATTCAAACCTGTGTTCGCCTTACGTTTGCGTTTGAAGTCACTGGATGGAGACAACAGAAATATCGCCTGGAGAAACTCGAAAAACTGTTTACGTTTTCCCGCAAAGGTCGCCGGTCGGCCTACCGGCTCCGATGGGTCAACAATAGCCATTAGTCAACGGGCCCAAAAACGTTGTCACAAACGATTCACTGATCTCAATCAACGCAAGCCATTCAAAGTCGCCGCGGTTGCAGTGGCTCGTGAACTGGTGGGCTTTCTCTGGGAGGCATCGCAACCACCCTCACATGTCAAGTAGCCCGGGGGAATTTCACCCCCGGGCCCTCACAGAACCGTACGTGAACCTCTCGATTCATACGGCTCTTCCTATGTTAACAGTCTTCCGACTGCTCCGTTTCCGTAACTTGCCTCCTCCCCTTTCGGGTTGGGCGATCAACTTCAACGTCATAGGCCAGACCCTTCGCTCCATTCCCATTACAGAAACTTCTTCACTACTACGGTCTGGTCCGCCCCTGTGGGATACATTGGTACTCAGTATCTTGCAGGTACTGCCCGCTTGACACGCTCCCTTTACATTATCCCGACAGGTTCCCACGTTCCATATAAGGGCCCGAATCGCATTCTCGCCATCTATATGCCGGAGGCCAGTTGGCCAGTAAGCAGGTAGCCGCCAACCTTGTCCCAAGATTATTCCCCTACCTTGATTTTGACTCTCGTCTATATCTTTTTGACACGTCATCAATGGTTCATTTACATTCGACTCTACGATGCTCACCTGATAGATTTCTAACCCTACCTTTTCCCAACACGCTTACCACGACACCTCTTAAATGTCGCAGCTGTGGGTGGTTTACAACCCCCGCCTGTACAGCGATTGTAGAGGACCTACCTCCATCCCTTATACAGTTACAATATTTCGTCGGCTAAGTCATTGCTTACCTCCAAATATATTTACGTGGCACACGAGAATACAGATGAGTGAACGATGGTCTGGCTTGTTCAAGTCAACTCCCGTTGAGAAAACCCGTCGTTGACCGATCCTCATGGAGAAAGAGTCCGAAGCATAGATGGAGGGCCCAAGATATTACTTTTCGGTAGAGATTCTCGCGAGCCCGAGTTTGAAGATCTTGACAGATCCGACGTATTCAAATATTGAGCATTATGGCATATTGCCATGCGGACACCAGATTGATAAACCGTCGAGATTGCTAAGGACTCTTTCTCCATGACGATCCGCTAAATTACAACAAAATGTAATCTCTATTCATACATATCGCCCCAATATGGAACCTTCCATTCTACACCAGTCGCTGAGAACGCCACCTATGAACGGGTATTTCGAGGAGAATGGATCATTTTGCACCCAATATTCCAAGGATCTTCATCTTTCGCACCAGATCGGATAGGTCCCTGAGCAACCGATTATAGTTCTTTGCATGATCCTCTTCTGAGGAATCTGGCGTTCATTTTTTCCACCATGATCCATACTACACTTCCCCTATCCATACCGATGAAGAAGTCTCTCTTTTAGAAATTCGGCGATTGTTTCCACATTCATTTCGATGATGACGGTTGTTTTTGGTCTTTTGATGCTCATTTTATCGAAATTGTCCAAAAAACATCAGATTTTGACCAATCTTAACAGATTTTTAACATTTTCAAGGCGAAAATCATGCACCCCTCAGGTAAAAACAAGGTATAAACTTTAACTTTTGGGACGATTTTCAACCCAAAAAAGCATTATTGTTTCACCTTTATTAAACGTCGAAAGACACACTAAAATGTTAGACCGTGAACAAGGTACCGTTAAATGGTTCAATTCGGATAAAGGCTACGGCTTTATTCAACGCGATAGCGGAGATAAAGACGTGTTTGTCCATTATTCCGAAGTCAATAAGGACGGGTACAAATCCCTTGATGAAGGACAGCGGGTTGAATTCGCTGTGACCGAAGGATCAAAGGGACTCCAAGCTCAGAGTGTAGATCCTCTTCAGGATTTACTCCAAGAACGACCGCAGTAATCCTTGTGATCATTACTTTCATCCATACATGGATGGAAACTAATGATTCAATCACAGCTATGACATTTTTTCTTTAGTAGTAATATTTGCAGTTAATGATGGATTAGATTTGTAAATGAGATGAAAATTTTGTTGGGTAGTCTCTGTGTGATTCTATGTTCCAGCATCATCCTGCATAGCTATGCATTCGCTCAAATCTTTGCCATCAATAATGGTGATAACTCTACAGAAAATATTACTTATAGAGAGTCACATACGGGAGCCTCTATTGAGACATTCGAATTAAAATTGGGGGAACAACCCACAGACGATGTAAGGGTCACCATCTCAGGTCATGTAGGGGAAGATATCGTTTTTCCTGATGATTCTAACACATCGCTGACTTTCACAAATTCTAACTGGAATACAGGACAAATTGTAACCTTTTCTATATTGGCAGATGTAGATACCGAAAATGATCAAATAACACTACAGATTACTGCATCAGGGGGTGGATACAGTAGCATCGTAAAAGAACTGAATGTGGTTATCATTGACGAATTCAGTACTCCTAATATATACCATGAAATCCCTGTTTTTGAAGAAGGCATAGCGATTGCACACCGGGTCCATTTAACGATTCCCCCTACTGAAAAAGTGACACTTAATCTTTCCGTCAACGACAGAGGGGTCTACGTAAATACGAATGATTTAACTTTCACCCCTCAGGATTGGTGGAGAGACAAGTTTTTTGTAGTGTTTCCTCACTTTGATGATAATTCAATTAGTGAAAAGATCACGTTAACGTATACTGCCTCTGGGGGCAATTATGACGGGTTCACTCGTTCGCACGCCACGTATGTGGTTGATAGAGATGTGATCACTAATTATCCTAAAAAGATTAACTCATCGGCCGCGTTTTCAGTCACTTTTACGTTTGTAGAACCGGTCAGAGATTTTGATTCAGGTGATGTCACTGTAACTGGTGGCACCAAAGGTGCTTTATCTGGCACGGGTCAGTCGTATAGCATGGAAATCAGGCCAACTGGTGGATCCGATGTCGTCATCTCTGTGGCAAAACACGCAGTCACCATAAATGGAATTCTGGCATTCCCTGCCACTCCAGTCATCGCGACAATTCTTTGGGATATAACAGCACCAACTTTGAGTATTTCGGGGGTGCCAGATAAGATCAATTCGACTTTACCATTTAAAGCTAGCTTCACATTTAATGAATCTGTCACGGGATTTGATGCCAATGATGTGACCGTCACGGGTGCTACGTCAGGGACGTTTAAAGGCAGTGGCGCATCCTACTCTTTGCCCATTAACCCCACGGGAGATACCAATGTTATCGTGTCCGTTGATGCTGATGTAGTGACCGATGAGGCCAATAATATTGGGCCAAGTGCACAACAATCACAGACTGCGGTATGGGATGGAGATGTGCCGACCTTAAGTATATCGAGAGTCCCTGATAAGATTAATGATCGGACTGAGTTTACGGCTATATTATCATTTAGTAAATCAGTGACGGGATTTGATGCCAGTGACGTGACCGTCACGGGTGCTAAGCCAGAGACATTGAGTGGTAGTGGTACAACCTACTCGTTGCCAGTTACGCCATTCGGCAATGAGAATGTTGTTATATCGGTGGCTGAAAATGCTGCGACCGACGGCCTATATACTGTACCAAGCACCCAACAAACTGGGACGGCGTTATGGGATGCAGCCCCGCCAAGATTAACGATTTCGGATGTCCCCGAGAAAATAAATACTCTGACTCCATTTACGGTCGAATTCACATTTGATGAAACGGTCACAGGGTTTGATTTGAATGATGTGGTCGTCACTGGTGGAGCCAAAGGAGTGCTTATAGGAAGTGGTACAACCTACTCGCTACCAATAACACCTTCAGGCGGTTCCGATGTCGTGGTGACCGTTGGTGCGAATGTTGCGACCGACGGACTTAATACAGGGCCAAGCACTCAACAATCAGAAACTGTAGTATGGGATGTAACTGTGCCAACGTTAAGTATTTCTGGGGTTCCTGAGAAGATCAATAATCGGACTCCATTTACTGTCGAGTTTACTTTTAGTGAATCGGTCACGGAGTTTGATGTGAGTGATGTGGCCGTCACTGGTGGAGCCAAAGGAGTGCTCACAGGAAGTGGTACAACCTATACGATGGCAATTACGCCATCAGGCAATGCCAATGTTGTCGTGTCAGTTGCTGCTGATGTTGCCACCGACGGACTCAATACTGGGCCAAGTACCCAACAATCAGAGACTGCAGTATGGGATAACATTGCACCAGAGTTAACGATTTCGGATATCCCAGAGAAGATCAATAATCGGACTCCATTTACGGTCGAGTTCATTTTTAGTGAATCGGTCACGGAGTTTGATGCGAGTGATGTGGCCGTCACTGGTGGAGCCAAAGGAGTGCTTACTGGAAGTGGTACAACCTATACGATGGCAATTACGCCATCAGACAATGCCAATGTTGTCGTGTCAGTTGCTGCTGATGTTGCCACCGACGGACTCAATACTGGGCCAAGTAGACAAAAATCAGAAACTGCAGTATGGGATAATACATCACCAGTACTTACGATTTCTGGAGTACCTTCTGCGATCAATTCTGAGACTTCATTTACGGCTTTCTTCAGATTTACTGAGGATGTTACGGGATTTGAGAAAAACGATGTGACCGTTACCGGTGGCATAGCAGGAGGGTTTGAGGGGAGTGGCACAACCTATTCTTTGATTGTTACCCCCTCAGGTGGTTCTGATGTCGTGGTGACCGTTGATGCTAATGCGGCGACAGATGGACTTAACACCGCACCCGCTACTGCACAATCGTCGACTGCAGTTTGGAGTGCTACTGCACTCACCATGAGAATTATGGACGTACCAACGAAGATCAACGATAAGGATCCATTTACCATCATGTTCACATTTAGTGCATCCGTTACGGGATTTGAGACCAACGATATCACTGTTACGGGTGGAGCAAAAGGAGTGCTTACAGGCGGTGGTACCACCTATACGATGGCAATTACGCCATCAGGCAGTGCCAATGTTGTTGTGTCAGTTGCCGCTGATGTTGCCACCGACGGACTCAATACTGGGCCAAATACCCAACAATCAGAGACTGCGATCTGGGATATCACTCCGCCAGTGTTAACGATTTCGGATGTCCCAGAGAAGATCAATAATCGGACTGCATTTACGGTCGAGTTCACTTTTAGTGAATCGGTCACGGAGTTTGATGCGAGTGATGTCGCTGTCACTGGTGGAGCAAAAGGAGTGCTTACTAGCAGTGGTACAACCTATACGATGGCAATTACGCCATCAGGCAATGCCAATGTTGTCGTGTCAGTTGCTGCTGATGTTGCCACCGACGGACTCAATACTGGGCCAAGTACCCAACAATCAGAGACTGCGATCTGGGATATCACTCCGCCAGGGTTAACGATTTCGGGTGTCCCAGAGAAGATCAATAATCGGACTCCATTTACAACCACCTTCACATTTGATGAACCAGTCACCGGGTTTGATGCGAGTGATGTCGCTGTCACTGGTGCAGCAAAAGGAGTGCTTACTGGCAGTGGTACAACCTATACGATGGCAATTACGCCATCAGGTAATGCCAATGTTGTCGTGTCAGTGGCTACCAATGTAGTAACCGATGGGATCAATACCGCGCCGAGCACATCACAAGAAGTGACGGCTATATGGGATGCAACCCCCCCGACGCTTGAGATTTCAAGTGTTCCAGCGAAAATTAACTCCTCGACACCATTGACGGTAACGTTTACATTTGACGAGGTGGTCACTGGCTTTGACACCAATGATATAAGCGTCAGTGGAGGGACAAAAGGAGCATTTACTGGAAATGGTTCAAACTATTCATTGGTCGTTACCCCAACCGTCGGGTCCGATGTTGTGGTGACGGTGGCTGCCAATGCTATCTTTGACGGATTAAATTATGGCCCAGCCTCTGAAACCAGTCGCACTGCGACATGGGACGACTCTGTACCAACGTTAACCATCACGGGTGTTCCTTCTATGATCATCATGACGACTCCCTTCACGGCCACATTTACATTTAGTGAAGATGTGTTAGGGTTTGAAACTGGAGACATATCTGTCACAGGCGGGACAAAAGGAGAGCTGATTGGATCTGGGCAGAGCTACACACTTATTATCACACCCAATGGATCAACCAATGTTGTAGTTAGTGTTGCAGCTAATACCATCACGGACGGGATCAACAGGGGGCCTTCCTCACCATTCAGTGTAACTGCAGAGTGGAGTTCGGATGCACCATCGGTGACAATCGCTGGAATCCCCGCGAAAATAAATTCACCCCCTGCCTTTACCGCGACCTTTACATTTAACGAATCTGTGGCTGGATTTGAGTCTGAAGATATCACGCTGATTGGGGCTGAAAAAGGTGCATTTGAAGGCTCTGGGCAGATTTATACACAAGTAGTGAATCCAAGTGGTTCGGCAGATATCGAGATTACCGTTGAAGCGAATTCCGCGACTGACGGGAGCATTTCTGGTCCAACTTCCGCTGTCACTGCTTCGGTAGTCTGGGATGCAACACCGCCAACTCTATCAATTGGAGGCTTACCCGATCGGATTAACTCCACTGCAACATTGAGCGCAACATTCACATTCAGCGAACAGGTGACAGGATTTGAGGCGAGTAGTGTGACAGTGAGCGGAGGATCAATGGAGAATCTTACAGGAAGTGGGGCAAGATATGCATTGGAAATCACACCATCTGGCAATTCCGATGTTGTCGTATCCGTTGCGGCCAACGTCGCCACGGATGGGGTAAACACTGGGCCTACGACGCAACAATCATTCACCACAGAATGGGATTCATCTCCTCCAATACTCACGATAACTGGTGTACCAGAAACGATTATTTCCACTGGCTCATTTACCACTACATTCACATTTAGCGAAGATGTGACTGGATTTGATATTGATGATATTGAGATTACCGGCGCTGCTTCAGGGAATCTTCAGGGAACTGGAAGCGCTTACATGCTTGAAATCACACCTACTGGAGGCCAGAATGTTGTGATCACAATCTCTGAAAATTCACTTTCTGATGGCTTGAACCTAGGTCCGACCTCGGCTGTCAGTGCGACTGCGACCTGGGGAGGATCATCCCCATCAATCTTCATTGACGATGCCACAGCAATAGAGGGGAAACCAATGACCTTTACGGTTACGCTTGATCAAGTACTGACAGGTGGACTCACTGTGACACCCATCTTTACCGATAGGACCGCCACGAAGGGAGTGGATTATATTGAAAATACAAGCCCTATCAATTTTAATGGAAGCGCTTACGAAAGTCACACATTTGTCGTTGAGACAATTGTGGATGAACTCGTTGAAAAGGATGAGACCTTCACCGTAGGACTCTTAATATCTGGAACAGAACAAGATTTCATCACATCAAATACAGGTACGGGTACAATCTCCGATTTAGGCACTCCCCCTTCTACATCCGTTTTGTTTGTTCATGGAATTCATGATACGGGCGTTGACATCTATCTCAACGATTCTAGATTGCTCAATGATGTTTCGTATCGGACCGCTCATCTTGTGGACAGTGTACGAGTCGGCATGATCAAATTGGACGTAGTTGATTCAGTGTCTACCTCCAATACAAACCCTTTGTACTCCGATCAGATTGAATTGAAGCAAGATAGCACCTATCAGATATTCCTTATAGGAATAGACTCAAATGAGATCTCTTCGTTAGTTCTACCTCATGTGGAAGGACAAATTCCTGCCGATCAAGTGATGATTCGCACAATCCATGGTGCAGGGAATCTTGGTCAAGTGAACATTGATCTTCAAGACAATTACAGATTGATGCCTAAACTCGTAGATAACTTGATGTACCTCAATGTTTCTCCACTATTGACGATCCCACCGAAGCAGTATACGATTAGTCTCACAGATAACTCTGATAATTCCATCATTGAGACATTCTCTATGGACTGGTCTCAATCATCAAATCGGCTGGGATCCTTATTGGTATCGGGTGAGGGACAGTCTGTCTCCGAGGGGATAGAGATGTTCGTGGTTTGGGGTAATGGAGACATTGATATTCCTATGCTTACGACCTCTATTGATGATCAGCCGCTCAATGTCTCTTTTGATGAGATCGTAAACTATCCAAACCCGTTTGTTGAACGTACGAATTTGTCGTTGATGCTCAACGAAACTGGGGACATAAATGTGGAAGTGGTGGATATTTTGGGACGACGTGTATTCAGTGATATCTTGAGGGACGTACAAGGAGGGCAAACTAATGTCTTGGTCCTTGAATCGACAAACTGGGCACCAGGAATATATTTTTATCGGATCACGGAGGCTAGAGGGGAGTCCTCAAAAGTTCATATTGGTAAGATGGTACGAATTCGTTAATATCAGCATATCATCCACGTAAAATGGATGCGATCATCTTGATATATTTATACAGATTAGTTTACCAGTTTTCAAAGTCATTCCGTTTTGAGTTTTCCAAGAAGAGAGTTTTGATGAACTACGATACTTGCCTTCTTTGTCAAACAACTGCAATGAACTCCATGAAAGATGAAATAACATCGCTTTGGTATCATTTGTTGAGATTGTATACAAAGAGGGTCGTCATCTGGATCAGATGCTAAAAGTTCATGAGTAATTAGTGCCTGTAAGAAATCACCAAAATCTCGATAAAAAATTCCCTCCAGTCCCTCTGTGTGCGTTTTTTTTCTCTCATTATCCTCTCCGTTTTTTCTGCGAAGTTTTTTTCTGCTCTCTGTGGGGCATTGGATGTCTAAGTTTCCACACTGCGTCGAAAGTGTGCACAGAAGCCACTGAGGTGCGTTTTTCGATGAAAAAATCTTTGATGGTTCTCAGAAAATTCGAAACTTGCCAATATTTGGCATTTTCAAGTGCTCATCTTCGCGATTTTATGAACGTTGTTCAACGACAGTTAGAATTTACATCAATGACAATTAAAAGTTTCGTTTTGCAGGAGGGTGCACAACGAATCGAAGCTGCGAGCTGCGAGGCGAAGTTGCACGCGCCGATGTCGCTGAATTTCGTTCTCTGCCACGAAGAATCAAAACCATGAGAGACTCCAGTAACGCTAAGCAAAAAAGATGGGAGTTCTGCGTCTGTTGATGGGACATGGCACAAAGGATGAGAAGGTCTATACGGGTCAATCTTTTCACGACAATATCACCCTGGTGAGCTCTACCTAATTAGTGCCCGTCAGAAAAAGCTTGTTTTTTGAGGGGCAGTACTTACGGGAGATCCTCTGATAATAGTATACGAGCTGAAAGTGGATCCATATCCAGCTCAGAAGTCGTCACCAATGAATCAGATGGAAAGATTTGCCGATAGTTCCCTTGGGGTACAGCCATTTGGTGCATCTCATCAGATGCGTTAAATACCACAAGTGCATGCCCCTCTTCCAGACGGCGTTCATAGGAAAGCAATCTGTGATCGTCGTCAACGGTTAGCCATTTGGTTTTGCCATGAATCCATAGATGCTGATGTTCATTGCGTATATGGGTTAATGTCTTATAGAGCTCCATCAATTCTGTGTCAAAAAACACACTGTTGTGTCGTCTGTCCAAACCAAATGGATGCGTCACCTCATCATCAAAGGTATAATCTGGCCAAATGAGTGGCTTGCGCACATCGGGGTCATCTCCTCCCCACATTCCCATCTCATCACCATTCCAAATATGGGGTGCGCCCGGCCAGGTGAACTGCTGTACAAGAATCATTTCCTGAATGGATCTGGCTCTTAGATCTGGACGATCCACCTTAAAGTTCGGATTTTCTCTTGGATTCTGATGGTACTTGTACAAGCCTGGATTATAGATACTGGTACTCAAGCGTGGAGTATCATGGCTCGATGTCAGATTCATCATTGCATTCCAGAACGGGGGTGTAATTCCTGCCATGACAGAATCCAGATGAGCTACATACTGGGAAGCGGTCAGATCAGGGGGAGCCTGTGCAAAAAAACTGCGCGCTGGCATGTACCATCGATAGTTCATCACGGCATCAAATATATCTCCCTGTACCCATGGAACGGGGTCTGCCATACGATGCGGCCAGGAGTCCCACCATACTTCACCAACGAGATAGGCTTCGGGGTTGATGCTTCGGACAAACTCACGATAGTCTCTCCAGAATCCCAGCGGAACCATTTCCGCCACATCCAGCCGAAATCCATCAATTCCATCCTCTGGGTTCCCATCTCCATTCGGATCAAGCCAACGCTTGGTCACATTGTAGATATGTGCTTTGGGCTGAGGATGAAGGTTTCCTTCGTGTGCACCATGAACATGAGATGGGGGTACATCTATTTTTGCCAGTTCTGGGAGAGACTTCACACCCAGCCAGCCGTCATACGAAAATTCATTCGTATCAGGAGTGGATGGATCATCAAAGGCATTGATTTCATACCAGTCAGCAAAGGCAGATTCCTGCTGATGGTCTAAAAGATCTTCCCATGCCCAGAATTTGACTCCTGTATGATTCCACGAATAATCAAGGATAATCCGCATCTCTCTGGCGTGCACCTGTTGAATCAATTCCAGAAATAGACTGTCTGCTGCCGTCCACTGCCATGTATCTGGATCCAGTGGATCCTCTGCTTCGGCAATCAGGCGATCCCCGACTGGATCAGGGCCAAAATTCCGATCGACATGACGATAGTGACGTGCATCAAACTTGTGGAGCGAGGGAGCATCATTGATTGGATTCAGATATAGGGCATTCACCCCGAGCTCTTTCAAGTAATCCAACTTATTGATGACTCCCTGCAGGTCTCCTCCATAACGGCGGTACTGTACAGCGGTATAGAAGTCCAGTTCGCTGTTACGTGCCCATCCCTCTTGTTTATACCAGTCATGGGTCCATGGAGTTGGAGCCCAGTTTTCTGGCTGTGGGCCAAACCAAAAACCACGAATATCTTCAGATGTCGGATCATTGGATGGATCGCCATTGCGAAATCTCTCCACAAAAATCTGATACCAAATCGCCTCATCTGCCCAAGATGGGGGTTCGCTCAGCAGGGGCTGTGACTGTGCTACAGAAACGATACCTACCCACAAACAAAGATTAACGAAGATACGCATCGGTTCCATCTAACCAGTCTTGTCGTGGTGGGCAAAAGATATCTACATCAAGCGTATCCTCAAGTGCAATGGCTTGATGGGGAAGATCGGGAGGGATGACGAGCACTTCCCCCTCATGGACGATGATTTCCTGTTCCGAATCTGATCCGAGGTGAAATTTCAGTGCACCTTTCAGCACATAGGTCAGTTGCTCATTATGATGAGAATGCCACGGTACGACGCTATCTTTTTTGAGATACACATGGGTAATCATCATCCGCTCTCCAGTAACAATTCTTCGACCGAGCCCTAGGTTGACTTCCTCTATCGGCATATCATCCCACCGATGTAAGGTTGCTTGTAGTTTCATGTTCTTTGTAGAGTAGGTTCAAATGTGATTAAATGAGTGGATAGGAAGGTGCCTTTATCTTTACTTCCTTGCCTTGCAACTTGACGTAGAGGGAATCTTTCATGTTGAATGATTTAAGAACTTCCTCTAAGTATCCCACCTTTTGTTTCGTACTGTAACCGGTTTTTATATAATAACCGGGCTGAATTTTTCTGGGGTGCTGCCATTGTTTAGATATGCTTGACTCATTCGTTATTTTGAAGCCTTTATGCTTTCTGGAAATGTTAAGCAACTTAGAGTAATCACGCTGGCAAAGTTTGTCAAGTACATGCACATACATATCAGCCCATGTTCCATCAATTTTTTCATTCTCAAATCGAAAATAATCCAATTTTGTGTAAGTGACTTTCTTAATCTCAAAGAGATTGAGCTCTTCATTAGTATTTATTACTTCAACTGTCTCATCTTTTAACTCTATCTGATTAGATGGACCTGGAAGATCATGCTTAACGGATTGTATCAACCTCGAAAAAGCATCAGGAAGTGCTTTTATCACATCCTTTTTGATATCACTTTTGGCCGCACCAAAGATGGTTTTTGATAAGAAAGAAATGAACTCAGGGGTGGGAGATATACTTTGTTCTTTCAGAAAATCATAAATTTTATCTCTTCGCGCATTCCGAAGAGCTAATTCCTTGAGTTTCGATGAGTCAAAGTCATGGTAAGAGAAGCGTAATAAGAATTCTATTGATTCCTGATCCGCATCATTAATTTTAAATACAAAGAATGGCTCATTGTCGAGAATATTCGTGTTCTCTAAATCTGTATAAAAACGGTATTCATTCCCATTGGTCAGAATCACAAATTTTACCTCCAGTACACCATTAAAATAATGTTTGATTTGATTAACATAGTTATTATTATCCAAAGATTCACCCAGTTTCTTACCCTCAATAAAAATAATTAGATGACCTTGTTTCTTGAGTGCAATATCAACCCATCCTGATTTGGTGTCACGAGGATTTGCATGATATTGAGAACTGAACGTCTCTGGATTGGAAGAATAATAACCCAAAGCCTCAAACAAGGGGCGAATAAAAAAATTCTCCGTATTTGCCTCACTGAGGCTCTTGTTCTTATACTTCTTGAGTCGATTACTCAACTCTTGAATTTTTTTGAGCACACCTGCCAAGGTTGGCACACGATCTATCATCAATCTTAAATAAGTGAACTTAAAAGTTAAGCAATTTTACGAAAACAATTGAGCTTGTACAGTATCATCGGATTATCGTGAATGATTGAACATTTTCCTTTTTCAGTGGGATTGCCTGTATATTCAGATCATTACGTCTCGTTTGACACTCTATAAAATCATCAATCCAAGTGCCAACTCTAAATCACCTGATGTATGCATTTAAATTTGGGAGTGATCAATGTGATTGCCCGAACTGATTTTGGGGCGGGGGTGTCCTAAAATTTGTTAATCTTGGGAATTATACTACAGAAAATTTATTGTTTTCCCTGTATCTTTCCATATTGATGTATGTATGTTTACCGATATATTCATGTCTCAGAAAGGAACTCATATTGAATCCGTCAGTTGCTGTGGATGGAAAGACTCAAATCAGGATGACCTGAGAATTACGAATCTGCCGATGTAACAACTGCCAATCTACGGGATAAGATGCGAAATCATTGGACACAATCCATTCTGAACGAAAATGGAACCGTAGAGTTCATCAAGTAATGGTTAATCGTTCTATTTTGGAGTTCATGAACTCTGATTTCATTTTTGATCGTGGACTCGCCGAATATTTTCATTAGAGGGAAGAGATCATGGATACGTTCAACTGTGCACTTGAATTCTTTCGATTAAAGAGCAAGGAGACAACCTTTTTGATCCAAGGAGCATCTGGTGCGGGGGAAAACTACACTGATCGACAAACTCTGTATTGAAGCAAAGGGGTGGACGGTCGCCACCATTTCGATACAAGACTTGTACAATCCTTCATCTATGACGCAGTCGTTAGGGAAGTCTTACGTACTTGACCGTGAAATCGCAGCTAAGGTCGGCATTAAGATCCTTGAGGGTGGGTATGTAGAGCATGTGTCCGGGCATGCAAGTTCAAAAGAAATGCTCAGACATCTAGCACCCGACAAGGACTGATTCTAGTTCTTGACGAAGCGCAGTACCTCCGAAATCTATAAAAAACTCCTAAGGATCAAAATTTAGCACGGGATACCTTAGATGTGATTCACAATGGTAAACTGGGAAGCACTGTCATGTTACTCGCGGCGGGGTTGGGTACGACTGAATCGGCTTTGAGCTTACTGGGCATTTCCCGATCTGATATTGATTGTACCATTCTGCTGGGGGTAGGAGAATGACTATGGACTACGTTACTTCCTACATCGGAAATCAAACCAAAGAACATAAAGAAACTGATCACAGACATTCTCCAAGAAATTATATGAAAGGCACAAACAAGGATAGAAACGCATGATTGAAGTGCACTGGTGTAGAATCTTTGTCCAACACATTTTGAACGCCCTATCAAGGATTTTACAGTAATGATAAAAATACATAATTCCAAAATTACTAATTCTCTTTACTCAGGCAGGTGAAAATTATTCCCTCAATTCTAAAACAGATGACGAGAATCTTTTCTTGAACCTATCCACATTTGATCCTTACGCGATTATCTCATCAACACCTTAGTCGCTAAATCATCTACGTTCTCATTCGGATCTCGCAAGTAGAATGATGATCTCAATCTCGGAATATTCTAATTTTCAGATATAACGATGATGATCACCATCCTTGAGATTCTGATAAATCTGTGGGGCTTCCGTTTTTTAAGGATTTATACGTGATGCGGTTTTCAACTTTTCGTTAGCTATTGAATTAAGATTGTCTTTCACAAACTTCTTGTGCCCACCGTGATCCATCTAACACGAAGGTTTTACCATTATTTCACAAGATTCTTCAAAGATTTACTCTTACTTTTTTACCCCTTGCAAAATCACATTGTACTAAAAACTGGAACCAGTTGATAGTTTGCATGGAGGCGATCTATAATCTCTATGGCTTTTTTATCCATTTCGTTTGAGTTTCCCATTACAAATAGATCCCAAGTAAGCACCAATACTGAACTAAATGTATCTTTGAGATCTTCAAAACATTTTTCTGAAAGCGATGTGTCAAGGTCTTCGGAGTCAATGGTCAAGTATTGACCGCATTCGAATTTTCTTACATCAAGTCTGATTGGTTCATTCCGTACGAGTTTATGCTTCTCCTTATAAGGAATTTCATGAACCGGAATTTGTGGTCAATCGGTCAAGTTATTGATGCCAAATGATTTAGTGGATCCCATTAAATGCCACAGGTTTCAAGATTCAGAAAGAATGTGTAGTATAGGTACTATTTCCTTGTTGATTGCTCAAGAAGTGTCCACTTGAAGAAATGCTCTTTCCCAAGTACACAGCACACATTCAACCATATCAAAATTTATTACGCGTAGAAAGGTCAAGGACTAAGAGTGGATCAGTTGCATGATGTATCATAGTTCACCAAGACGGTTGGCGAACAATCTGACAGTATTCACCTTGATTCGCAATATGGTATCCATCAACTTGGGACAATCTTATTTTCCTCGCTTGGATCAATCGAAGGTTTTATTCTCATAGAGTTGGGGTGGTCGTATTTTGTAGAAGCGGAAGATGAATCCTTGGATCGGTGCACAATATCTTTGAGCCCAGTGAGCACAAATATATCTTCAAAGTTTTTAACTTTATCTCAATCCTAATTTTCAACAATCATGCTGACTTCTCTGAAACGCCAGTTTGTGCTCATAAGTGTACTACTGCTTTTGGGTTGCTCCAATGAGCAATCTGCTACGCTTGCAATCATCAATGGTAAGATTGTGACGATGAATCCATCACAGCCCGAAGCAGAAGCATTAGCCGTCAGTGATAATACGATTCTTGCAGTTGGATCTATTCAAGAGATTGAAACCTATATTGGTACCCAAACTAAAATCATTGATTTGGATGGAAAACTGGCGATCCCTGGTTTAATTGAAGGGCATGGACATTTCCTTTCCATTGGAGAAGCGAAAATGATCCTGGATCTTTCACAGACCCAAAGTTGGGAGTCCATTGTTGCGATGGTTGACTCCGCAGTGACCGTATCAGATCCGGGGGAGTGGATCACTGGGCGTGGCTGGCATCAGGAGAAATGGGATTCCATCCCACCCAATACTGTTGAGGGCGTTCCCACGCACCATTCACTCAGCGCGGTATCTCCAGATAATCCAGTGTTTCTTCGTCATGCCAGTGGCCATGCCGCATTTGCAAATCAATCTGCCATGAATGCCGCTGGAATTAGCCCCGAAACTCCAAACCCTCCCGGTGGAGAACTCATCCGTGATCTTCGTGGAGAACTGACTGGGTTGCTAAGAGAAACTGCAGAGAATTATGTGGAAGCTGCATTGGAAAAATCACGCGAGAGCATGAGTGAGGAGGAATTAGATCAAGAGCATCGTATGATGGCTCATCTGGCAGCTCAGGAGGCCCTGTCACATGGAATCACTTCTTTCCATGATGCAGGTGTAGGATTTTCAACCGTAGACTTCTATAAACAACTTGCCGATGAGGGCAATCTCCCCGTTCGGTTATATGTGATGGTTCGTGAAAATAGCGCTTCCCTATCTGAAAAATTGGCATCCTATCGATTCATAGGTTTTGGAGATCATCACCTTACCGTTCGTAGCATCAAACGTTCTATTGATGGTGCCCTGGGTTCGCATGGTGCATGGCTTCTTGAACCATATACAGACATGCCCTCATCCAGAGGATTAGAAACCGTATCGGTAGAGGAAATCAAAGCCACCGCAGAAATTGCTAAATCGCTTGATTTTCAATTCAACATACATGCCATCGGAGATCAAGCCAACCGTGCTGTTCTTGATATCTACGAATCCTTTTATAGCCAAACCGATCAGGATTTACGTTGGAGGATTGAGCACGCACAGCATCTCCACCCCGATGATCTTCCAAGATTCGGCAGTCTGGGCGTTATCGCGTCCATACAGGGAATCCATGCCACTAGTGATGCACCGTGGGTCTACCGTCGATTAGGTGAGAAACGAGCCCAGTCAGGTGCCTACAGGTGGCAAACACTTTGGCAAACGGGTGCATTGGTCAACAACGGCACAGATGCACCCGTGGAATCCATTGATCCCATTGCTAATTTTCACGCGACGGTCACACGAATGTTGGCCGACAGTTCCCTTTTTTATCCTGAAGAACGTTTGTCACGACTGCAGGCATTGCAGTCCTATACCATCAATAATGCCTATGCAGCCTTTGAAGAAGACATCAAAGGTTCACTTGAAACTGGAAAACTGGCAGATATTACCGTCCTCTCCAAAGATATTCTTACCATTGATGAAGACGAAATTATCAGTACAGAGATCCTCTATACCATCGTCGGAGGCAATGTCCTGTATCAGAAAGAACACTAAACCCTTGTGATTCTGGATGCGATGGTCAGGTATCCCAAATAGACAGCTACCATGAGAGATCCCATCATTTCGCGGCCCGCTTCATCCTCAAAATAATGGAGTCCCTGGCTGATCACAATCCACACATAATAGAAGCTGAACACAAATGCTACGCTTGAAAGGATCGCAATGATATACCACGGCAACCTGTAAAATAGTGATGCAAAGCCTAAGATGGAAGTCAGCCCATAGACCACAACCCAACGAAAAGCATCTGGATCATTGAACTGCCAATATGCAAATACCAAGAACAGGAATGCACTCAAAAAAGTGATGCCTTTCAGTAGGATATTCATGAGACCTGGCTCCGATTACCAGTTCATCCGAAGTCCAGCGAGTAAGGATCGCCCTGCTGCTGGATAAAGGAAAAGCGTATCTGACCCGCCGGGATCAAAAAATCCCGTTGTACTGAAGAGATTATTCATCAAGTTAAGCGTCTCAAGTTCTACAGTTACCCATCCCAACGAATAGGTCAACTTGAAGTCTACTGAAGAAAAATTATCCAATCTTTCAGTATTTGCATCATCAAGCCAGATTCTGCGTGTACTCCGAACCGTTGTCATCGCACGAACTCGGTCAAGAAGTGGTACACTGATCGCAGCTGATACATAATCCTGCGGAATCGTTCTGATGAACTTTCCTTTGTGCTCACCTGCACGGTAGGTCACATGCTGAAGCGTATAATTGAATCTTAAGGACGCAAGACCTATCCGTTCAAGTTGTACTCCCAATTCAACTCCACGGTGGCGACTGCTGGCAATATTTTCGTATTGGAAGGTTTCAAATTGAAAATCAAGCTCATCCTCCATATCCATGTGATAGAGACTGAGCGTAAGGTCACCCGTAAGTTTTTCGGGAATGAGTACAGCTCGGTGATACACTCCAGTTTCAATACTGATGCCCCGCTGAGGTTTTAGATTTGAATTTGAAATCGATATCCCAGGCATTGCAATTGGGATTAGCCTTTGTCCAAAGAGTTGATCCATGGTTGCCGTCTTAAACGATTGAGCAACATTCGCATACCAATTTCCTATATGGTCTGCACTTGAAATGTACCGCACATTCAACCCGAATTTAGGGCTGAGTGCAGTGTGCACTGGATCCAATTTGGAACCCCCTTCGGGAGTATAGGAATCTGCAATCCGGTCATAACGAAGGCCTGCCGAGAGTTTAAGCTGAGACAATAGCTCTACGTCATACTGCAAAAATGCAGCGTACGATTGTCGGGAACCTGATCCACGAGTAGAAAGATCACCTATTGAACCATCAAAACCGTTAAATACCTCGGCAGGACCTGTCACCATATCATACCATGCTACATCTAATTCCCCATTCTGAAGATCTCCTCCCACAGTAAGATGATCGTTCGCTATAAGATCTTGAGAAACCCATTGCACGCTGACAAATGAGCGGGAAGCATCAAACTGTCTCCATTTCACATCTGCAAATTCAGCACTCAGCGGCAGTGTGCGTGCCCCTTTCAATCCACGCTCATTCAGGATCACCGATGCGAGTAATTCAGAACTTTGGCTCAGGTTGAATATCCCTCGCAATGCCAGTCTTCGTGTATCTTCATCATTGTTGTCGTATTGAAAAAAAGGAGACTCCTGTACTCGGTCCTGTGCAATCTGCTGACTGGTGAGAGGCCCGGGTACATCATACTTTCGGGAATGTAAAGATGCTGAGAACCTCAGATTGAGTCGCTCAGAGTTCAGTAGATCAATTTCCATACCCAAGCCAGCGAGTGTTCGGTTGGCATGTTCACGGTAGCCATCAGTTGACTCATAGTTGCCATAGGATGAAATTCTTCTACTTCCCAACGAAAAATAGGAGGATCCGCTTGCTTTCAATGTTCCATGGGAACCTCCAGCAATAGACAATTGATAGCTTGAAGGAGCGTCGGATGCAGTGATGATGTTGATGACTCCGCCAATGGCAGCGTCTCCATAGAGCGACGATGCCCCACCACGAAGTACCTCAACCGACTCAATAGCGGCGAGTGGAATTTGATCCCAGTTGACCAGTCCAGTTTCAAGTGCATTCACTGGCTGATTGTCCACCATAAGTAATACATATTCAGCCTCTCCACCGCCATAAAATCCGCGGATGATTGGCTGCACATCATATCCAATACCATCTAATTGAAGCAGGGTAAAACCTGGCACTTGCCGAAGGATTCCTCCGAGCGTTTGAACTCCGGCCAATTGCTGGATATCATTTCGTTTTAGAACACTGATTGCACCCGTAGATTGTGATCGTATAGATTTATATCGATCGGCGGTCACGATGACATCGTCCATTTCAACGAGTCTTAGCGTATCTACATCCTGAGCGGATGTAGATGTAGACACTAAGTAAGTCAACAAGAATAGCAACAACACTCGTAATAACATCTTTTTAATATAATGGATAGGTATTGGTTGAATGATGAAAAAGTAGTTGACACTAAACACCAAAACTTCCTCCACATCTATGAATAAAGGACTCAGCTACCTTCAAGCCATTAAAGCGAACATCCTTGAAGGTTTTGAAAAATTTCAATCGTAGACTTGTACTGTTTAACACCGCCAATTATCCAGACCCTGAATGAACCATGACAGTGGTACTTAATCGTTTTTTCTGATATTCTATTAAGGATCAATAGAGACAGATGCCTCCATCATAGCTGGATGAATGAGGAAATGGTCCTAAATTAATCCATGGATTACTTGAGATCTTCACTGACTAACTTGATTGATAACTCTTAAGAGAATCATTTTTTAAGAATATTTGCACATCTCATTTATGATGAATGTACGTCTACAAAACGATTTTGGTAAGTAAAGCGGGTGTAAAAAGGTACCATATGACTTCCGCAGTATAGCAAATAATCGATTCCTACAACATTGAAAAATGTTCAGCAATCTGATCCATTTTTTCAATGACTTCTGGATGAATTTCCTGTTTCTCCATCTCAGCCGCGATTTGATAAAAGTCTCGTTCATCGATATTCAAAAATGCAGAATTGAAGAATTGAGATAGTAGGCTTTTTGCTTTGATTTGCTGATAATAATTAGATGTATCAAGCATGTTATCGTATACTACTGGGGGTAACTGATCACGAATGAATAATGTTACTTTCTGGGCACACTGTACTCCATGGTTCTTTTCTACAAATCGAGTGATTGCATCTGGATGGATCAGATAACTCTCTATCTCATACCTTTCCCAGTACATGCGTATCATCCCCTTAGGGAGTTTAGGCATCGTACTGCGATCTTTTCCATTGCTATCACACAACTCCACTCCTCTAAAATCAGGCACAAGTCCTTTAAGAGCAACAAAATGTCGAGTAGCGGCCCATTCATTCCGAGCAGTTTCCCATGTAAATGGACACTCAAGAAATGGTAATAGAGGGTGCTCCAAAATACGTGCCCATTCCTTCAAAATGAGAATATCTGTGGATCCTTCAATATATAATATTTTTGCTTCTGTCTGTGCATTACAGATATCTACATTTTCGAGATATAATGTATCTGATACTTTTCGATTATCCGTCATCGTATACATTTCACTTCCCAATACACGGAGATCATCTCTTTGAACCGTGTTGATGAGCCGTTCAGAATGCGTAGCAATAATAAGTTGAGTTTGATTTTGACGGACACGCTTTAATAAATGCTGATAAATCTTATTCTGCAATAGAACATGCATATGTGCATCTGGCTCGTCAATGAGTACAACTGAATTCTGTTCGTAAAGTAAAGTTGCATAAACCATTAAAATTTGTAAAAAGCCACTTGCCGCACTACTCAATTCATAAAAAGTATCACTCATTGAATGACGATAACGTACATATACCTCAGCAGCTCCACTGGGAGGGTCCAACTCAAATCCAAAAAATGACCGAACGATAGATCTCAACTCATTCCATTTATCCGAATCCTGGCTGATATGTAATAGCATATTCCGAAGGATGCTACCTCCTTGTCGGCGTGCCAACCGGGCTGGAATCACTATTCTATCATAAAGTGGCTCCCTTAAATCCAACCCCGTAAATGGAGGAATATATGTGGAATGGATCGGTTGTTTGACGTATTTGTCTATATCACTTTCTTTCACCTCTTGGACTGGACGAATATCGGCTAACTCCCGCTCATGATAGATTATTTCAAAGCCGATTTTCCATGACTTTGTATGTAACCATATGGATGAAGGATATCGAACATTTTTACTGTGCCACAGATGATCAAAATCTATCAATGGCACCGATTGAAACTCTAAGACATTCAAACGAATACTCGGATAATTGCCATCTTCTTCCCGAGCGAGATCTGGAAAATTTTTTGACCAATGAGATGCAAATTCTATCCAACATGCGATAGCTTGAAGAAGTGTTGTTTTACCAGAGTTATTTTGACCAACAATGACAACGTGATCAGGAAGATCAAACTCCAAACGCTCAAACTTCTTGAAGTGGTTGATAATCACTTTTTTGATCATCCTGTAACGATAGTCATTTATTATTGATGTACTACAGCATCGCACCTCAACTGTGCGATTAATTCATGCAGGCAAATGTTGTAGAGACAACAGAATATTTACCCTGAAACCGTAACTGCTCATGCCAGCCTCTATATACCAGCTGTCTGCAGTTGTTCTACATGAATCAACGCTATCATTTGAAAATTGTTCAATACAATAACCATACACGTTTGAAGAAAATGAGCACTTCATTATGAGGTTTGATTGCTAGTATCCATCTTATTCCGCATAGATCATTAGGGATGCTCCCCCTTAATTGCCATAGCGAGTATTATTATTAACAAGTAAACTTTTATCTCCTGATCCCATGTAACGTTCAAGTAATGGGTGAGGGCCTTGTTCATCCATTGTATTTTCGTAGCATCCATGCACCAACCGAAATCTCTGCGTAGAAAATTGACCATTAGAATCTATTCTGAAATGGTGAACTCGGGCCATAAAATCATTAAATGTCATGCATGCAGCTTGCATATTCAAGGAGATCACAGCTGGCTGTTGCTCTCCCACACTGGTCAAGTATCCATTCTCAAGTTGTTGATCATAATACTCAGGATCTAATCGCTTCCAGTTTTCGGCGGTAACTTGAGACATAGTATATGCTCCACGAGATAATAAGCTTCCACCTTCAGGATAAGTATAGTGTGTAACTGCATCAGCGACTGTAATGCACCCATTGCCATCAGCCTCTAAATGCACTCCTGTATCAAAATAAGGAATCAGGTATGCACTCGCTATACAATCTAAATGATAACGACCAAATGCCGTGTCCACACATCCAAAAATCACATCGCAGTCAATTAAGGCATCTTTAACATCTGGGCAGTCGGTCAATCCACAGTAGGTATCAACCTTTGTCCCCGTGCCAATATTTTTAATAGCCCGTGCAATTGAAGAAACCTTAGATCGTTGACTTTTGGCATCATCTACGGTGCTGTTGATAATTCGATTTAAATTTTTCTCCTCTATGAGATCGTCATCAACGATCACTAATTCGCCGACACAATTACGAACGAGGAGTTCAATCAGGATACTACCAGTGCCTGAACAACCAATCACCCCCACCCGTAGTGACTGCAATAGATTCAATGTCCCCTGACCAAAAATCTGGGAGAGGTGATCTCTGTACTCCGCCTGTTGATGATCTTGGTTTAGTTTCCAGATGCAAATATTTTCTCCAACCACAGATACAGCTGGCATTTGATTAAATGTTCCTTGCACATCTACTGTACGTGCTGTAATACGGCCATCTGGTAAAGCAATTGCTGACCCATTCAAGCGTCCATCATCAAACCAATTACATATTGATGAAAATAACCTTTGATCATTATGATCGTCAACCTCTGAAAACTCAGTACAACCACTTGGATGGGAGTGAATGATGATAATGGACTGACCATTTTGATCTATCTCGCTGATCCTTTGAGGAGTGAAGAAGTCTTCCACTGGCCACGAGATGAAATCTTGTTTTCTGTCTGAGAGAGATCCTGATGGATAAATGATGTCAGAGACGATCAGTCGTTGGTATAGCTTGCCTGAGCCCTGATTGCATAACAAAATTGCTACCGCTTCCAGATTATCCCCTGGAAAAAGATGAGATATGATAGCGGTGTACTTGCTATCATTCATACTTAGTATAGCCCTCTTCATTTGAGGACTTCACGGTGGAGCATATTCACAACAAATTCAATATGCCGAGCTATAGAATCATGTCCAGATTTCCAGTCATAATGGCGAGACCAACGTTGCCACTCCTTGCCGAAATGAGTTTCTGAACTTAAACTTGATATGGGTGAGCCATCCATTTTTTCAAGTGGATGCCAGAAGTAAAACATGTCTAGTGCTGATCCTGGGTAACCTATCGGAACGAGAATCATCAAAGTAGATTTTCTATAAATGTAACCTTTGGGAAGCGGAAATTCCTTAATGATCAGACCATACTTTGCGTTACCCTCCATCTTTTTTGACCACCTTGATGGATAATGTTGATCTAAGTATTGGATATCTTCAGGTAAGAATCCAAATGTGTATGGTCTGCCGTACTGTGCCTGTTTAGGAACCGTTTCAAATCGTTCTATACCACAGTGAGATAGATTGATTTGATCATCTGTTGCAACCCTTTCCCGTTTACCACCATGCCATTTCTTATTTAGAGACCATTCATCGGTACGCTTTTCCGCCAATGCCAGAATTTCAGCACCCGAAAGCGTATCAGAGTCTACGACATGTTGAGTGGTGTCAATACGGATACAGTATGAATAGCCCCGCGGAGGTTTACGATTGTGCTTTCCGCATTCTTCATGATCGATCACATCTTCCAAGCTGGGAGGGATGACAAAGTAGGAGTCCTGTTCCTGGATGATGATTGTCATATCATCTGAGATCTCAACATCTACCTCACCATGAGACTCTATAAACAAACGCCCTTCAGGAAAAGTGGAGTCAAATTTCTTGAGTTCTTTTCCTGTAATTTTGACCGAATCAATCACTATGTTACGAGCACTATTGAATACTGGCCTCACCTCATTGCATTGAGATGATACTTCCTCATTGATATCCTTTTTTGTCTTTAACACCTCCCCCCCATGAACACAGAGATATTCGCCAATCATCAAGGGAATCTCCAAATCGTTGTATCTGACTAAAAAGAGTTGCATATTCCCACAATCTGCAAGTTCATAGAGATCTGTAATCTCAATTAAGCCACTGGGGAGTGAGTGATCTTTCCCATCAATTTGGATCAGAGTTTGCATATCCTTATTCGGATCGTACTCGGAGGGTTGTCAAATATACGTAACGAACTCAATTGTTTTGTCTCAACTCATTCCGGCTATGATGCACCAATATAGTGAGTCAAGTTTTGAACATATTTTCATGAATACCATCAACGCTAAATGTGATCCCTAATGATGAATGTTCAAGGTGTTGACGGCTTCAACAACCTGATCGTGGACGATACCATTGGTTGCAATGATTCCTATGTTATGTTCTAACCGTTTACCACGACTGAAATCAAGTTGATTTCCTTTGCAGTCGGTCACCTTTCCACCCGCTTCTGAGAGTAACAGTGCTCCTGCCGCATGATCCCAGATTCGTTCTACATAGCCATTACCAAGGGGGAGGCGCATATAGATGTCTGCATCACCGCTCGCTACTACTGCGTACTTTGCCTGACTGTCTAATTGAACGCGGTCGGATGTGATCCCTAAATCTCGTGCAACCTTTTGGATGTCTCCAAGAGCGGTATGTCCAGATTCTACACTTTGACAAATTCTTGCCTTAGAAACATCGGAAATTTCAGTTACTTGAATACGATGTTGTCCGTGAGTTGCCCCAAGTCCTTTGGCTACCAAAAAAACATCATCACTCATATTGGGACAAGCAAGTCCTCCAACCACTACCTTCCCACCTTCTATCAATGCCAAGGCCACTGCATACTGCCCTCCTCGTAAAAAGCCTTTGGTCCCATCAATAGGATCCAATGTCCAAAAACGATCAGAATAATGCTCAGCATTACCATAGTCAATCCATTTCAGGGCCGCCTCTAACAGGGTTCCAGGGCGAACTGCATCAAGATGCATTCCTAATGTATTGCGAAGATCTGTCTGTTCTTCAGCACGCAACAGAGTGCTGTCTTCTTCGGCAATAATGGGATCATCAGGAAAGGCTTCGCGAAGTGTTCGACATACCAGTGCCTGACTTCCAAAATCTGCAATGGTGACGGGGCTCTTGTCTCCTTTAATCATTGCCTGTCGATCTTGCACAGAATGACATAACCGAGCTGCCTCGTGAAGAGCTTGCTTCACGGCATCCAATTCTTTTTCGTACATATTACTACTCATTCTCAATTGATACAATCATGGTTTCAAATGATGGAATCTGATCTAAAAAATGGTAGCTTTGTAGAGACTGATCCACCTGACAACAGTAGTGTTGCATACCATTAGTAACCACGAGATATGGAACTTTCAATCCTAAATTATAATACCCTACTTGATTGAAAACGCCCTGTCCTAATTGAACGGATGATCTTTTACACTCAACCACCAATATTGGTACAACTTGACGATTATAGACAACAATGTCAGCCCTATACTGGCGTTCACGAATTGGAATGCTAACCTCAATATCAATGAGTCCACGCGGGACATTTAAATGGCTCATCATGTATTGTACAAAATGCTGACGTACCCATTCTTCGGGCGTTAGAGTAACAAAACGTTTCCGTATAGAATCCAGAATCACAATGCGTCCATTGTGGTTACGGAGTTCGTAGTCATAAGCTGGCAGGTTCAACTGCTCCATATCTTCAAACGAATTGGTGGATCAAATTCTCCATCTAATGGTTAGCACTGTTACGGGGTGTGGCGCAGCTAGGTAGCGCGCTTCGTTCGGGACGAAGAGGTCGTGGGTTCAAATCCCGCCACCCCGACAGTTAGCATGTCAGTTTCTATATTTTCCAGATCCTGTCTGGTCTCCCCTCTAATGATTACTGTCTTCAAAGGACCCATTATACTCACCCATCCTTATACTGTTAATATTACTGTACTGTACAACCTTGTAACGAGCTCAGAATTCAAATCAATTACCCGAAACCATCATTTTTCTTGAATTCCACGATTCTATGGATGCATTCAGACGGTTGAAACCTCATCAATTCCTTTATCTACTGGTCATCAACCTTCAACAAGGTTCTATTCAGAGTCCAATAAAAACGTGACAAAAATGACAATTTCCCTAGGTGAATGTCTGTAAAAATCAATTTGTTGATTTCGTATTTTAGAATAGTGTGTTATTTTGTTGATTCCCCTAAAAAGCGTATTTTATCAATAGTGATGCTTTCATAGATCTCTCAGGATAACATCAGTCATGTAGTTATCTCCAAGATTTACAACAGATGATCCAAATCCATTGATCAATCATCCCGGTTGGAATGAATCGCATACGACTTTTTTGAACTTTCATTAACTACATTTAAATGAGTGAAGAAAAAACCGATGTTGACCAGATGGAATTCTGGGAAGAAGTCGCCATCAAGATTGACGAAAAGTATACACTTCACGCCTATATGGAATCGTGGAAGGGATTAACCTTAGATAACATGATTCAACGCACATACAAAGGTATGGAGACCAAGCCCATACTGGATCCTTGGGGCCGCCATTATCTTGTTCAATGCATGAGGCGGTGGGGATGGGAGCCAATAAAAGGCACCCAAGGTTTATGGCGCAAGAAAAAGAAAGGATTTCGCCCTGATGATTGATCGCTGAGTTTTAAGCTACTACGCCGACGCTCTTAGCCTTTCACAGCATCCTTCCCATACAGTGGATATATTCCTTCTAACATGGATCTCATAAAAAGAGGCACATAAGCTGATCTGTAATTCACTTCTGGAGGGGAAAGCGAATTGAGGGTGGTATTTCCCCTCCGGATCATTGTGTCAGGTATTTCGGTAGGTGGCTTAGACTGAAAAGTCAATCTTTGTAGCGTCTTTACAATCTTGATCGTGTTCATGCTTCCCTTTATCATGTTTTGAGTAATCTGACTGGATGAGACCGGACATCCACGGTTTCGGTGGCGAAAAGATTCACAAATTGACCATCTCAGAGGCACGCCAATCAGGAGCGGTGTCTTTGACGCTTGTCTTTCCATGACCCAGGCATAGGCGAACTTGCGGTTGATCATATAGTCGTAGGCCTCAGCTTAATGCCTTTAGCATGATGTGGTCGTTGATGATAATGGTTGACTTGTCTATCGCCCCCATTTTGGGGTGTACCATCTTCGCTATCTTGACTCAACCCGAATGAGAAACGACACAATCTTGATGATAGCCCGATGATAGCCCCCTTGACACGGGTGCAACACCGCAGGTAGAACCAAATACATACTATTTGGTTGACTAACCCATTCATGCTCCCATTGTGCACTCATGTTTCGCAACAAAAAATCCAAATTTGAGACGCCCACAGGCGATCGAGGCAGAACGCCGTATTTTCATGGACGATCTAAAATCATGCATAAATTCGATCGCATCCTGACCTCGGCGGTCGCTACACGCGAGGGGACAATTCAACTCATCCAGGGTGCACCTGGTGCGGGGAAGACAGCACTGGTTGATCAGATGGAAAAGCTGGCTAAGAGTCGAGGCTGGAAATCCGTAGAGATTGACCCACAGGCACTTTGGGATGTTAAGGCACTGCGAGAATTCTTCCCAGATAAGAATATATTTCGTAAAATTACTGCTAAGTTTACGGATGAATCAAGTTCAATCTCCGTTGGCATAGATATTGAATGGTCTACACAAAACATTCGTAAAATACTGCGTTCGGGGAGTCGCCGCCCACTTCTACTCATCCTGGACGAGGCACAAATGCTTGGTTCATCAGGCAAGCCCGTAGGGGCACAGGCGGTGGTTGCATCCAGCGTGTTAAAAGCAATTCATAATGGGAAGATGCGTGCTCCCATTATGCTGATTGCTGCGGGCCTGAGAACAACTCTAACATCTTTACAGGCGTTGGATGTATCGCGATTTGGGGAGAGGAACAAGGCGAGTCTGGGAGAGCTGAGTGAAGAGTCAGCCCGAGCAGTGATTCAAGACTGGATCGTCAAAGGTGGATCAGCCAAGGGCGATCCTACCGAATGGATAGATGCACTCTACAAGGAAACAGATAGATGGCCTCGGCATGTCCATTCATATGCAAGGATCGCTTCAATCTATCTGGAAAAACATAGCGGTATGATGACCCGTGAGGGGCTGGAGAAGGTGATAGAAAAGGGACGACGTAGGCGCATAGGGTACTATGAGCAACGCGTAGAGGGCTTCTTTGTTGATGAGATTAGACATGTGGCACGAATCTTATCTGACCTTCCTGCAGGCAAACCATTTGACCGACTTAACATGATTAACAGGCTATCCGAGATCTATGGCGAAGAGGCATCCCAAGAACTTTTTGATCGGTTACTTGAGAAAGGCATTGTTGAATCCCATCAATTGGAAGGATACCATATACCAATACCCTCACTACACACATGGATTGTTGAGTCGATCGTCTAGGACAAGGAGGCGAGAAAGGGGTAAGACAAATCCAACAGAACGCTTCCCAGTGGGCAATCACTCGACCATCTTAAAAGTCCACCCCCAGAAAAGCATAGATCTCCCGAAAAAAAGAAAAAGAAGTACAGGCGACGAGGCGGCTCAGATCAAGAGCGATAGTAGCGCTCCCTCCCTACCCCGTTCCTACTACTCCATTCATGCGACCCAATCTGCTACATAGTACAGTTTGTCATATCATTCCCAATGAAAATCGAGTGCAGGTCATTATCTATCTTTCCACTTGTTTGATCTGAACAAAGCATTGATTTGTAATCAGCACCCCTGCTGATTTGCTGTATCATTTGCACGGAGGGAGCATTTCTCCACATCCTATCTCGTTTTCTGTCCATTCATCACCGTCAGAATCCATGCGACATGAATGGAGTGTTATCTATAAAAAATGCCTAAACTTCCTTCTATTTTAGAATAAATATTGATCGGACTTCCTAAAATCGGGCCACTCCCAAATAAGTATTCATCTTGTAGAAGAAATGATTGTTCGTGAAATACTCGTTCTTGACTCAGTCCAGCTACAACTAGTCTCAGGCGAACTGCCTGATCAACTTCAGAAATCAATGACTACACAAAGATCCCAAACTCACGAACATCATCCCTAACAACAGATATTGAATCGATCGGGTGTATATTAATCAAGCTAACTCGGAGGAAGATCAGGGAGAGTGTGAGATGGATCATGATGAGATTCGGTCAATGTGTGACATAGATTCATGCACATAATCAGCGTTACCATGCAAACTGGGCTCACTTATGGCTGATAGATTCTCACAATGGATTTGGCTCCATCCCACCCGTTGATGTTAAACAATTTAGTGCAGTAAAACAACATTTAGATCAGTATTGGGATAAACTATCAAATCGGCTTGATAAGGGAAATACTCCATATAATCTACGTAATTGTGCTTATCACGATATTTTTTCTCAGGAAAAGTTGTTTTGGATTACTCTCAGTACTCAGGGAAGATTTGCCTATTGCAACCAGTCGGAATTTTTTGTTTCCAACAGTGCATATGTCTTAGGGCATGTGCAGAAATAACTTTCCCATCTTTCCTTAAAAACAATCTTGTGGATTTTTCCAATTTACGCCTTTGTGGGATAAATATCATAGTTCCACTGGGGTAGCTCTT
>JAPOUL010000089.1 GCA_026708685.1 Bacteroidota bacterium
CAAGCGCACTGGTGAATGTATCAATGATCTCTTCCCGACCATGAAAGTATTTTGCAGGTCCACGGTCTCTAAGGGTTTTTGTACTCATTAGAATGAATCTGTAGTTAAGGTTGCTCTAATCAACTCTGTGGGATTGTATTGGTTCCGATCAATGGTTGAGAGGTGCCGAGACACTCAACCACCTGTGGCCAAGAGCCATCCTACCACCGCAATGCCTATTGTCAGCGCTACTGAGGCGATGACGATGAGGAAGGTGTACTTTAAGTTAAGGGACTCTAGTTGGAGTCTTGCGACTTAGTATACGACCGAATCTCGGCGATAACGTTAGAGGATGCCATGTTGGCAATTCTGATTGAGTTACGCACCCCAGTTGAAAAGGGGCTTACATACCTGAGTGCCGGGTCCAATATCTTCAGGCAGCAAAGATTGGCGGTTTTCGCCAGTGTCGCGGTAGTATGCGGTTGGTATCGGGGTGTATAATCCCTACTTAATCCCAATACTGTTGCTTTAAGGATTTTTGTTTTTTATTTACGGGGTATTTCCTTAACTTTTACCCCATGGCCAGAACACCTTCAACCTTGCCCGGAGGTCCCAGATTATCCGATTACTTGAGCTTGGGAGTGATTGCTCAAGTCTTCCCAATGCCTGCCGTTTTGACGGCACTTGAGCAGAGCAAAAGCACAAGCACACGGAGGCGTCGCCTGCCTGCTGAAGTGATGATGTACTATGTACTGACTTTATGCCTGTTTCGGTCGGTCTCTACGCGTGAAGTACTCCGTTGTCTCATGGATGGATTTCGCTTGATTCGTCCTGATTCTCCTTTATTAGTGTCGGGTAAGTCGTCTATTTCTAGGGTGCGAACTCAACTTGGAGTTGACCCATTCCATAAGCTTCGTCAGAGCAGTGTGCACTGGCTGTCCAACGAGAATATTCCTGGGGCGTGGTACTGTGGCCGTCGTCTTGTGGCGATAGATGGTTCAACGCTCAGTCTACCTGACGAGAAAAGGAATCGGGCATTTTTCGGGTTGCCTGGGTGTTCACGGGGACAGACTGCTTTTCCCAAGATGCGTATTTCCATGCTTGGAGTTGGGCACGCGTGCACCCTTTTCCTGGTGTTCGGGCCCCTACAAGGAATCGGAGCAGACACCGGCAAAAGAGCTGCTATCAAGTATAGGCCCCGGCATGCTTATGCTTGCAGATCGGGGCTATACGGGCTTTCCCTTGTGGTTACGGGCAAAAAAGACGGGTGCAGACTTGCTTTGGCGGGCACGCAGTCAACCGCATTTTCCTGTAAAGGAGGCACATGAAGACGGTTCTTGGCGTAGCGTTTTTAGCGGCAAGGGCACAGATAATACCTGTGAGGTCCGCGTAATTGATTACACCCTCAAACAAGAAGATGCGACGGTATACAGGCTGGTGACTACGATGTTGGATCCAGAAGAGGCCCCCGCGGACGAACTTGCCGCACTGTACCATGAACGGTGGGAAATCGAAACAACCTATGACGAGGTCAAAACCCACATGCTGGGACCAGGGGCCATGTTGCGTAGCAAGACCCCCGATCTTGTACAACAAGAATTTGAGGGATTAATGCTGGCCTATTATGCTGTACGTGCATTGATCACAAAGGCCGCCAAAAAAGCGGACGAAGATCCAGACCGATTATCTTTCGTGCATACCGTCAATGTTCTCCAACGTCGGATTCAACAACCCGGCGTTTCCCCCCCCCTGAACAAGATCCAACAGGTCAAGATTGAACAGTTGATTGACGAAATACTGGAGGAGCGTGTTGTATCCAGTCGAGGACAACGAAAGCCACGAGGACGAAGACAAAAAATGAGTAAGCACGCCATCCGACGGAGAGGCTATATCTCACGGGAAGAACATGATTGGATATCAAAAATTCTCACACCTGTGAGCCTTTTGCAAAACCTCTAAGTCAACGCTAAAAAATACGTCAAATGTGCTTCAGAGCAATATTTCCACGGAAATTATGAGGTTTTGCAAAAGCCTCCTGTTACATCAAAAAATCCTTAAAGCAACAGTATTGGGTCTAAAGTGTGCAATAAATTATCGAATTTAAGCATTGACTTTCCAGTTGAGACGGCCAAATGTATTAGATTGTTATCAGAAACCAATGATCATTGGTATTTATCACGAACCAATATTTTAGAGAATGTAATCTCTTCAATTATTTCATCTGAAAATGAAGATGCTATTAACATGGTATATGAAACAATTGATCACTTATTGGCAAGGGGATTTTCGAATTATGACTCATTAATTAATGATCACGAACAATCTGAATGATTATTTGATCCAAAATTCCTCTGTGCCAATATAAGATGACACAAATTTTTCAATTCAGGTGATATGGAACACATTGCAATATATTAGTTTAATTGCGTACATTTGTGTACATCGTGATGTGCTACAGGTTAACTAATTCATAGCAATTCACGTTTTGTTAGGATTTTTCTCTAAAACATAACAGATACATGTTGATAGACAACAATACCCTTCACGCTAATCCATCTCATTAGAGTGGAGATGTTTCTAAGTCAAAGCCATCTCTTTCTGTTCCCAGCGACGAAGGTGAACTGATACCTTCTGAAAGCACGCTTGAGGCCATTAGAGAACTTCAATCTGGTGGAGGTATTCATTATTCAAGCTTGGAAGAGTTCTTAGCTGATCTTGATTCTTGGTCTGCTGATTAAGGTTACTCGATCGTCTAAATTTGATAAGCAGTATAGTCTTGCTTTAAAGAGAGGTTTTGACGCGTCAAGAATCCACCAGCTCATTGGTTTATTGGTATTTGGAGATCCTCTGCCTCCGTTATACAGAGATAAGAAGCTTACGGGTGATTTGAACAAATTCAGATCAGCCAGATTAGGCGGAGATTGGTGCCTAATCTATTATAGATATAAGGATGAGTTGCATTTTGTAGCAATTGGAACTCATTCTGATCTATTTAAGAAATAGCCTCAACAGATCAAGAAAGGAAGATTTGGTGATAAATAGATGATCAAGCTTCTGCTGTTGATTCATGAGTTGTGATACAAAAAACTTTGGTTCTCAGTTGAAAAGAAAAGTTTCAAACGCAGGTCTCCCATCCACAAAAATATGAATTTTTGAGGGCATGTAGTGCAATCAAGATGAGTTTTGACAAGTACAGTGATATCAGTAGCGGATTGTTATTGGCGTACCTGGATGCGAATTATTCAGACCAATGTCATTCAACATACCAATCTCATTTATGAGAGTCCTACATTTGTAGTCTCTATCGTTTTATGGGGCATGAAGGCCAGACTATCCTACCACTTGATCTTCCATGAGTCATGGAGATAAGAACCACATTGAGCATATCTGGCTACCCAGATCCGCAGGTATCCTCACCATTCACTACATTACGGTATCATGTAGATTGTGTATTCACCGGGATCACAGGTGAACAATAAAGTTGATCTGGATCGTAGTCTACATCGTTCTTCCAGATGGTCCACATGACCGCCAGTATTTTACGTTGTGTGTTGAATCGTGCGTTATCCTTATCCTTGGTGCACTGTAGAGACGCTTCATTAAACAAAGACACTTCATTTGGTTCTTTTGTTTTGATTGAATTCAACCAAGATGTATGACTCACGGATTTCAGTGGCCAAGACCCCGAACGGTCTAAGCATTTGTACCCCAGGGATTTGCCTCTACTACTGCGTTCCCTGATGCCGAGTTGGCAGTATTTCCACAACTGTTGTTTGGTATAAACCGATGGGGAGTCCTAATAAACGCACTTAAGATGCTTGGCTCCCACAATCCCAACCCCAGGTATACGTAGAAATTATTGGATCTCTGGATAACCACTGCCTAACTGCTTGATCTTCGCGAGAACCTCCTTTCGTTCGGCTTCCGCACAGTCCAGACGGTTGTAGATCCGTTGAAGGACGAATCTTCGCATCTCTGTTGGGAAAGCTTCAGATAGTGCTCATGATGGAGCTTGTTAAATATTTTTGTGCCTTGCACATCCACAATTCCCGCTTGGCGGTGTTTTGCTGTGATCTTTGACTTTAAACGAGTACAGTCATTACCAATATCCATATACTCCTTCACGACAATCTTAAAATCATTCCGATGATCGTCATCACCATGATAGACCTCAACATACTCTCCCAGCCGATACAATCGACACAAATCGACCGCATCCGATACATCGTTTTTGTTACCACGACTAATGAGTGCGTTGTGTTTTGGATCGCAAACAACTAACTCATCCACATGCGGAGATAAGATTCGGTGAATCCAGCCAGCCAGCGAAGACTCCTCCACGATCAAAGATTTTGTTTTCGCTGGGACTTTCTTAACATAGCGGATCAGAGAGTGCTCTGATGTGTCAAACGTCTCCGTTGATACCACTTTGCCCTTGTCATTGACAGTGGCCAAAGTACATGTGCGGGTGTGGCATCTAACACCAGAAAAAGATGGTTGAACATGATAAAAGAGATCTGATGATAATGTAGTGTAAGAGCACAAGATAGCACCCGCTTTTCATTAGACCTACATTGTTATGGCACCCAGAAAAATTGTCAAGATTTACCTATCTTTCAGATGTTATTTGATCAGGTAATCAAATCTGCGGATAGACACGATTCCACAAGAAGAGCTGTACACATTGTTGCCTCAGCATTGGAAGTCCACACAGCAGGATACATTTGATAGGGCTACATAGGTCATACTGAGGCAGATATGTGTCTGCAGTAACTACTCATTGCTTCAGAGAAAATTGCCTGCCGTTGTGCCATTATTCTCCTGTCAAGACCAATGGGATCACACGCTCAGGTTAACAAAGTTTACGTACTTGAGTATATGAGATTTTCGTATAGATTCAATAAATCTGTGAATTGATATGTGAAGAGCATAAATATTTTCAATTTATATGAGATATAGTCAATTCATCAGTTGAGCAACCTCTGAACATGTGGACGCAACTTATCGTTAAGATTTCCTATGAGTAGTCTCTCTTCTTCAATTATCGCTGTTATAAGAAGAGTTTCAATCCGTTTCTTTGTAACCCTATAACATTGATCATCTGCAATTGCAGATGCAATGCATCGTGCAATTACACCAAGTCGATAATAATTAAGTTCAAACACATCCACATGTAGATCAACTAAGTTTTCTACGGGGGTACGCCCCTTGGATTCCTTGGTTTTACAGTCATTTTTTAAGTGACTATCGTTAATTAAGACTAAATCAATCTTTTCAATCTTATCACGACCAGAGGCAATTGCTAAGGCAACATCTTCAATGTCCTTTATGGATGCTTCATTGCATCGCCAAAACGAAAGATTATTTTCCAGAGTTCTGAGGCCGCATGTCAGTGCGTCTGCTGAAATGTATCCTTCGTTCATCCATTCTAATTGTCGCCATTTTGCCTGCGAAATCATACGTGCAAGAAACATTCGATCTACCTCAAATCCTCAATTACATCTAACATATAATCTCTGAGCCAGTGTATGGGCTCAGATTTTACCATAATTTCTAGGATTTGCCGAATCTTTGATCCACCCCAAAATTCGGCCGCTTGGAGTGCAGCATCTCGTATCAATACATTGTCAACCGTTAACGCTTCATAAATCAGCTGACAACGCCAAAATTCCGAACCAAGTCTAGTTTGCCTACCAAGGCAACGTAGTAATGATGAAGAGAAGGCAGGAGTGTCAACATCAAGACATGTACTGTAAAACCAGTCCAATACTCCAGCATAATCTGGGAATTCCATCGCTTCCTTGATGAGCTCCTCTGCAGAATGATCCATACCATCTTCAAGTGGTTCTGCTTCAAATGAAGCATACAATGAATCTCTAAGTCGGGATATTATCCGAAGAGCGCTTTCAGTATTCGCAATGGCCCACTGGTTTTGCAATTTCTGCTGAATTCTCACATGGTTTCTCTGGAAATCAATAATATCAGGGGAAGCTGCCAAAGATATTTTACTGATTTGTGGAGAAACCCTGCCATAATTTTCTTGTGGAATCAAATGGGTTATTGAAATTTGTGGACAACTTGGAGAATACAATGAATGAAGCATGATATTTGATGTCCACAGTGTGCTGTCTGGACACCACAAAGAAGGCATCACGAAAATTGAATCCGTTTTAGGTGCAATGAGATATCTAATAGGATGCATTGAATAGCTCTCTCGATTTGTGAGTAATAACAGATTCAAAAACATCCCCCACCCGAGTACGAAGATCTATGATCATCTCATCTATACAATTCCTATCAGCTACTTCAGAAGTTTCATGAATCACATCAATATCAAGAATAAATCCGTCATCAACTTTTCCTTGCGACAGAATTAATTTGATACCGCCATCATACTGATATTCAACTCGGCACATAAGATTGACTATTTGATCAGGTAGGCCAGCCACCTTGGGGAATGCACATTTCAGATATTTTTGAGGAAGCATTTCTTGTTCTGAAACTTCAATCTTATTGATGTATCGAATGCCAGTTTTTTTTTACACCTTTGGGTTGCACCACTTGCCAGTAAGAATTAATGCTTCTTTAATCCGGGCAAGAAACTCAACCCATCCAGTCCCATCTGAATAATGTGGATCCAGATAGGGAGAAAGCATGTGTATGCTAAGCACATCTGGACCTATACCAATGATTCTTTTCTCATTCTCAGTAATCAACTGAACTTTCTCTGGACCTTCGCCTTCGCCAACTTGGAATTTGGCTGAAGCACCACTTTGAATCTGTACTCCAAACTCAATGCTTTCCCAACGCCGAGGTCAACCAACATAGTCTCCTTCAAGTTCAGCATGTAATTTACCCGGCAGGGTTGGATCCCATCCTGAGCTAGATGCAAAATGAAATTCACATATGGCTTCAATTATTGGTGGATTTCTATAACGAGACATGATGTCAGATTTAGAAAAATCTAGTTACCTAGAACTCAGTTGTATCTATACAGTTCCACAGTTTCAATGCCTATTACGATGAATAGGAACAAGGAATCCGAAGTGGTAGTTCTGATTGCATTTCTGATGAAATGTGATAGTTAAGGCACAAGATACGCGCCCGCTTTTCATTAGACCTCCCAGTTATTCCGTTTTGACTTCAATGGGTTGGATGGGGGCTAGACAAACATCACCCGAAGTTTAACATCCACCGAATGGCAAGACCCCGTGACTATTATCGTCTTTGCGATGTATCTGCACTTGTTTAGAACTTCCACCTCAAAGATCTGATGATCAGTTGGTATGGTAAATTTACGCATGGCATTATTGATGTCTGACATTACATTTAACATTTTGGAATGTGTCCCCCCTTCTGATGATGTAAAGCCAGAAACTAGATTAACCACAGATGCACTGCGTAAGTAGTGCCCGTCAGAAAAAGCCCTATTTTTGGAGATTTTGAACTTTCGGACTACAATTTGGTCACATTTTTTGGTCATTCTATAATCGGATGTTCACATTTCGTTAAATTGCCCCATTTGTCCAGACTTCAACCCTGCAATAATGCTTTTCAGAAGCATAATTGCAAGAATTCGTATCGATTTGACGTACCTCTGGTATCCGCTTCATTGAGCGTTCATGTCCTGCTCCGTCTTCGCTCTGCGTGGACTGATCTACACCGCCAGACGTAGTCGTTTTTCTCGCTTATCTCTACGTTGGAGTCGCTTGAGTTCTTTCTGTTGAATCAAAGTTCCCAGCCGATGAATATTGACCTTAAACCATCGTGCAAGCCACTACACGCTCAAATCCCTCTTTGCTCGCCTCTCGGATCAATCGCATTCCGCGATGATTCAGCACATTCATGCACGACTCCACACGTGAAGCCCCTGACGGGCCTCCTTGTATTCCTCTGTATTCTGACGCTCCTTTTCCCCATAATATTCACGACGATATGTACCAAGACCATCAAGTACCTATTTGGGCGGTGGAAACGTTTGTCGATCCTTCGTATTCGGGTAGTTGTTTCCATGCAGCAGGCTTCCACCGGATTGGATACACCACAGAGCGTGGACGTTATGCTCCCACGGGTGCAACTCGACGGAGGAAAAAGCCATTTGCTGGTATGAGTTTCCCACTCCATGGCGACAGCAATTGGGAGTTTCTGCTGCACCCGTATATCCGACCTTAGAGATTGGGGCAGGATTAGATGGGGATCAATGGGCGGCTCAGGAATTTGGAGCTGCCGATTTTGGGTATAAAAGTTTGACCACGCGCTTGATCAATATTGCCCGTTTGGTCAGTCGTTCACCCGGTGAACCCATCACAGCAAATATTGAAATGGATCGTGCAGCTGTTACAGCATACTATCGTTTTATGAACCGTTCAAATACTGAATCCATTACACCCGAACGGATTCTGGCACCGCATCGTGTTCAAACGGTGAAACGAATCCGAGGGCAGAAGATCGCCCTCTGTTTGATTGATGAGACCAAAATCACCTACAATACGCGTCCAGCGTGTGATGGATTGGAGGTGATTGGACGCAATCAGACGAGTTCGGAAGCCGAGGGAGTTCGTCTCCATGCGACTCTGGCGATCGCCGACGAGGGACTCCCCATTGGAGTCATCCGGTGTGGTTATACATCGTCCAATCCAAGTGGTGAACATCCTGATCGTCAACACTGGGAGGATGCAGTGGACGATGTGATTGAGTGTGCCAAAGAGATTCGGCGCTCAACCAAGATGGTGGTGATCATTGACCGAGAGGGAGACAGTGCATCTCTGATGGAGCGGTGCCTGATAGCAAGCGTGTGGATGTATTGGTTCGTGCAAAGCATAATCGGAATCTCCCCGAGGGGAGAAAATTGTTTGACACACTGCGAAACATGGAGTCGTCCGGTCACATGGAGGTGTCCGTCCAGCGATTGAGTCGTCAAGTAAAGTCGAGTCGGGTGTACCATGAAGGCCGAGATGGAAGAGAGTCCCTGATGGAGATACGATATGGTTTGGTGGATTTACCCTGTGGCTCTATGATAGCGATTCAGATTGGAGAAATGGACAGGGCTTCTGATGCCTTAGAGTGGTTTTTGCTGACGAGTCTTCCCATCAATTCCTGGAAGAAGCAAAACAGATCGTCAAGTATTATTTGTTGCGATGGCGGATTGAAGATCTCTTTCGGGTCTTAAAAAACGGATGCAGAGTAGAGGACTTGCGTTTACGCTCTGCAGTGCAACTACACCGTGCAGTCACCATCCATATGGTGATTGCATGGAGACTCATGCTGTTGACATTCCTACGACGCACGGTTGCCAATGCATCACCCAAGATGATGTTTACTGAAAGCCAGATTCGTGCACTTTAACTTTTCGAGGAGCACTATGAGTATCCCGAACCCAAAGATCTGCAATCCGCGACTTTTTTAGTTGCCATCTTGGGGGGATATCAGCAGAGGAACCATCGTCTTCCGAGTGTTGAAGTCATGTGGCATGGATATAAACGATTAGAAATAGGAGCCGAGTTTGGACATTGAGAGCGTATCCATGTGGCGGAGCAGTCAACCGGTGAGGAGGCTTAAACTTCAGATTCTTCCATCCGTTATTCAGTGAATTGCATCCATCGGATACGATGATAGGCAAAAAAATGCAACAAATCCATTCATTGGCGGAACGGATCATTTTTGAATCATGATGGCATCATCTCATCAAAAAATGGACGATTTTGGGTAAAATTAACTATGTCAAGTCGAAAGTTTGTGCGACAGGTAGGGTCAGGATATACCTGTGACCAGAAATCCTATAAACAAAATGGCCATGGTTAATAGCAGCATCACACCAACTCCTGTTAATATTTTGAGCCATCTAAGTATGATGGAAAACCATATCTCCACTGACTCTTGGAGGGAATCAAGCTTAGCTTCTAAGCAATCAAACTGAGTATCTATGGAATCAAAACGAGTATCTATGGAATCAAAACGAACGTCCATTGACTCTTTGAGAGAATCAAACTGAGTATCTACGGAATCAAATCTGGTTTCAACAATGCTCTTGAAAGAGTCAGGTTCAGTTCCAGCTGAAGCAGTTAGAATTTCTTTCTGAATTTCTACAAGTTCGTGGGTCTCTATTTCATCAAGAGATCCTTTTTTCATCCACTTTCGCAACAAGGCAAAAGCACGTGTCTGCAAATTTGACAAAGATGTTGCGGTCTGTTCCATAACTGGTGAGAGGTAGTTCAAGTATTAAATAATTCTAATCTCTTACTGTTCCAGCCCCGCACCAACACTAATAGTCTACTTGGGAGAGTGTAAACCAAAAAACGCATATGACGGGTCTGCTAAGTCTATCCACTGCTCCTATGATGGCAACCAGACTTCCTGTCATGCCTGAAGGTCATACACTTTCGATTGGGTGCCGTATGGGAATCGTTTTGCACATATAATATACGAAATATCCGTGTTAATACCATGCAGAATCCAACATTCAATACAGAATGTTATGGATGACTACTATATTTTTCAGGAAATTGATCACGTTGATACAGAAATATAAATCGTCAAGGTCACCAAATACATCTTTTTGACTTCTTCAGCTTTGCGATGAAATTCTTCAAACCGGATACTTTTGCAAAACCTCAGCGTTACAGCAGAAATATTGCCCTGGAGCACCATTGGTGCATTTTTTAGAATTGGCAGGTAGGTTTTGCAAACGGCTCACCGTTTATCTCGATAATCCATCTTGTCAAAAAGCATACTGGAATTCAAGTCGGTTTAATTACTCTTGGTAAGCGGCACACATCTCCGCAACTCGCCAGATATTCTGATTTAATTCGAAATGTACGATCTGGTACTCTTGAGCGGTCTCAGCTACCGAATCCCATCCCAAATACTGGTATATACACCCTGATCGTTGGTAGTGAATTCATCCAATTGCCCCCTGAAATGGTAGTTGGTGGTTTTGATGAAGGATCCTTGACTAAACAAGAGCCAATCAAGGCTCGCTATCATTGGCACATGTCCGAAATGAAAAGTTATTTGGTAGCACTGAGTACTTCCTTGAACTGTTTGTCTGAGATGTTTCCACCGCAAATGATGATCGCTACGCGTTGACCGCTAAGATCTTCGGCGTACTTTTGAAAACACGCTACTGCAACACCAGCTGCTCCCTCAATCTTGATCTCATGTTCCTGATATACGAAACGCATTGCTCTGGCAATCTCTTCTTCGGTAGCCGTCAGCCAGTCATCAACCAAATCCATGCACAGCGGCAAAGTGATTGCATCAGCTTCAATTCCACCAGCGGTACCATCGGAAAGTGTCGGTTCAGATGGCTGCTCAATAATATGCCCAGCTTCCACAGAACCATGCATTACATTGGATAACTCTGGTGAGCAACCTATGATCTCAACATGTGGGAGATGTGCCTTGAGTCCTAAGGCTAATCCACTAATCAATCCACCCCCACCGACAGAGGCAAAGACATAATCGAGCGGCCGGATTTGCTCTATAAGTTCAAGACCAATGGTTCCCTGACCAGCAAGGATGTGCCAGTCATTGTACGGAGAAATAAATACACCACCTTCATCATAGGCTACCTCTCTGGCTTTTTGCTCTGCCTCCACACCATCCTGTCCATGAAAAACAGGATGTACACCACAACTTTGAAGGGTATCTACCTTATACTGGTCGGTGGTTGTCGGGATAAAAATCGTTCCATCCAAACCAAGTTCCTCAAGTATCATGGATGTTGCTAGGGCATGATTTCCAGTGGATGCAATGGTCATGGGTGGTGGTGATTCTCCAAGAGAGAGAAGTTTGTTGAGAGCACCTCTGTATTTGAAGGAACCGCTATATTGCTTATTTTCCAGTTTTAGAAAAACCTCAGCCCCAGTGGATTCTCCAAGAGGTGATGATTTCAAAATTGGGGTATGGATGACATCGCCTTTCATGGTTTCGGTTGCCATCATGACCAGTTGATAGGCCTTCCAGCGGGGCATATGATCACAAGGTGCAGAGATGTGGGTCCGTTTCAGGTATTGTTTTCTTACCGGAGCAGGAAGTCGTTCAATGGCATATCTCAGTGCAGTTCTTGGCAGATGCACCGATGGATCATTGAGAAATTCTATCAGTGTGGATTCATCACGTTTCCCGGCTTCACGAAGCATCCACCCACAGGCCTTGTGAATAAGATCTTCCTGATCATTACTCAGCAAGTCTGCCAGTGCAAGCGTATCCGTTAACTGATCTCGTTTAATGAAATAATAAGTGGTCACCATTGCCATTCTTCGCTCCCACAAGTTCTTGCTTTGAGCAAGGGAGTAGAGCAAGGTCCGTGGACGTTCTAACAGATAGGGTCCAAGAACCTTGTGGCAACTGATATCAACAAGATCCCAGTTATCAATGAAAGGAAGATGGTCAAGGTATGCCTGATAGACGATTTCTTCATTGCCATGCTGGAATGAATGAATCAACAGACAAAGTGCGATAAATCGATCCTCGTGGTAGGAAGACTGCAATAAGAGGAGCATTTCCTGCAAGGGCACTTCTTTCCATCGCCGTGCCAGTTTACGAAGATCCGGGACGGTGACTCCTCGAAATACATCCCCCTCACCATACTCGCCCGGCCCCGTCTTGAAAAATCGTTGACAATGGGTTGCACGATCAGGATCGCTCATGGCTTCAAGTACGTTTTGAAGATCCTTAGCAGTCATCAATGGAACAAAAGAGGGCTGAACGCGTGAACATGGGTCTATCCAAAATTACCACCTATGCTTGAGGAGCTCTTGGAGCGTGCGGAAGCACACATCCCCAAGGGGTATGACCCCACTCTTTACAAGATACGACATTCGGTTGCGCATATCATGGCACAGGCCGTTGTGGAACGCTTTCCAGATGCAAAGCCAACCATTGGACCTCCCATAGAGGATCGTTTTTACTACGATTTTGAAATGTCAAAGCCTCCGCATGAAGATGATCTGGCTTGGATTGAAGATCGCATGCGGGAAATAATTAAGGGACGGCATCGTTTTGAGGTTCGAGAGGTCACTCATGAAGAAGCTCTTGCTCTATTTGAAGACAATCCCTATAAGATTGAACTTATTGAAGAATTGATCTCCCAAAATGGAGCAACCCCGCTTACCGTGTACCAGCATGACTCCTTTATTGATCTGTGCAGAGGGCCTCATCTTCCACATACTGGATACATCAAGCCCAATGGAATCAAGCTTCTCTCCATTGCAGGGGCCTACTGGCGAGGAGATGCCAAACGCACCCAGCTGACTCGCATTTATGGTACAGCATGGAAGAATCGGACGCAGCTGGATGAGTTCTTACGGCACATTGAAGAGGCTAAAGCCAGAGATCATCGTGTCTTAGGCAGGAAGTTGGAACTGTTCATGTTCAGTGATAAGGTCGGACCCGGCCTTCCAATGTGGCTTCCAGCAGGTGCAACTCTTCGTGAAACCCTGATTGACTTTCTTCGCAATGAACAACTGCGGCGTGGTTATGAGCATGTAAGTGCTCCCCACATCGGTCATCTGGATCTCTATAAGACCAGTGGACACTATCCCTATTACAGTGACAGTCAGTTCCCTGCTATGGAAACCCATGAGATGGATGGATACCTGCTCAAGCCGATGAACTGCCCTCATCATGTTTTGATGTATGCACACAAACGTCGTAGCTACCGAGACTTGCCCGTCAAACTTGCCGAATTTGGTCAGGTGTATCGATATGAGCAGACAGGAGAGCTTGGGGGACTGACAAGGGTGCGTGGATTCACGGTGGATGATGGTCATATCTTCTGTCGACATGACCAAGTAGAAGAGGAAATCCGTGATTGTGTTGACCTTGCCCTACAGGTGCTATCGGCGTTAGATTTCAAGGACTTCAGTGTTCAACTGTCTCTGCGAGATCCTGATAACCATGAGAAATATACCGGGTCGGAAGAGAACTGGAACGCATCTGAAGAGGCGATGCGAAGAGTCGTTGATGAAATGAATCTTGACACTCATGAAGAACTTGGAGAGGCAGCATTCTATGGTCCTAAAATTGACTTCAAGGTTCGTGATGCCCTCGGCCGTAGTTGGCAGCTGGGAACCGTTCAATTGGATTATAACCTGCCTGAGCGCTTTGATCTCTGGTATACGGGTGCTGATGATCAGCATCATCGCCCAGCGATGATCCACCGTGCTCCCTTTGGTTCACTGGAGAGATTTATTGGAGTCTTGATTGAACACTGTGCAGGAGCGTTTCCATTCTGGCTTGCACCCGAGCAGGTGCGCGTCATGTCTATTTCTGAACGCTTCGTTGATTATGCCAGGGAAGTCTTGGACAAGCTTCAGCAGGACGGACTACGGGCTACGCTGGATGTGCGGAGTGAAAAGATAGGATACAAAATTCGTGAAGCCCAATTGTTAAAAATTCCGTACATGGTCGTCATCGGTGCCCGTGAAGTGGAACAGAATCATATTTCCGTGCGTGCACGATCAGGTGACGACTTAGGGTCCATGTCCATGGATTCATTTCTTGAATTCATCCACAAAGAGCGGTTTCCATCTATGAATGGGGGCTCAGACTAAACGTGCTTCTTCTGAGGGTCTGAGATCAGATCCTTGCATTACGGCATTTCATAGAATCCATGATCCGTTGTTTAACTGACGCGTGATACCCATGTAGGCAGATTCTCAAGTCGTTGATGGAGTGATTCAAAGCACTCATCAATCGCCTTCTGGATGTGTGCAACTGCACTGTCCAGAGGGATGATCTGGAGATCCTTGCTTCTTCTGCGTCCAAATTCTGCCCCACCGTTGTTGAGTGAACGAGAACTGACCGTACATCGCAGGGGGATCCCGCGAAGATCGGCATCTGCAAATTTCACTCCCGGGCTTACGGATCGGTCATCATACAACACTTCAATATTTGCGGCAAGGAGTTCACGGTAGAGAGCCTCCGCAGCCTCAAAGACCTCCCCTGCTCGTCCAAGGGAAACCAGAATCACCTGATAAGGAGCCACGGAAATAGGAAGATCCATTCCATATTCATCGCTGTACTGCTCGGCAACACACGCAAGTGCACGGCCAACTCCAATGCCATAGGATCCCATCACGATCGGTTGTTCCTTGCCGTCCTGATCGTTAAATAGTGCACCCAAACGTTCACTGTATCTAGTTCCCAGCTGAAAAATATTTCCAACTTCGATACCACGAACAAAACGTAATGGCTTTCCATTGATGGGATCAGGAGCTCCGTCGTAGGCCAATGCAATGGGTGCAACAACATCAGCAGTAAAGTCTCTTCCGTAATTCGCACCAGTATAATGCCAGTCCACCTCGTTTGCACCAATAATGAGGTTTTTTGATTCTGGAATCAGATCGTCAGCCACCAGAATCGCCTTGCTACGATCAATATCTCGGAACGAGGCGAACCCGGGTACACATCCAACACTAGTAATTTCACTGGTTTCAGCCGGGCGTAATGATTGAGCTTTCACGGCATACTGTAGCTGCAGCTCATTGACTTCCATGTCTCCTCGAACACATGCAGCCACAAGGCGAGATGGCTCCTCTGATCCAAACTCACCCATGTAAAACACCATTTTCCCGGTTTGACGCGTGCTGACACCACAGAAATGGGCGACCTTCGCAATGGTTTTTTGATCAGGAGTATGAACGCGTACCAGCGGTTCTTCATGAGATGCTGGTTCAGGAATTTTCTGAAAGCTAGCTACATCAAGGTTGGCAGCATAGCCAGTTTCATCGCAGATGACCAAGGAGTCTTCGCCTACGGGAGTAATATACATAAACTCATGGGCGATTTTACCACCCATCATGCCAGGGTCACTTTGAACGGCAACAAGGTTGATCCCCAGTCGTGCACCAAACCGATGATAGGCATCATAATGGGCTTCATACTGAGATTGTAGTCCTTCAAAGTCTTGATCAAGTGAATAGGAGTCCTTCATCACAAATTCCCGTACCCGTATGAGTCCTGCCCTTGGTCGGGGTTCATCCCTGAATTTTGTCTGCAGATGATACACCATCTGGGGGAGCTGGCGATACGACCGTATTTCTGTTTTACAGAGGATGCCTACCACCTCTTCATGGGTCATGGCCAGTACCAGCTCACGCCCTTTCCGATCTTGAAAGCGGGCCATTTCATCACCAATTTCGTACCAGCGGCCAGATTCTTGCCATATTTCGGCGGGATGTACAACGGGCATGCACAATTCCTGCCCATTGATCGCATCCATTTCTTCACGGAGGATCTGTTCAATCTTCCGAAGAGATCGCTGAGCCAGCGGGAGATAGGAATACAGGCCTGCTGCCAGCTGTCGCACATATCCAGCACGGGCAAGCATTTGGCTGGATACGGAATCGGACTCAGAGGGTACTTCACGGAGGGTTTCTCCAAACAATGTAGAAAGACGCATGGTCAGGGGAATAATTTGAAAAATGTACAGTGAACATCCAGATTCCTATATGCATCAACAAAAGCAAGGCACTTGGAATCAAGAATGATCCATGGATGGAACAATCTTCGTGGAAATTATTTATATTTAGTCCAAATAACAATAAGTTGGTCTAATTGATAGTTCAGATATGATTCCTGCACCTTTAACATCTTTTTGTGACGGATGTGCGCTAAAAATTTGTTCTGTGTGCGGACTGGTACAGGACAGGTTACGTGAAATGGGGTTGCGTGAAGGTGCATGTGTGGAGGTGGTTCAAAACTCAGAGGATTTGATTGTACGCTTGGACGGCTGTAGGATTGGGTTGCGCCGTGATGTTGCTCACAATATCCTTGCTGTCCCTGCAAGCACATGACCCTTGAGGATCTTCGGCCCGGAGAATCAGGCAGAATTCTGGGGTTTGAGCCCAATGCAATGACAGACCGTTTGATGGAAATGGGTATGCTCCCAGGCTCCGAAGTCCAGGTGGTTCGTTTAGCTCCCCTAGGCGATCCAATGGATCTTAAGGTTCGTGGATATCATCTATCTATACGAAAAGCCGAAGCTGCACTGATTCAGATCTCGAAATGCGAACCTTAAAACAGGGGTACTGACGTGTCCACTTCTCCATCAGTGAGTGTTGCCCTTGTCGGGAATCCCAATGTGGGCAAAACAACGCTCTTCAACCAGCTTACTGGACTTCGTCAGCGCGTAGCCAATTTTCCAGGAGTCACGGTTGAGCGGAAGACGGGCACCTTGGCGGGTGCATCCCACATTGAAGTTGTAGATCTTCCCGGTACCTACAGCCTGACTCCCAGATCTCTGGATGAACAGATTGCCTATGAAGTACTGGTAGGACGCATGGGCAAAACACCCGATTTGGTCATCTGCGTGGTTGACGCTGGAAATCTTGAACGCAACCTATTTGTGGTCAGTCAGGTGTTTGACATAGGACTTCCTGTGGTGGTTGCCTTGAATATGATTGATGCCGCCGAAGAGAATGGCCTCAAAGTAGATGCACAGGCGCTTGAAGAGGATCTTGGAGTGTCAGTGGTTCCTGTCGTTGCATCAGAGGGAAGAGGCATGGATGCATTAATTCAAGAGATCCATCGCACATCAGAGCCAGCGCCTCCATTCCGATGGAAGCTGATTGATGCCGTTGATGCAGAAATTCCTCCATTGTGTGAACAATTGGCCAAGGAATCCCCGGACATAGAGCCTGTACACCAAAAGATGGAAGTTCTGCGTGCATTGGCGGAGGATGAAGCACTGGATGCATTACGTCCCCAAGCTCCAATGTTTGCAAAGCACGTGGAACAGCTACGTGAAGCATTTGCAAGCCGAGGCATTGCATGGAGGCATGCAGAGATCAGTGGACGATATGGATGGCTCAATCCCATTGTCAACCGCTGTGTGGAAAGAATCCGTGAACCTGCCACACTCAGTGACCGAATCGATTCTGTCCTGACTCACAGGATCTTCGGCCCCATGATCTTCTTGGTTATTCTGGTTGGAATTTTTCAAGCGGTCTTTTCATGGGCAACTCCAGCGATGGATCTCATTGAGTATGGCATCTCTGTATTGGTATCGGGAATCCAGTCCATCCTTCCATCGGGCTGGGTTGCAGACCTGGTGACGGATGGCGTGGTCACGGGTGTTGGCAATGTGGTTGTATTTTTCCCGCAAATTCTACTGCTGTTTTTCTTTCTGGGATTGATGGAAGACACGGGGTACATGGCCCGTACTGCATTTATTATGGATCGGGTCATGAAACGGGTAGGATTGAGTGGAGGATCTGTGCTGCCATTGTTAAGTTCGTATGCATGTGCAATTCCAGGGATTATGGCTGCACGAACTCTCGGCAATGAACGCGATCGCCTGATCACAATCATGATCGCCCCCTTGATGAGCTGCTCGGCACGTCTGCCAGTCTACACTCTATTTATCGCTGCTTTCATTCCAGCAGGCTCCTTTCTTGGCATCTTTGGCTACCAGGGTTTGACGATGTTTTCCATGTACATGATGGGGACAGTCATGGCATTTATAGCTGCTGCATTCTTAAGACGGTTTATCTTCAAGGGACAGCAAAGTTATTTTATGATGGAGCTACCGCCGTATCGTCGACCGCGATTGCAGCAGGTATTGGTACGGATGCTCCAGCGTACCAAGATCTTTGCTGTCCGAGCTGGAAAAATCATTCTTGTCTGTAGCATTGTTCTCTGGTTTTTGGCCAGTTTCCCAGTCGTTGACTCCGATGCGGACCGGCTTCAGGTGGAGATGCAGGCTACTCAGGAACGTGACACTCAGTATGCGGAGGCAGAAGCACTTTTGCTAGGGGCTGACATAGATGCTCAGATGCTCAGAGATTCGGTGGTCACGTCCGATTCTCCTCTGGCAGAAGCACAGCGGATCATCAGGAATGCGGAGAGCGATTATAGAGCGAGGATGGACAGCATGACGATTGTCCAGCAGTCAGCACAGATCAGAGGAAGCGCCGTTGGCCATCTTGGTCGAGCATTAGAACCTGTGATGCAACCACTGGGGTTTGACTGGAAAATCAGTGCTGGACTTGTCAGTGCATTTGCAGCCCGTGAGGTAATCATATCCACGCTGAGTATCATATATAGTGTTGAGGAAACCGAGGAAGGATTTGCTCTTCGTGATGCGATCAGTGCGGATCGTTATCCAGATGGAACGCCCGTATTTACACCACTGGTGGCCATCAGCCTTTTGGTATTTTTTGTCTTTGCACTTCAATGCATGAGTACTCTGGCCATCGCACGTCGAGAGACGAACACATGGCGCTGGCCTACGGTCATGTGGCTGTATATGACAGTGCTTGCCTACATAGCTGCATTTTGTGTGTATCAGGGAGGTCAACTACTTGGCTTCACTTAATGGAGAGATGATCTCTCATGGGTGGGCCCAGAGGGACTTGAACCCCCGACCGACGGATTATGAGTCCGCAGCTCTAACCGACTGAGCTATGGGCCCTGCATGGATGAAGTAAGGTTATACGCAAAACGGGTGCATTGTTGTTACCCAGTAGAGAATGCCCTTTCTGTGACCATAGTCAGATGTACTAAAAAGCCACCAAAGTTTAAACGATTGCACGCGTAACTGTTCAATCAGGTGAGCAACACTCCGTAATCACGACCTGGGAGATCTGTACGATGGATTCAGCAGGGGTTTCTAGAGATGACGCACTCCATAAATGAGGATTGTTTCTCCAATGGAGGAGTTGCTTGAGTATTGGGAACCAGGCTGTTGGGCGTTTTGAATACATCCGACATGGATCAATGAGGGTCACTGGATATGATGCCGTTTCCAACCCGTGTTATGCAACCTGACCCATTACAGATCGCGACTTTCCACTTCCATCTACACTGTGTGGCACCGTACACTCCCCTTATGATGATCATCTTCCCATTGAGAGACTCTGGACGCCAATCGCTCACGGCCCTTGTGAAGCGGAGTCGTTACTATGTGGTTGGCTGAGGAGCACTTCTATTGACGCATTCTTCTCGATTGCAGTGACCATAGAGATTCAGTGCGTGCCGTTTAATTTCAAATGAGTAAGTGTCGGCAACCATGTCCTGAATACTCTGAATACGTGGATCGCAAAATTCCATGACCTTCTGGCAGTCAAGGCAGATTAAATGATCATGCTGACCAAAAAGGTAGGATGGCTCATACTTCGCGGGTGCATTGCCAAACTGGTGACGTACCACCAGATCGCACTTGAGCAGAAGATTCAAGGTATTATATACGGTTGCACGGCTGACAGCATGTCCCTGCTCACGTAAGATATGATGCATCTCATCTGCATCTAAATGTCCATGTGCATCATAGATGGACTCAAGAATCAACAACCGTTCTCTGGTTTCACGAAGACCCTGATTCTTTAGAAATGTTCGGAAGTGATCCCGAATTTCGTTGAGCTGTGTGATAGAAAGTTTACGCAACAGACGGATAGATAGTCATTAACACTATGCAAACTCGCAATTGTCTTACATGTTCCCACTGCTGATTTACTATAAGGCAGAACAAAACATGGCTACTGATTGATCTTAGGTCACAAGGACACCTGAGAGATCTCCGAATCAAGGATCTTTTCGCAGCACAAACGAAGGTGATTCCCTGACAAAGGATGATCACCGTTGAAGAATACATTAACATGACAAAGAATCGTTCATCCATCATAGACTGCCACAGGTAAGAATCATGTTCAATTGGTAAGAATTCCGTAACTTTGTGTCCTGAACAGGATATCAAATCCATGAGCATTCTTGATTTTGATTATGGCGAGGACGATCAGTTTGAGCAGGACATTGATGCACTGATCCACGCCTATGAAAGTAGCAACCCTGATGCCTACTTTGATATAAACGCACTAGAGATGATTGCAATGCATTATTATGAATCTAGTCAGTATGAAAAATCCCTCGCCGTTATGGATCAACTACTTGCACGACAGCCGCTTGATGCGTACTCCTGGCTCCGACGAGGTATTCTGCTTGGAAGTCTGAGCCGCCATCAGGAAGCCCTGCAGGCCTTTGAAAAATCTTTGGCACTCAATCCAGGTGATAGTGAAGCAATGATGAATATGGGGGTTACATACAATTTGATGGATACCAATGATCAAGCCCTGGAGTGCTTCAAAAAAGCGATACAGCTGGATCCACTCAATGATGAAGCCCACTACAGTATCGGTCACATCCATGCAGTGGATGAGAGATATAATGATGCACTTGAAGCTTTTGAGGCTTGCAGTAAAATCAATCCTGAACATCCAGATGTATGGTTTGACCTAGCTCATTGCTATCATGTCCTTGAAGATTACCCTGCGTCTCTTGATGCCAGTAAACGGCACATAGATATAGATCCCTATTCATCTGAATCGTGGTACAATCAAGCTCTTGTCTTAACGCAAATGGATCGTTTTGAGGAGGCTTTGGACTGTTATCAATATACGCTGGATATTGACCCTGATTTTATCCCCGCACACAATAACCGTGGGAATGTTTTATCGCATCTTGAACGATATGATGAGGCCCTATTGAGTTATCAAGAAGTGATTACCCGCAAGGGAGAGGATGCAACGGCGTACTGCAATATGGGGTTCGCCATGAACGAGAAAGGCGATACAGATCGGGGGATGAGATTTTTTGAAAAGGCAAAGAAGTTGGATCCTCATCTCCCAGATGTATGGTATGGAATTGGACAGACTTATTTTATTCAAGAAAAATATCGTATGGCTATCAAGGCATTGACCAAAGCGACGAAACTTGATCCAGATGATATGGACTATTTGCATCAAAAAGCACAGGCTGAATTGCTTGGTGGACAATTGCAGAAGGCTCGAAAGTCGCTCACGAAACTCACTGCATTGGTGCCAGATGATGATCAGGCATGGTTAGAGTATGCCAGTGTTCTGACGATCCTTCATGCCCATGAAGAAGCGAAGGTCGCCTGCAAGAATGCTATTCGTCTCAATCCAGACTCCCCTACTGCATGGTTTTATTACACGGGAATCCTACTGATGCTTGAAGATCTTGAACTTGCCAAGGATGCTCTGTCAAAATCGATTCATCTTGATCCCAAAATGAAAGACCTGTTCAGGAAACACTGCCCTCCCGATCTCGCTGTTCATCCGCTCTTTCAAGAATATTTTGACGAGGAAAAATAGTCGTGCACTGGATCCGACGGTTATATGACTGGGTGCTCAGTTGGGCGGAGACCCCTTACGGTACGGTGGCATTGTTTGCCATTGCCGTCATGGAGTCCATCTTTTTTCCTGTTCCACCCGATGTACTCTTGATTGCTCTCGCACTTGGACAGCGGAGGCGGGCATTGTATTACGGCCTGATTTGCAGTGCTGGTTCTTTGTGTGGAGGAATGATCGGCTATTCGCTTGGACACTACGCATGGCTGACTTCAGATGGATTTACGGCGATAGCCCAGTTTTTTTTTCATCACATACCAGGGTTTAGTGAATCCGTGTATTATGATCTTGGACAAAGATTTGAAGAATGGGGATTTGTCATCATTTTTACGGCGGGCTTTACCCCCATTCCCTACAAACTGTTTACGGTCAGTGCAGGGGCATTCGGAACCTCATTCCCGCTCTTTCTGCTCGCATCTGCTACCAGTCGGACCGCCCGGTTTATGCTCGTCAGTGGATTGATCTGGCGTTTTGGGGAGCCAGTGCGGGTTTTTATTGATCGCTACTTTAACTGGCTTGCCATCATCTTTGCCATCCTGCTGATCGGTGGATTTGCAACCCTGAAATTGCTTACTTGATCAGTACGACACGCGTCCCGGTTGTATAACGATCAGAGGAAACGCGAATTTCATAGCTTCCGCTTGGAAGGTTCGTCGCATCAAAGGAAAGCAGGTGTTCGCCTGCTGACAGGAGTCCATCATGGATCGTACGAACCGATCGGCCAAGAGTATTGAGAACCTCTATGTGAACATGGGTCGGTTGAGCAAGAGAAAGAGTAGCAGATGTTGTTGGATTGAATGGATTTGGATAGGCCGATGTCAGTGAAAAAACTTCGGGTACAGCAAGCGATGTTTCGATATCGGTAATCGTGATCTGTTGGGGATCCAGAACAAATAAACCGTAAGGATGGCTACTGACAATGGTAGTACCACTATCTGGAAAGCGAAACAAACTCCATGCACCGTTAAATCTCCCTTGATCAGGGTATGGATGGGTATCAAAAAAAGCAATTTCCTGCGGATGATCAATCTCTGAAACATCCACGATGCGCAGTCCAGATGTGTAATTGGAGGCAAACATGTAGTCCCCGTATACATAGAGATTGTGATCAACACTATTGGTGGAAAAGAAGAATGAAGAATCGTACACAGGATCTTCTAGATCTTCAAGATCCCAGATAATGGTCCGCGTTCTATCGACCGCAGGGTTCAGTTCATCTTGTTCATCATTCATTAAAAAATATCGATGATCATGTGTAAGCCATCCCTGATGGGAATATCCTACGAATGGATACGTGGCTGCAGATAGAATTTGGGGGTTCATTTTATCGGTCACGTCAATGATGCTGATATGCGTTTCATTGGAGCCAATACAAATCTCTCGCCCCTGATATCGGATATCTGGCCCACGATAGATCAGACACTGAGCGTCATGGGTATACCCATTGTTTTTATCACCTGTACTGAGATCAACAGCACAACCAGCATAGACGGGATGGCTGGGATCACGGATATCTACGATATGGAGTCCACTGCCCCGGCACAGATCCAGCCTTCCCTGTTCAGATTCATTGGAGAGAGTGTATCCCGTAATGTATGCAAAGCCGGTCTCTTCATTGATCGCAATGTTATGAGCAGTGTTAATCGCATCGTAGAAGGCAGTTTCTGTCCACTGGGTTGTAGCATTGGCCTCGTCTGAACGAAGTTGACGTAGATCAAAGATTTGCATTCCATTGTCATGACCATCTACGACCACGAACATGTGTCCATGGTAGACCTTCATGTCTCGCCAGGTATACTCTCCATTGCGGCCCGATAGTTTTCCTAAATGAACGGGGTTGACTGGATCGGTCACATCAATAAAAACGACCGACCCGCTGGTGCCGACCAGTGCATAATCTCGTTGGGTTTCGGGGTCTGTCCATCCCCAGATATCATTCATAAGCCACGCATCAGGATCAAGATCGCTCATGGATACACGGGAAAGGAGGTCAATATCATGGCAGGGATGTACGTCGGCCACCTGATTGAGGCACTCAATCCGAGAACCAGTAAGCGTTTCTAGGGGAGCTTGTGCGTGTGCGAGCGGAGCGGCAAACAGGCTAACCATCGTAACGAAGAAAAAGAATTTCATCCCGAGATGTTTTTCAGAAGTTTGAACCACTTTGAAGATGTTTGGGTTATAGTGACGATAGTGGTTTATGTTCAAGGCAACGAACTGAACAGTTATCCACAGAAGCGTTACTGCTAAACGTAGACTGCTGTTGTTTGAAACCTTATTGAACGTTGATCGGAAATGCACTCTTTCTGGTTTGCATGTCTCATCTATTGTGAATGCTCAACAACTACTACCTGCTTCACCGACTTGCTCACCTGTGGAATCAATATCTGATCGGGGCTATGGTCATGGATACATGGTGTCATGGACCGGGAGAACTGATGATTACATTCCGCCATGATGGAAAAGACATAGCGATTTCGTTTCTGACCCATATGCCGATCGTAGGTACATTCCGACGCAGACAGGCCTCTCGTCCTCGCCGTAATACAAAGTCATTATTTCTTTCGCTTCGCCAGCAGTCGGTGACTGCAGTGCACATTGCTAGGAGTGATCGAGTCCTGACCCTGAACTTCACAGGTGGACTTCAATTGCAGGCACATCTGTATGGAAGTCGGGCGAATATTCTCCTGGCTGATCAGAATGGACAGGTACTGGAACCCTTTCGGAAGGGGGGGCCATCCGAACTTTCGCAGCCGCGTTGCATAGTGGAACCCCAGACGTTGGGAGAATTCCAACAGCAATGGGATGGATTACAGGGCGATACACTCAAGAAATTGCGTCGAATATATGTACGCTTCAGCAGGGAGCAAGCCGAAGAAGTCATTGAGGCAGTAAAGCGATATGATCCATTGACACCCGCTCACCTTTACGAGGCAGCTCAAGCATTACACCTGCAACTCCTTGATGCACAGGGACCGTTGTACATGTATCATCATCCTCTAACGGTTTCGTTGATTCCCTTAAGTATCAAAGCATCCGATCAACCAGAAGAATTCACAGATATAGATGAGGGAGTATGTGTATTCACCCAGCGTCTACTTGCAGAGAGAGCATATCGTGCAGAATATGAACCCCTTCGTAAAAATCTTATCCGTCAACTGGACAAAGCCCAGCGATCCTCCACTCAAATGAAGTATGAGCTCAGCCGACCCCATCGTGCAGATGAATACGAACGGATGGGGCATTTGCTGATGGCTTCCCCATCATTTCCTGCGGGTCAATCCCACAAGGAACTTGAGGATGTATTTCATGAAGAAGGATCGCTGGTGACCATCCCATTGAATCCAGAGTTGGATTCTATACAGAATGCTGAGCAGTACTATGAAAGAGCCCGCAAGGCTCGCCTATCTCGTTCCCACCTAGATGCCCTGATTCAACGAGCAGAATCGTCCATTCATGCACTGACTCAGCAATTGCATGTGCTGGAGAAAACCAGGACCTACAAAGACTTGAAGGCATTTCAGAAGACTCAATCCAAATCTACTGCGACTGGGCAGTCGTTCAGACGCTACCCTCTCACACCGAACTATGAAGTCTGGGTTGGTCGCAATGCAAAGGAAAGCGAGGCACTGACGCTCCGACATGCCCGTCCCTTTGATCTATGGCTGCATGCCCGTGGGGTTAGCGGTGCTCACGCGGTTCTGCGACTTCCCAAGCGTAACGCGACACCAAGCCGCCATCTGATTGAGCAGGCAGCGGCGATAGCAGCTTGGCATAGCAAGGCACGGACCAGTAGTATGGCACCTGTGATTGTGACACCTCGAAAATATGTCCAAAAGCACCGAGGTGCTCCACTTGGACAAGTGTCTGTGATGCGGGAGAGTGTGGTCATGGTTGAACCTGCACTCCCATGAAGAATCTCTGTTTTATTTTTCTGGGGATTCCACTGTATTGATGACTTGGTGGCAGGCCGCGATTCTTGGTTGTTTACAGGGGCTGACAGAGTTCTTACCCGTCTCTTCTTCTGGGCACTTGGTACTTGCACAACATGTACTTGGATTGCAGCTCACTGCTGATGTGACGTTTGAGGTTTTTCTTCACTTAGGAACTGCTTTTAGTATCATCACCGTCTATCGGCAGAAGCTATGGTCCATCGTCAAAGATACTGCTCTCAATGCTCGTCATCCCTTAAGGGCCTATCAATCACACTCCAATGTAAGAACGGTCTGGTTGGTCGTCATAGCAAGTGTTCCCGCTGGATTCGCCTATGTATTTCTTGAAACGCAACTGGAATGGAGCTACGCACATCCCTGGTTTGCATGTATGATGTTAATCATGACGGGGATCTTGCTGGCAATGACGATGGTGGTACGTGCATCAACGGGGCACATCACGATCATGAAATCCACCCTGATTGGAATCGCACAGGCGGTCTCACTTCTGCCTGGCATGTCGCGATCGGGAGCGACCATTAGCACAGGATTGCTCTGCAATATCAAACCTGAAGAGGCAGCTGATTTTTCGTTTATCATGGTGTTACCTGCGATCTTCGGTGCATCATTGGTGAAGGGTTTGGACCTTCTACAGTCTTCGGAGCCGACCACATGGATCCCCATCCTAGTAGGGACATCCATTGCCTATGGAATGGGTATTTTTGCCATTCATGTTGTGTTAGGGTTTGTACGTCGGGGAAGATTGCATATATTTGCAAGTTATTGCGTAGGAGTTGGGATACTTGGGCTTCTTTTTTTGTAAGCCTTTACTTAGGACATTCGTTAAACGCCATTGATGAGACTGACCACATACGAAAAAACCGTTCAGAAGGAAGTTGACTTGTGGCTGAGAGGAGATGCATCGTTTCCTTCAAGAGCGATGGATTGGCTAATGCGTCCGGTCGACTGGGCTGTTGAGCAGGGAGTTCCCACTCAACTCATGGACCAGATGAGCGAGGCTATCGGAGGATTTCTGTCCAAGCTCAATGATGCAACCAAATGGGCGGTTGATTTGGGAGGGATTCAGTCCGAAGCCCAGAAGAAAGGGCTTGCGATTACGGATCTGAAAGATCTCCGCACGCAACCCTTGGAAACCCTAGATGAACTAGCAAAGGGGCTCTTCACCCAGAGCACCATCATTGCTGCTCTCGGCGGAGGAGGAACAGGTTTGGGAGGGGCGGCCCTGATTGCTGCGGATATTCCCCTGCTTTTTGCCATCAACCTCCATTTGATTCAACGGATTGGTGCTTCCTATGGATTTCCGATGACTGGACCAGAGCATGGCCCTGTCGTTTTGTCGATTTTCAATGCTGCAGCTGCCAATTCACGGGAGGCACGCAGTGGTGCGTTGCATGAAATTGGAATTGCAGCTGCTTCCTACGCTGGGGGAGGAACGTATCAGGGGCGTGTACGTGGTGTCTTTGCGGATCAATCCAGACATGTCCCCCGAGAGCTGGCCAAAAATCTTGTGGGCCGAAAATTACTGCAGACGATTCCGCTTGCAGGTGCCGCAGTAGGAGCTGGAGTCAATTACTGGTTCACCAAAGAGACAGCCCAGACATCGTACATGCTGTTTAGGGCGTTGTATGTAGAGCATAAAGATCGCCTTCAGTAACTCGTGATCCACTCCCACCAAGAACAGACACATGTGATGGCAGTCCACTCATCTGATTTTTTCATGGATCATAGATGGACTGGCGATCTACGCCTAGATCATTCAATGGTAAGGGCACCTTTGCTCAACGGTGAAGATCTCTATCTTGTCTTCATGCCACTTAATGATGTTGATTGACGGTGTGAGTTTTACAAAGAAGATGGACCCGCCGCATGGAGTTTGACAAACACGGCCTTTACTTTCATCATCAAATCACATTGCCATCGGATGATGTTTGGATTCCTGCGAATGAGTCCGTCTCGGTAGCTGGGCGTGATATTGGGGGGATGGTCTACATTGGAAAGAGATTAGACGGCACATACAACAAAAATAGTGATTCCGTCATTGATCCAAGTTTACCCGTGAATCAGTTTACCAATCCGCTCCAATATGGATTTTCGCTTGGGCGGACTCCATGGAGATACTGTTGCATGGACCCCTTCAGGCGTGCATTATATCTGGAGTGGCTTGCCAGTGGTCGATCGGTTGAAGGATTTGATGATAGCTATATCTGCCTGTATTTCTTCGGATTAGAACGACGATTTTTCCTTGATTCGCCCTCAAAAAAGGAGCAACGAATGATTCTTTCTGAGGCGAAGAGACTGTTAAGGATATACAAGGGAAAGCACAAGGGCAAATATGCAGAGAGAAGACTGATCAGGTTTATCCAAACCGCAATCCCCATCGTGTCCGATGAAACTGAAATCAAGCCACGGTTTCAGAACCTGCGGTTTGGAGGAAGGCCATCTCTGGATCTATCGGTCGCGATCAAAAGGTTCATCAATGCCAATGGCGCACTGAATGCGGAGTGGTATCTGGTCTTGTATGCGATGCATCCCAAGACGAAGTTTCCAGCTGGGACAAGACGAGTATTCCCCGAATTTAGGGCTTTATTCAAACACTTTTTTGACAAGGAATTTCCAAATGGATTATCTATTCCTATGACGAATGCACTGATACACCCCATCTATGAGGCAAAGGAGCAACAATTCTCAGTGGATCTCAGTCGTTATTTTGGCAAGGTGCCAGATCTCACCAGCATTTATGCATTGGAAAATCAGGTGATGAAAATGATTGATAAAGTTTCGGATCAGCTGACCGATTATCGACGATATAAGTCTACAGCTGAAGGTAAGAATTTTCCGATGAAAGCGTTCAAATTGCTTCCATCAAGTATCCGATCACAGTTCACACCAGTAGAGTTAAAAAATTTAAAAAACCTGATAGAATCAGCCATTCGCTCTAAAAAGAAACTTCGGCTGAGAGATTTGGTGAAAGCGATCAACCCGGATTATCGCTTCCAAATTCAAAAACTTCAATTATCTAGACTTTCTGAATCACTCCAAGTTCTTTGCTACGGAATCATACCTGATTACTCGTTTGAATGGACGGATATTGATGTGGGTGAATACGTTTTTGTTTTTGAGCTCCCCCAAGATTCTCCACCTCGCACGGAGGTGAGCAAGGAATACAAACAAGCCATCCTTTGCATGATGGCTGGTGTGATGGTCGCCCATAAAAAAGATGACTGGATTAACTCTACCGATGAAGTTTTCTTGGAATCCTATGTTCAATCGGTTCCGTTAACCCACGAGGAGCAGCTTCGCCTCTCCAAGAATCTGGAGTATATGATCCAATTTATCCCAACCATGGAATGGTTTCGTCAGATCCTGAAAATATCTCCCAAGAAAAACCATCATCGAGCCGCAGAGATGGCACTTTGCATCGCCATGGTCAATGGTAAAGCTGAGCCTGATCAGATCAAGATGATCCAGAAAATTTACAAGGCAGTCGGGCTCAAACCTGATACGATTTATTCTGATTTACATGCTATTTCGGCATCGGGGAAGCTCGAAACCATCATTCTTGAACAAAATCAGAGCAAGCATTTCAAAGTTCCAGCCCCCGCAGCTCCTGACCAGCCGGTGGTCTTGGATGAGGAGCACATTGCCTCTCTAAAATCGGAGACGAAGCAGGTATTTACCCTTTTAGGTGAGATCTTTGAGGACCAGAACGATAGTGAAGTGGATCAACAGGATCAAGAAGAAGCTCCCGAAATCTTTGAAGGCTTGGATCAAGCACACTCGGCTCTGCTCACGGAATTGCTCGCAAGAGATGCAATGGACGAATCCGAATTTACTGGATTGACATCGCAACTGAAATTGATGAAGGAGGGAGCCCTTGAAACGCTGAATGAATGGTCGTTTGATCAATTTGATGATCTGCTGATTGATGACCATGAGGGTTTTGAGATCAACCCTGAAATCAGGAATATCTTGCAACCAAAAGATTCCTGACCACTTTAACCCAATCCTTTCCATCCAAGAAGCTGATTATTTTTCATGAAGAAACCCCACATCAAGAATCGTGACCGCGATGCAATCATGCAGTCATTAAGAGCAGGGGTTGTTCCCAAACTTGGACTGCGGTATATTCAGGTTGGTCGAAAACTTGAACTCAGTGAGTTGATCCGTGACCTTGAACGTAACCGATCGGGTGGGGCTTCCATTCGATTTATCATTGGTGAGTATGGATCTGGGAAAACCTTTTTCATGAATCTGGTTCGTCTCATTGCCTTGGAGGAGGGAATGGTCACGCTTTCGGCAGACCTCTCTCCCGTACGCCGTCTGCAGGCAACGGGGGGACAGGCACGATCACTTTACGCAGAACTCGCCAGAAATGCATCAACGCGTACCAAACCCAATGGAGGTGCGATCGGATCAGTTGTTGAACGTTTTGCAGGCCAAATTCTTCAGAGATCAATCAGGGAAGGCGTTAAGTCTGAAGAGTTGATCCATGAACAGCTCTCTCATTTACAAGAACTCACAGGGGGGTATGACTTTGCAGCGGTGATTGCCCGTTATCTGGAGGGATTCAACAGTGGGAATGAGAAACTGTGTTCCAATGCTCTTCGTTGGCTACGGGCGGAATACTCTACAAAAACGGAGGCACGGAAAGCACTTGGGGTCAGAACCATTGTCAATGACAGCAATGTTTATGATCATCTGAAATTGTTTTCATTGTTCGTTCGTGAAGCTGGATACAAGGGTTTATTGGTGACGCTTGATGAAATGGTCAATTTGTATAAACTGACATCAACGCCAGCCAGAAAGGCAAACTTTGAACAAATTTTAAGGATCCTCAACGATGTGCTTCAGGGCAATACCAGTTACATCAGTTTTCTGATGGCGGGTACACCAGAGTTTTTGATGGATCCGCGGAGAGGATTGTATAGCTATGAAGCACTCCAGACCAGATTGATGGAAAACCCATTTGCAAAGGATGGTCTTGTTGATATGTCGGGTCCTGTGATCCGACTTGCGAGTTTAACTCAGGAAGAGATTTTCGTACTCCTCTCCAATATTCGAACCGTAGTCCAAGGAGAAGATTCTGCTCTTGGTGATGATGCCCTCAAGGCATTTATGACTCACTGCTCCAAGCGAATTGGGAATGCCTATTTTCGAACTCCTCGGAATACCGTCAAAGCATTCGTGAATCTACTGGCGGTTCTGGAGCAAAACCCTGAAACCAGCTGGGAGACATTGATTGGAACTGTGGAAGTGGAAAGTGATGAATTCTTGAGTTCCCCTAGTAAACCATCCGATGATGAGCTTGCCTCCTTCAAGCTCTGAATCATCGCAGGGATTCGACCGCTTGGCAGAGCCCGTCCAGCGGTGGATATGGCATCAAGGCTGGGAGACGCTTCATGAAATTCAAGAGCGTTCCATTTCTGCAATCTTAGATCATGAGCGTGATGTGATCATTGCGGCAGCCACAGCACAGGGAAAGACGGAAGCTGCCTTCCTTCCATTGGTCTCTTCGGTTCTACATGCATCAGAAAAAACTGGATTTGATCTGGTCTATCTGAGTCCTCTTAAGGCACTAATCAATGATCAGTTTGAGCGCTTGCAGGATTTAGGTGAGAGGGCAGATCTGCCGGTGTATCCATGGCATGGGGATATTTCACTGAATATCAAGCAGCGAGCTCGGAGGAAACCTCGGGGGATTCTGATGATCACCCCCGAGTCGCTGGAGGCGTTTTTTATTCTACGGGGACATGAAGTGCCCAGAGTGTTTCAAGGGGTTCAGGCAGTTGTGATTGATGAATTACATGCGTTTTTAGGCAATGAACGCGGGATCCATGTACGCTCTCTTTTAACTCGTATGGAGCAGTCAACGGGGCGAAGGATCCGCCGAGTAGGTTTGTCGGCCACTTTGCAAGACATGCATCTAGTTCGTGAGTATCTACGTCCTGAGGATCCGAAAGATGTGGATGTTTTGGAGGATAAGGCATCTCAATTTTGGCTCAAGGCCCAGATTCGTGGCTATCTGAAAAAAGGACAGGTGTCCGATGAGAAGGACCCCGATGATCATGATAGACAGACCCATGAAGTGGTCAAGCATCTTAGTAAGACATTGAGGGGAAAACGAAATCTCATTTTTGCAGGCTCTCGTCAAAATGTTGAGTTTTATGCGGATGCCCTTCGTCAATACTCAGAAAAAAATCGTTGGCCGCTGGAATTTTTTCCTCATCATGCCAGCCTCTCCAAGGATCATCGAGTGGGCTTGGAAGAGCGTCTTAAATCGCATCCAGCTACGACAGCCGTGTGCACAACCACATTGGAACTTGGGATTGATATCGGAGAGATTGAAAGTGTGGCCCAGATTGGTCCTGCTTTTTCGGTTTCTTCACTACGTCAGAGGCTTGGTCGTTCTGGTCGTCGCAAGGATGTGCCTGCAGTTTTACGGATATATCAGATAGAGACCGACCCAGGGTCGGATTCCCATCTCCTTGATCGTTTATTTCTTGGGCTGATCCAGTCCATTGCGATGATGGAACTGCTCCGACAGAAATGGTGTGAGCCTCCTTCCCCACAGGCATTACATCTCTCTACACTTACCCATCAGATTCTTTCCGTGATTGCAGAACATGGAGGAACGAGTGCAAGTCATTTGTACGAAACGCTCTGCCTGCGAGGCCCATTTTTAAGAGTCACTCGTTCCCTTTTTGCCCGTCTACTGAGACAGATTGGATCTCCAGATGTCGCATTGATTGAGCAGGGTGCTGATGGAACACTTCTTCTTGGAAAAGCAGGGGAGCGAATCACGGAGCATTACAGCTTTTATGCGGTGTTTCAAACGCCCGAGGAATATAGAATCATTGCGGACCATCAGGAACTGGGGACATTACCGATTTCAATGGTCTTAACTCAGGACATGACCATTGTGTTTTCTGGAAGGCGTTGGAGAATTCTTCGGATTCATGATCGCGAAAAGATCATTGAAGTCACTTCTGATCGTGTTGGAAAGCCACTGTCCTTCGGGGGTGAGGGTGGACTCCTTCACGATAGGGTCGTCGCTGAGATGCGAAATGTACTCAAAGGTACAGAGGTTCCAGTGTATTTGGATGCTATGGCAACTGAGCTACTTGAAGATGCACGTGTAACGTTTCAGCGTTTGAATTTAGATGAGACTTATGTTGTAAAGATTAGAGAGCGACATGCACTGATTGCTACTTGGGTTGGGACTATCAAATCATCTACTCTTGCTTTAGTTCTAAGTGGCATGGGGTACAGCGTAGATTGTTATGACGGTTTTCTTGATGTCACATGGACATCAGAATTGCCTCCAGTGATGATTGCATTGAGTCAGATTGCTCATTCAGACGCATCCATCTGCCAACAAAGTATTTCACCAAAGGCAACTCTTCAAACTGAAAAATTCCATCGTTTTTTGAGCACAGACCTATTGATGGAGGATGCGGCCAGCAGCAGGCTTGATTTTGAGGCGATGCCTACACTGGCCCGAACATTGATCAGCTCTATTCAGTAAGCAAATCTGGAATCTTTCATCAAGAATATTTAAAGTGGCATGATGCCTCAAAAAATTCCCGAAAAATGAGGATAGGGGAAGGTGAGTAATTATATGACGACACATGACGAACTTTGATAAAATGATAGACCTACAAATATGGAATTCTCATAAATGAGATTGAAAAATACTTTGCATCCAGATATGCCAACAATCCAAGCAGATGTCTCAGTACAGCAAGATTAATCTTTTACACTACATGCCTCGCAAATTTCACGATTATTATTGATGAGCGACTGCATGTGAAACTGTTCTTTTCAAATGAGGCTTGCAGTCACATTTAAGGTGCATTAATCAACTCCTTCTCTCATTAATGTATCCTTTTTGATCTAGCGGTGTGTGCTTGATTTTGTTTTTCGGGACGACCATTCTACGATCTCAATCTATTGAGTCATCACCGAGGATCACACCTGTTTGCGACTATAGCGAGTGTAAGTTTGGTTTCTAGCGGTAGCGATTCGTGGGTGATGTAATTGACTACGGAGATGGTGGAAGTAGCCTCTGGACTGCTAGTGGATCATAGTCAGGATCGTTATGCGGTATGAAGATGTATTAATGTCAGTTGCTGAAGAGCCGTTTACAAAACCTCAAAGTCAATTCTAAATATGTATCTCAAATTCTCATGTCAACATTTGTACGAAAACGCGTAGGTTTGCAGAAGCCCCTAGTTACTTAATATGATTTGTTGCCCAAATAATGTAATATGAAAGAGCGAAAGAAAATCCATTCCTAATAAAACGTCACATTTAGATGATTGATAGGGCATTTGAGAAACATTCAGACTTGTACCTGAGGTATATACAGAGTGAGAACCAGTTTCAATTGGGATCCTGAGATCTACATGAAATTCATCACTATGTGTGATGTGGCCACTTACACTAAGGATTGGAACAGTACCTATAGGAATGAGACCTCATTGATCCACGACTTTCTGAGAAACTAATGTTTTTTGAGCACCTGTATCAAGCTGAGCAATGTAACTCATAGGATTATCTTGAACCCCATGACAGTATACTAAGGCATCAATAAATGCTTGATGATTGGATTGTTAATTGGAATGATTAACGAAGGCATAGAATGTAGACAAACTCTATTGTACAGGAAAATACCCTGCAAATCCAAGATCAATAGGCATTTGTCCAACTCGATGAAGAGTGAAATTGCCCAGTCCATACTTCTCGCAGGCAATAGAGTAAGCATCACTTTCATCATTATATGCATTAATAAATTCCCCATCGTGCATCAAGATTATCTTGCCTAGATAGGATGCTTCAAACTCTTTTTGTCGAGCTTGATAAGCAGCGTTATTTTCTGCAATTTGCTTTCGTATGTCGGCCATTGAGATACGGTTTGAGAATGTATATAGGTAAGAAAGTACTCAACAATACAATTAGTGCAATTGTAACGTTCCCTTGACACAAGGATTCAAACAAAATCCACCAATTCAAAAAATTAATGGATTTTATTTAAAAACTGTTATACTCTAAGAATCTACTTAGGTTCACCAATAGAGAAATTGATATTTTTATTGATGTCCAACAAAAACCCATCAGTCAACTAAGAAAATGCAGAGGCTTTGTATAAGGCTCTAAAGACATGTAAGATCGTTTAACTCTTAAGATTTATACTTGAAATACAGAAATCCATTTCCGGTTATTTTGACAATGACCTATTTTTCTTTCATTTGGAGCATATCCAATAACCACTTAAAATCTGAAGCCTCTCCTAGAAAACGGAATCACTATTATTTGGGGATGTCCCATAGTCTTAATTCAATTTAATTCATGCGTCTATCGTGGAATGAAATTCGAGTTCGTGCAGCAAAGTTCGTTGCAAACTGGGAAGAAATAGCTTCAGACGAGAGGCGGGATACTCAGAGTTTTTATAATGATTTTTTTGAAGTCTTTGGGATTCAGCGTCGCAGTGTCGCACGTTATGAGTATCATGTGAAGAAATTAGAGAATCGATCGGGCTACATTGATCTTTTTTGGCCAGGCGTTCTTTTGGTTGAGCAAAAAAGTAGAGGTCGCAGTCTTAAAGAAGCATATGAGCAGGCGGGGAACTACTTTGATGGACTCTCTGAAAGTAAACGCCCCAAGTATATCCTATTGAGCGATTTTCAGATCTTTGAATTGTATGATTGTGATGAAGCAAGAGAGATTCTATTTCCATTAAAGGAATTGCCCCTGAATGTGGAGGCATTTGGGTTTATGGTTGGTAAACAGCGCCGGATATTTCGGGATCAAGATCCAGCAAATATCAAAGCCTCTGAGTTGGTCGGCCATCTACATGATATGTTGGAAGAGTCAGGATACAGGGGGTATGATTTGGAATGTTTCCTCGTGCGAATCGTCTTTTGTTTGTTCGCCGATGACACGGGTATCTTTGCACCGCGCGATCTATTCCTTGATTTTATAGAGCATCGTACGAGCGGTGATGGTTCAGATTTAGGAGCAAAATTATCTGAATTATTTCAAGTGCTGGACACGCCAGATTCTGATCGGACGATAACTCTAGATGAAGATTTGAATCGTTTCCCGTATGTGAATGGGGATCTTTTCAAGGGATCCTTACGGATTCCGGCATTTAATTCCACCATGCGTCAAGCCCTGTTAGACGCGTGTATGTTTGACTGGTCCAATATCTCCCCCGCGATTTTCGGTGCACTTTTTCAATCAGTCATGGATCCTGAGGAACGCCGTCAACAGGGGGCTCATTATACGATTGAGAAAAACATTCTGAAAGTGATTGAGCCCCTTTTCTTGGATGGTCTCTGGGATGAATTCAGTCAGTTGAAGTCCAGAAAAGATACTCGTAAAACTTCAGATCTCCGAAAGTTTAGAGACAAATTAGGCCAACTTCGGTTTTTTGATCCAGCGTGTGGATGTGGTAATTTTCTTATTATCGCGTATAGAGAGTTAGGGCATGTTCGAAAATAACTTTCTCATCTAAGTCAATTATAATCCTATTTTTAAATTTTTATATCTCTACATTCTTGCTTCATTCAGTTGAATTCATTCATTT
>JAPOUL010000101.1 GCA_026708685.1 Bacteroidota bacterium
CACGGATCGTTTACCCTCTTTTTCGTGCTTCACCCACTTAAAAAACGGAAGCCCCCTAATGTTAGATATGGATTGTGACTCAGTAATATCATGATATAGATCCACCACTTCCTGAGAGGGAACAATATCTATGCGGTCTATTTCTTTGTAACTTGAACTATAAAATGTTGCTTCTTGTAAGAAGTATCCGGTAAGAGTATACAGGGTATCTCCTATAATGAGTTGATCCTGATACTTCACAAATGCCAACTCCTCTGATTGAATAAAGTATTGGTACACTAAATACTGCATGAGAGCCTCATGGATCAGAATAGGTGCACCGTAAAGCGATAATTTTCGGTAGTCATAGTCGGTAGATGTATTAGATCTAAATCGCTTGATCGGCTGTTGATAGTCATAGAACTCAAATGGGGGGGGGGGACTCCCTACCAACAGCATCCTTTCAGAGATTTGACCCAACTTCGCCATATTCGTACTCAAGTTCTTGTTGATCATAATCTTCACTAAACAGCCCAGGACCTGAACAACTCCGTAATACACAATGCTACAACAAGAACTACATGAAACGATAAAATAACTGTTCATTATAGTACAATGAATGTGACCATGAAAATTGTTGAGAAGCAAAACAATTAGAAAACGTACGCTTATACCAACGTTTTTACTATAGTTCCGAAATATTTCGCAAATTTGAAATCTTAACAGAAAATTAACATTTAACTGCAAAAACATACATTCATTCGGACTTTCGATCTCTATTAAATCATAATTCGTGATATGTCTACTCCTTCATGTTCACCGCGTGAAACGTAACATTGCAAATGATGAACCATCGCAGAGCTACCAATAAAAAGCATAGTCAACATTTGAAACCATACCCGTTCACTTGAGTAGAATGGGATTTGTTGCAATTTTCATTAACATTTTGAACCAAAATTCATTGATTTCGGATGAAACCTCTTCGCATTCTCTTATCCACATCTTTCTTGGTCACAACACTGGTGTTGACTTCCACTGTATATGCCCAGAAATACAAAGAAGATTTTAATTCCGCTCAGGAAGCAGCGAAAAGTTCTGATTGGTCAGGAGCTCGTGCATTCTTTGCAAGTTCTGCCACTGGGGCTGAAGAAGCATCTGATCCAGATGTTGCACAACGAGCTCGCTACGCCGCAGCCCAGATTGATTACAAATTGGGAACAACTGCGTTCAGATCTGATGATTTTGAAACTGCACTTGAGCACTATACCAATGGCGAGAAGATCTACCCTGCCTATATTAAAAATAAATATGGCCAAGGACTGGCTCTCAAAAATCTGGGCCAAATTGACGAAGCCATCAATAGTTGGATGGAGGTATCTGCTGCACCCGGCGACCGGAAAACCAGTATCGCAGCTGAAAAAGCAATTCGTGACCACTTTATTAGTGAAGCTTCTTCAGCTCTTGCCAAACGCAACGCAACATCTTCGGATGCAGATATTGCCAAGGCTGCACTTGCAAGCTTGTCTGAACTCATGGAGCCAGATGCTGATGTGCACTATTATATGGCATTGGCACACTATACCAAAGGTGAAGTGAACGAAGCAATCTCCGCTGCACAGCAAGCACTGGCTGTTCATTCTGGTAGTCGCTCTGATAAGGCTAAAATCTATTATGTCTTAGGAGAAGCCCATGTTAGAATCAATGATATTGAATCTGCAAAAGACGCATTCCAGAATGCAGTCTATGGTACATGGAAACAATCCGCCGAGCACTATCTTGAAACGCTCTAATCCTGTACCTCCTTGTGTTACATTCGTGCCTGCAGTCCCTTGGACTGCGGGCTTTATTGTGATTGAATCTTGATGATTTCATCAGAATCAGTTCTAGGTGAAGGATGTGTGATTGATGATGATGTTGAAATCGGTTCAGGTTGTATCATCGGCAATCATGTGACCATCCACGCTGGAACCCAGATTGGAACCGGAGTTCATATTGGAGATCATAGTGTTCTTGGTGTCCAACCCATGCGTGCCAGACACAGCACACTCCAAAAGTGTATTGACCTTGATCGTTTAGTTCTGGGAGATTCTTGTTTGATTGGAACTCATGTGATCCTTTACAGGGGTTGTTCACTGGCATCTCATATTATGGTTGCTGATTTGGCAAGCGTTCGTGAACGGGTTTCAGTGGGACCATCCACAATTATTGGTCGAGGAGTGGCTATCGAAAATGACTGTACGATTGGCTCTCTATGTAAACTGGAAACCAATTCCTATATCACTGCCTACTCAACCTTGGAAGATTCGGTCTTCATCGCCCCTGGTGTGATCACCTCCAATGATAACTTCGCTGGCCGCACCAAAGAACGATCAAAGTATTACAAAGGGGTTACGGTGCTTCGCGGTGGGCGTATTGGGGCTGGTGCTACAATTTTGCCCGGCAAAGTCATCGGACCGGATGCAATGCTGGCTGCTGGTAGCGTCCTCACGCATGATATCCCTGCACATGAACTTTGGGCTGGAAATCCAGCCCGTTACATGAAGATGGTTCCCGAAAATCAATGGCTGGACAATCAATAAATCCATGAATATCCAGATGGTGGACCTCAAGGGGCAGTATGTGAGGCTCAAAGATGAGATTGATGCCGCTATCCATGAAGTTCTGGATTCCGCACGCTTTATTCGTGGCCCTGTCGTATCCCAATTTGAGAATGCACTCACTGAATGCACGAAAGCAAAGTATGCGATTGGCGTTGCTAACGGTACGGATGCCCTTCAAATCTCTTATATGGCTCTTGATATTGGGCCTGGTGATGAGATCATTACCCCCTCATTTACCTTTATTGCCACTGCCGAAGCCGCATCTCTTTTAGGAGCGACCCCCGTGTTCGCTGATATTGACCCAAAAACGTTTTGTCTTGATCCTGATAGTGTTGAACAATGCATTACTCCCAAAACGAAAGCGATTGTTCCCGTCCATCTATTCGGACAACCCGCCGAGATGGATTCTCTGACGAAACTTGCGTCAAAATATAACCTACCTATCATTGAGGATAACGCACAAGCCATTGGTGCTACCTATAATGGAACTTCTACCGGAAGTATGGGAACTATGGCTTGCTGTTCCTTTTTTCCCTCTAAAAATTTGGGTGCCTATGGGGATGGTGGAGCAATTCTCACTTCGGATCCTGAATTGGAAACTCGGTCGCGTATGATTACCAACCATGGTGGTCGACACAAGTATTTGAATGAAACCATTGGGGTGAATAGCCGACTTGATGCATTGCAAGCGGCAATCTTAACCGTCAAACTCAAACATTTAGAATCGTTTACCTTGGCTCGCCGTAGTGCTGCATCCTACTACCATTCGCTCTTTGAAACGATTGATGAAATTACACGACCCTACGAAACCCCCGAAGGATTCCATGTATACCATCAATACGTGATTCGCACCAAAAAGCGTGACGAACTTGCCGATGCACTAACGAACGCAAAAATTCCCTACGGAATCTACTACCCCGTTCCATTACATCAACAACCCGTCTTTCAAGGAGATATTACCCCAAACATAACCCTCCCCGAAACTGAAAAGGCCTGCGAGGAAGTACTTGCTCTACCCATGCATACGGAATTAACTCATGCTCATCAGGATCGGGTTGCAGAGATCGTTATCAAACATGCGAAAACCTTGATCTATGCCTAATATTCGACTTGCTCAGATTGGTGTCGGACACTGGGGAAAAAACTTGCTTCGAAATTTTAATTCTATTCCTGAATGTGATGTCATTGCAGTTTGTGATTCAAATTCAAGCGTTTTAGACTTTGTTGAGTATCAGTATCCTCATGCCGAAACGACGAATTCTGTTGATGAAATCCTACACCGTGATGACATTGACGGAATCGTCATTGCCACGGAAACACCTTCACACTTCTCCATTGCTCGCGCAGCTTTAGAAAGTGGACGACATGTGTTTGTTGAAAAGCCCATGGCTGAATACACCCATGAAGCGGAAACCTTAGTATCGCTTTCAGATGAAACTGGATGTCATTGCATGGTGGGACATTTACTCCTGTATCATCCTGCATTCAACTATGTTGAGGATCTGATCCAAGCCAACGCTCTTGGAGATCTCTATTATATCTATAGTGTTCGCGTCAATCTAGGGATTGTGCGTCAGAAAGAAAATGCCTTGCAGAGCCTCGCTCCACATGATCTCTCAGTAGCACTGGCATTTTTGAATCAAAAACCCGTAGCTGTTGCTGTACATGCTCACGCCTATTTGCAACCCGATATTTGTGATGTCGCTTTCTCTACCATTTTTTTTGAAAACGGTGCCCTTGCTCATCTCCATACCAGTTGGCTTGATCCGCACAAAGTGCGCCGCGTCACCTTGGTTGGAAGTAAAAAAATGGTCGTCATTGATGAAATGAGCAGTGCCGAGAAAGTGAGGATCTATGATAAGGGTGTGCATCCCCCCGAATATGTAGGGTTTGCAGAATCCATGACGACTCGCGTGGGGGACATCAGTATCCCAAAAATTCAAATGTCAGAACCACTCCAGTTAGAGTGTTCTCACTTTGTTGATTGTATTCGCACAGGGCAATCACCTCGATCTGATGCCCGTAATGGCCTATCGGTCGTGCGACTCCTCGAAGCTGCACAACAATCACTTGAGTCTGGAGGAGATAAGGTTCTTGTTCAGTATTCTTGATTTGTTGATCATTCGGGTTCCTTGCAACCCCTTAATGCTGACTTTGCGTGCTTAACGTATCTGAACTTGATCGACTGGTCGACTATTTTGAACAACCTGCATTTATAGCTGACGATCCTATCAGTATATGTCATGCGTTCTCTGATAGAGCTGACCAAGAGGTGATCGGCCTCTATGCGGCCACATTGGCTTGGGGCTCTCGCACAATAATTCTTTCAAAACTTGAAGATCTCTGCATACGAATGCAATTCAAGCCTTGGAGTTTTGTTCGTAATTTCAATCCTGATCGTGACAGCGAAATTCTTCGTACCTTTGTGCATCGTACATTTCAACCAGAAGACTGTATTGCTTTCACACATAATCTCAGCCTTTTGATTCACCAATATGGAAACGTTGAGAACATTTTTGGCTGTTCACCTGATGAGCCAGATGCCCGTCAATCCATTGAGCGCTTTAGTACACGGATGATGACGATTCACCCCGATACACCTGCAAGACTCTCTAAGCACTTGGCTCGCCCCAGTCGGGCAAGTGCCTGTAAACGGCTTTCATTATATCTGCGTTGGATGGTTCGATCGGGACCGGTAGACCTCGGACTTTGGAGAAAGATCAAACCATCTCAGTTACTCTTGCCCTTGGATATTCACTCTGGTCGCCAAGCCCGTATCTTAGGATTGTTACAACGAAAGATGAATGACTGGAAGGCCGTCATAGAGTTAACCGATACGTGCAGATCCTTGAACCAGAGTGATCCTGCCCGCTATGATTATGCCTTGTTTGGTCTTGGTATGTATGGAAATCCCTTTGCAGATTCATGATGAAACGGCAGAATACCCAACCAGAGATTTGCCTGATCTTCCCTTGCTACAATGAAGAGGAAGTTCTGCCAGATTTACTTCAAGTCCTTCATTCATTGGATTTGGGGGTTCCTATGCGATTTCTATTCGTTGACGATGGTAGCCAAGATGATACTCTTCGCATTTTGAAGGAAGCTTGCCTCTTAGATGACCGCATAGCTTGTTTGAGTTTGTCCAGAAATTTTGGACATCAGGTTGCCGTAGGTGCTGGTTTGAAGCATGCTACTGGTGATATCGTTGCTGTTTTGGATGCAGATCTTCAAGATCCCCCAGAACTCTTAAAAAAATTCATCCAAAAATGGCAGGAAGGCTATGATGTTGTCTATGGGATCAGGTCCAATCGTAAAGAGTCATGGTTTCTACGAATGTGTTATTCCAGTTTTTACCGACTACTGGACCGAACGGCCAACATTCAAATTCCCAAAGACGCAGGAGATTTTGCCCTTATGGATCGCAAAGTAGTTGATGTGCTCAGGTCCATGTCTGAACATAATCAATTTGTCCGTGGATTACGGGGTTGGATTGGATTTAAGCAGATTGGGATCAAGTATGCACGCCCTGCCCGACATGCAGGTAAACCCAGTTATAACATCAGACGACTGACACGTCTTGCCTTGGATGGCCTCCTTTCATTCTCGTCTGCTCCTCTGAGACTATCCGCTTGGCTGGGACTTGGGTCTGCATTTCTGGGTTTCTGTTATCTTGTCTATGCGTTAATCACATTTATGAGTGGCAAGAATCTTCCCCCCGGATGGACATCTACCGTCGTATTAATTCTGTTTTTAGGAGGAATTCAGTTGATTGTTTTAGGAATTCTTGGCGAGTATTTAGGACGAATCTTTGATGAAGTCAAAGGTCGCCCTCACTATATTCTCAACGAACGTGCTGGATGGCTTTCAGACTCATTATAGAAAATGAGAGAGTTGACACTATGATGATGACCAAAAATGCTTCTATGTGTTTTATGGAATCTACTTCTGTAAGTATTGATCTTCTTTAATTGGCACACGCCGTAGGACTATTCATGAAAAACACTCAGTTTCTATCGGTCCTATCTCCGATAAAGATTCACTGAAAATTGAGATTACTGATATTAAAGATTTACCTCAATCAAAACAAGAATTATTTCCGAAACTTACCAGTGGCAATCATCAAGCATTGAAAGTTACATTTCACAATGCAGAAGTTTCTGTGCTCCCTTGGCTCTCTGAAATTACTGATTTATCTGTATCCGAATTAACTCCCCCTGTACCTCGTATATTCAAGAGACTCAGTTTTGGTCAAGAAAATATGGGTGATCCTATCAGGTGTGAATCTCTTGGACCCGGCCTTATTACCAATCATACCCCAGCAGAGTTCTGGGATAAAGTTGTTCTTACTCCACAAGAAAATCTTTCGCTCAAAGTCGTCAATTTAACTGGACAGAATATTGAACGAATAGCGGTTGTAGGGCAGAAGTATTCTCGGGTTTTACGAAGTAATGGACGAAGATTTTCAGTTAAGGTTGAGGGAAAAGAAAAGCCCGTACCTTTGAAAACCTTGGGAGATGTCATTACTCGACTGTATGCTGTAGGTTTAGCAATGGCGGTAAGCAAAAATGGTTTTCTCCTTATTGACGAGATGGAAAATGGAATTCATTTTACTATTCAACGAAACTTATGTCGTATGATTTTGGAAACTGCCAGAATACTAAATGTTCAGGTATTTGCTACCACTCACAGTATTGAGTGTATCAAAGCATTTTCTCACGCGGCATCGGAGAGTGAAGAATCTGATGTGGCCTTGATTCGATTGGACGAATTTAATGGAAATTTGAGGGCATTCGAGTATTCAGAGGAAGAATTGGAAATAGCAAGGACTCAAAATATTGAAGTGAGATAGTGCATGGAAACTCCTGAAAATCCAAATAAAATCTTACTTGTTGAAGGTAATGATGATCAACATATTGCTGAACATATCTGGTACGCTCACTCACATAAAAGTCAATACCTTTTTACAAAAAATTCAAAGGAATTGAACGTTTACCATCATCACTTCCAGTTGAATTAAAAAACATATATCACCTATCAATCGGAATTTTGATTGATGCCAATGCTGAGCCCGTCAAACGATGGAATAAAGTACTACGCAGTATTGCCGAAATACCCCTATTGATACTCAAATTAGACCAGACAAGGACGGAACAATTATAAACTCCGATACTATCAAAATCGGAATTTGGCTAATGCCTGACAACGAATCCCCAGGCGAAATTAAGAATTTTATTTCTCAACTTATTCCTAATAATGATCCTATGTGGCCCCTTGCTGAACAGTATATAGATAACATTCCTACTGATACTCGAAGTTCAGAGATTCTAAGGAACTCAGAGCGAAGATTCATGCATGGCTTGCTACCTGCAAAGATCCCTACCGAATGGGAACTGCTATCAGGACACGTGATTTGAATTCATCTGCTCCTATTGCTATGCGTTTTTTTTCAATGGATGAATATCTTATTTTCGGACCCCAAACAATCGATTTAGATCCTTCCGTATATGGTGATGATCTGACTAATTTAATTGGCACTTGTACCGAATCTCGTTCATGGAAATAAGTACACTATATATTCGGATGAATTGCCGACTTGTACAAGGGCTATCATTGAAGATGCCTAATCTGGAGGGAATGAAGTTCTGCAATATTCCAGTAATTTCTATGATCGTAGCAGATTAGGCCTTGAAAGCAGTTGGGCCATTTCACGAAGTCCAATGACTTCAATTGATTCCCCCACTGGATAGCGCTCTTCGCCCCCATACACTATAAAGGCACGTTCTGGCTCAATATCATTAATGGCATTTTGGAATCCTTTACTGAGACTTGGAGTGAGCGAACGCTTGATTTCTATGGCTATAGGTCGTTGGAATTCAGGAATCTCCACTACAAGGTCAAGTTCAGCTCCCGCAGATGTTCGGTAAAAACTCGCACGCGTTCTTGGATAAGCATCTGAAAGGAGGTTTTCAATTACAAATCCTTCCCAACTAGCTCCAATGATTGGGTGTCCTGCAAGGTCATGGAACTGTTCAATACCCAACAGAGCATGTAACAGGCCACTGTCACGGATGTAGATCTTTGGAGACTTTACAAGCCGCTTCCGGGTGTTGGTAGAATAGGGTGTAAGCCGTCGTATGAGGAGTAAGCGAGTTAGTATATCAATGTACTGTGACACCGAAGGGGCACTCATGGCAAGGTTGCTCGCCAATCGTGCCAAGTTCAGAAGTCCCCCTTGGCCATGAGCCAACATAGTCCAAAGTCTCTCAAGAGTCTCAGCGGGTATTCGAACCTGTACAAATTCTGCCAAATCACGCTCCAAATAGGTGCGAATGAAATTCTGGCGGAATATCAGGCTATCATGATCTGTGTTAGCGAGGAAACTATCCGGGAAACCACCCCGAACCCACAGAGAATCCAGAGCATCTGGATCCGATTCAAGGATACTTAAAGGATTGAGAGATACAAATTCAATTCGCCCTGCTAAACTCTCCCCTGTCTGTTTAAGCATGTCCATGGTTGCTGATCCGAGAAGGAGAAATCTTCCGCTTCTCAGGCCGCGCCGTCTCCCTTCGTCAATGAGACCGCGTAATTCTGAAAATAGATCAGGTACCCTGTGAATTTCGTCCAGTATCACAAGTTGATCTTCGTAGTGACGCAAATATAACTTAGGATCAACCAGACGTGCGCGATCACTGTTGGACTGTAGGTCAAGGTAGAGTGCTTTGGTCGCTTTTGCAATCTCTAAGGCCAGCGTAGTCTTACCCACTTGACGGGGCCCAAGCAATGCCGTAGCAGCTTGTCGATTCAGTGCTTTATATACCTGCGGTAACGCGTTACGGGGCAACATGCTTGTAAAATAAAATCATATTTTCGATTTGCAAGGATAAATGATTGTAAATGTAGATTGTTTCCGTATGTTGAAGGAGTCGTTGGTTCTAAACGCTCATGTTCAAGGGGAAAGGGTTCATCATCAACCAGCGTATGAATCAGCCATAGCCTTCTGATAACACTTGAAGCGAGCCTGTCGAATGATCAAAGGATTATGAGGATGTATTAGATTGCTCTGAACATACAGTATATCTTAATCGAGTGCTTTATATTCAATGAGCGATGATTGACCCGTAATATCTAAGATCTTAATGATTTTATTGATTCCAAAAGCATCAGTCAGTTGCAATGGCATGCCCACACGAAAAGTAACTGGTTGCTGTTTTCCCTCGTCAATTGCAATATTGTCGGCATACAGGTAGGTCCGATCCAAAGCATCCCTCTTGGGATTGAGCCGTCCATTAAGCCCTGGTATAAGCCCGGTACTTTGCGGAATAATCATTGAACCTCCATCATTCAATGGCGTGATTTCCATTAACAACCCTCCATGAGATGGGACCCATTTTCTTGCCAAACCAGCGGTATAACCAGACATGGCGACATAAACAGTCATCGGGAAGTGAGTTGTATAGAGGTTTAAATCTGCCTCTCCATTTTCGTCCGTAACCGCCTGCTGCCATGTCTTGTTTGGAAAAAGAACCAGAATATCTGCACCAACCATAGGTTCCCCCTCAGAATGCACAGTGATGATTGCTTTTGATGGGATTGGATCAAGGCGAGCGGTAGGAATCGTCAAAACTAAATTCGTAGAATCCATAATTCTGTACTCTGGAGGTACGCCTACAATTTCCCTTGTTTCGTTTAGGATCAAGGGAACGCCGTTACCTCTACGTTCCATGATGTATTTTCGGTGGTTTGATCCGTGTATGGTGCCCACAGGAATTCGTCCAAAAATTGAAGCAAGCACTTCGTTGCGGGTTGCTTGGCTGGAATTCATACCCTCAATGGTCATCCCATTGGGAAGTAAACCAGGTGAATCAATTTCCAAACGATCTTTGAACATTGAAAGTCGAATTCTCCGTGTAGCCATGGAGTAATCTCGGTGAACCACTGCATTTACAATCGCTTCAAATACGGCAGTCAAACTATATTGTGGAACATCCTCACGTGCGGGGATTTTTTGAGCCGCGACCCGCATATTGCGGGCGATAAATTTCATGGATTCATTAATCTGAACTAGTAATGGTCCTTGAATCTCTTGGGCATCCATCTGAGCGGATGCTCGATCTTTTCCACGATACATGGTAGCCATGATCGTAGCCTGGGGCAACCATTGCTGAGGGGTATCCGAACAAAACAAGATACCAGCAACCGTCGCACGATCCACACCCCTTTCATCCGTAATGAGTAGCCTCAAATTCGTAAGTGCACGGCGAGGATCGTCTTCAAGGGGCACACCTATCAGCGGTGCCCATAAATGTTCCATAAGAGAATGAAATCCAGTATGAGGAACCGCTTGTTGATCAAACCATAGATATCTACTTTGTCCACGCCTCTGAGCAAGACGGAGTCGCTCATCTGCCCCCATAGCACGTTTGGTGGGACCAACTCGAATATAGGCATATCCAGCCCGTTCATAGACAAAATCGCCTTTGGGTACATCAACTAAGACGATTAATTTTCCGTCAAGTTGTCGGTATTGCACACCAATGCGTAAGGGAGGAGTGATGGTATCAGTGCTTAATTCAGCAAGCATATGACTCAGGGAAGTAGCCTGATTTTTACTCATCCCAATTATCTCGCCCGCGTCAGAAACTCCGCAGAGCAGGATTCCTCCATCAGCATTCGCAAAAGCCCCTATTTCATCGGCAAGATCATCTCGTAGAGAGCTTTTTGGACGATCACCTATGAACTCAATTTCTTTGAATTGGCAAATCGATTTCAGAGGCCTCATCCTCTACGACTTTTAGAAATTTTGAATAAATACTGTGTACCCATCCTACAAAATTGAAATTGACGTAAAGAACTGGGACCGCATCATCATCATATATCGGCACCCCTTCACCTACTTATGACGGTTGTTTTAACCTACCTTTAGCTAACCCTGCATCGTAGTGAGGGAAACATCAACCACTTAAACCCACATCATGGTAACCAGTGTAGAGTTGCAATGCAAATCATCCTCATTCTCCTGCACCACTTGGCCCCTTGCATCAACTGGCGACAAAAACAACACTGATGGAATAAATCTAAATATCTTCATCGGTAAATATCCATCAACTCTTTTTTGACCGCACAAGCATCACTATTGGCTTCAAGATATTCATCAATAAACTGCTCAATCATCTCTTTTATTTCTTGCATAACTGGCGTATACCCCGTGCTACTTACTCTGCTTTTCATCTCCCAAGTTGGTTGAAAATCTTTTCCGTTTCTGTACCATAGATCTATAAAAAACGTCCGTGCAGAACTCCTGACTTGAACCGAAAGAGACGGATATGGATAATGCCTTTCTGTGGTAAAAAATCCCAACTGTGCCATTATAAATGTTTCAATCCGCCCTTTGTTTACCCCTGCATCGTTTTTTTCTATTTCTGAAACCAACAACCCTACCCCTGCACATTCAGCATAGAGTTCACCTGATTGTCTCCCACAACCAGCAAACAATAAAACCAACGGAATAAAACTTAATATCTTCATCTTAATCGGCTAATAATTGGGTTACAGCACATGGCCAGCCGCCTGATTACGAACATAAATGGACGGCATTGACGAGCTTTTCCATTGCCTTGCGTTCATTAAATCCACCATTGACGCAAAAAGCCGAGTCGTCTAGCCCCTATTGTTGGGGTTGGTTTCTGTCGTTGGGTTGAGTCTTATTCAGATTGAAATGACCTTAATGCCTCTGGTTAGAGCTATTCTAATATACGAAAAACTTTTCTAACTGTGAATAGCGAAAAAATTTAAGAATTCAAAATCATCGGTAATAAATGTTGACATTTTGAAAATATCATTGTTTCTATTCTCCACTTCTTCAGTGATAGATATCTGTATCCACACAATTCCTGATAGAACCAATGAAAATTCTCACACGACTTCTCTCCTCTCCTACCCTTTTCGAACCTTACAGATAGAACATAAGTACCCGATGTACTGAGTCAAAGAATGCTTCATGGACTTGATCTCTCCTTTGCATACTGGAGAATTTCATCGTGCTCTTGATGTAAGGTTGCACGCGTATCAACAATCATCCGTGCTTTTGCATGGATGTAAGGCCAATCGTACTCATCGTGATCGGTCGTGATCAACACACAATCAGCAGATTCCAATGTACCATCCAAATCTTCTACTGAAACCATCTCCATTCCATCCAACTCAAAACTAGGTACATGCGGATCATGATAGCTGATGTTAGCACCTTTCTTTTGTAACAATTGAAGAATATCTAATGCTGGAGATTCACGTAAATCAGATACATTTTTTTTGTAGGCAACGCCAATCATCATTATATGACTTCCACGCAGAGCTTTTCCCTGATCATTGAGATGATCCTGAACTCTATGCACCCAGTAACGCGGCATATCAGTGTTGATTTCGGTCGCCAATTCTATAAACCGGGCAGTATAGCCAAGGGTACGTAATTTCCAAGAGAGATATTGAGGATCAATCGGTATACAATGTCCCCCCAAGCCCGGCCCTGGAAGAAACTTCATGAACCCAAATGGCTTAGTCCCCGCAGCCTCAATAACTTCCCACGCATTCAAACCTAATTTATGACAAATCAAGAGCACCTCATTGGCTAATCCAATATTGACCGCCCGAAATGTATTCTCTACGAGCTTGGTCAATTCAGCAACCTCAGTACTTGAAACAGGAACAACCGTCTCAATCACCGATTCGTACAATGCCTTTCCCATCTCAAGGCAGGGTGAAGTGACCCCACCCATGACTTTGGGTGTATTCTGCGTTGTCCAATCCTGACGACCAGGATCTACCCGCTCTGGAGAAAAACAAAGAAAAAAATCTTTGCCAACCTCCAATCCACTGGCTTCTTGTTGAAAGTGGGGTAAAATGATTTCGGTCGTTGTACCCGGATAGGTCGTACTTTCAAGAACAACAATCATCCCTGGATGGAGATGTTTTGCAATCGCATCCGTAGCACTCAAGATATACGAAACATCAGGTGCACCAGTTTTGCGAAGCGGCGTTGGCACGCAAATACTGACGGCATCACAACTGTCTAAAACATCAAAATCGCTGGTGGCTCTCAACCTCTGATTGGACACCAGTGGAGTTAATCGATCGTTCGGGATATCCTCAACGTAAGATGTGCTTTGGTGGATCAGACCCACTTTTTTTGCGTCAATATCAATACCAGTGACATAGAATCCAGCCTCTGCAAAAGCCACTGCAAGAGGTAGTCCAACGTATCCAAGTCCAATCACAGACACCTGGAGATCAACGGACTGAATCTTGCTTAACAGAACGGTTTGAATTGAATCTTCCATTCAATCAATCGTTATCTAAGAATGCCAATTCTTTGAGTTTTTCCATAATAAGAGCTATACTTTGATCAACCGTTTCTTGTTCAGTTTTGCAGATCACTTCGGGGGTTTCTGGAACCTCATAAGGATCATCAATTCCCGTAAATCCTTGGATCAATCCGGCTCTTGCCTTGGCATACAATCCTTTCACATCACGGCGTTCACAGACCTCTATTGAAGCATTGACAAAAACTTCAATATAACCGCCGTGCATCTGAATACGTTGTCGGTTGATCTTTCGGTCATCTTCATATGGAGCTATAGGAGCACAAATCACAATACCACGATGCTTCACAATTTCGGAAGCAACATAACCTATTCTCTGTACATTGGTAGATCGATCCTCTCTTGAGAATCCAAGCCCTTTACTCAAATTCGTACGAACAACATCTCCATCTAATAAGGTCACTGGACAGGAAATCGTTTCCAATAGACGCGACTGAAGTGCATTCGCAATGGTTGACTTACCAGAACCTGAAAGCCCCGTCAAAAATACTGCAAACCCCTGTCGATTCCGTGGTGGATAGGTTTTTTGGAGTTCCTCTATGACACGCGGATAGGAAAACCACTCTGGAATATCCTCCCCGTTCATCAGTTTTCTGCGTAGCTCAGTCCCAGAAATACTCAACGTTTTTTCATCCTCTTGGACTTCATCAATCGGTTTGTATGCATCGGAATCAACGGCATATACCATCAGTCTAAACGGTACGATCTCAATCCCTAATTCATCCGAATATGCTTTGACAAGTGATTGAGCATCGTAGGGTCCATAAAATGACTGACCATTGCTCATCATTCCCGGACCTGCGTGATCTCTTCCAACAATCAAATGAGAACAACCATAGTTTTTGCGGATAATGGCATGCCACAGGGCTTCACGAGGCCCTCCCATCCTCATTGCAAGTTGCAATAAACTTAGGATGGCGTTGCCTTTCGGATAATATCCTAGGAGTTGTTTGTAGCTCCGCACACGGGTGTAATGATCAATATCTCCCGGTTTGGTCATCCCAACGACAGGATGAATCAGTAGATCACCTCCAATCTCTTGAGAAGCCCGATCTGTGAGTTCTTTATGGGCTCGATGCATCGGATTCCTTGTTTGGAATGCTACAATACGAGAAGTACCTCGAGATGTGAAGACCTCACGCAGTTTTTGCGGGGTATGTCTGAAATTCTGAAAATCGTAATGTGGTAAGAGTTGAATCCCCTCCACAGATCCACCAAGGTAGTGAGTCCCTGCTCGATTCATAAGGTAATCCACTGCGGGATGCTCTGTACTGGTCGTCCCAAATACCCATTCTGCTTCTTCTTTCTTGTCTGGCATCCAACAATCTTCTGGATGAAGAACAGCTACGAGCAGTCCAGTGACATCTCGTAGGGCAATGAGTCTATGTCCCATGAGCCTTTCTGCATCCTGTTCGGTAATATCAAGTGTTATGGGAATGGACCATAGCAGTCCAGAGGAGAGGCGCATAGTTTCCAACACACATCGATAATCAGCTTGGTTCAGAAAGCCATTAAGGGGAGAAAAAGCCCCCGTAAGCAATAACTCCAAATCACATAACTGACGATCTGTCAAGAAGATGGACGGAAAATGAACCGATTCCCGAAGTAAGATCTCGCGGCGTTGAGAGTCAACGATCAGCTCTGAAAGTGAGCCTCCATGTGGTTGAATGAGTTCAGACATGAACAGTGGTCAAGAGAATGTAACCATCATCAGTAGAGAGGAGTCCCTACTGTTCGGGAGGAAAAAATATTGTGGGCGAACCGAAGGATTCAAGACCTGCTTCTACAACCACTTCATGGAAATGATGATCACCGCTGTCGTCATCACCAGAAAACTAATTGGCAAGCCGACACGGATATAATCGAGTACTTTGTAGTTTCCAGCGGCCATCACCATCAGATTGGTCTGATACCCAACAGGAGTCATAAAGCTGGCAGCCGCCGCAACGGCAACCGCCAGAATAAATGCTTTCGGCTCTATATTCAGAGATGCCGACATCGAGAAAGCAACGGGTAGCATTAAAACGGCTGCTGCTTTATTGGCAATTAATTCGGTCAAAACATTGGTACACGCATAGAGACCAAACAAGGCCAGGATGGGGCTGAATGCAGCCAATCCAATCAGTGCCTGAGCAAGTCCATCAGCAACCCCGGTATTCTCTACGGCGACTCCTATCCCTAGCGCCGCGGCAATGAGCAGGAGGACCTGCAAGTCCAACGCATTGCGAGCCACCCGAATGCCGATGCATCGTGTCATGACCATCGCCAGTGCACCACCAAACGCAACCGTCGGCAGTGGAAGCAGTCTGAATGCAATCATGATGACCATGACCACCAAAATACCTAGTGAGACAAGGATTTTTCGATTGGGGGGCTTGCCATGAGAAGTCCCTCGGGGCAAGACATAATAGAATTCTGTATGGCTTGCACTCCATCGTTCTTCAAAGTCTCCTACCGCTCCTACCAGAATCAAATCACCCGCCCTTAAGGGGACATTGGCCATGGCCCCTTCCAGTCCTCCCGAACGTTGCTGAATCGCAAGGACAACCCCTCCATAGATGGACAGGAAGTCCACATCCTCAAGTGACTTTCCAACTAGGTTGGAAGTGTCACTAATGACAGCCTCGTACATGGGAAGCAAATTCGTTGTGCGCTCCTTTGAAATCGCCACGCCAGATTCAAGCCCTGGACGAACCAAAAGATCTTCCATGACCGAAACATCACCACTGAAACAAAGCACATCCCCCTCCCCTAAGACAAATTGACGATCTACGGGCATCACATGTTTCCCGCGTCGCACCTGAACGATAGCAGCTGAATCATCCTCGGTGTCCAGCTTTGCCTGATCCAGGGTGAGCCCTGCAAATGATGACCCATCACTGATACGGATTTCAAATAAACACTGCTGGAGACGAGACCTTGTAAAAACGGGCTCACCGGTACGATCGGGTAAAAATCGAACCCCAACGAAAGCCAAAAAGACCAACACCACGATCGCCGCTGGAAATCCAATCAAAGAAAAATCAAACAGTCCTAAAGACGGAAACCCATGACTTTCTACCAGACCTGCGACCACCACATTGGTTGATGACCCCATTAGGGTGACCATCCCACCAGCGATGGATGCATAGGAAAGTGGAATCAGCATCTTTGATGGCGAGATTTTAGAACGATATGCCCAACGCTGAACGGGCTTGATCCACATGGCCACGACCGGCGTGTTGTTCATAAATGCAGAGATCAACGCTGTGGGCACCATCATGCGTAGCAGTGAAATAGGCAATTGATGAACCCGCCGCAGTAATCGCCACTCAATGCGGCGCAAAAGTCCACTTTCCTCAATTCCCGCAGCGACTACAAACAGAGAGGCAAGTGCAATTACGGCTCCATTTGAGAATCCTGCAAATGCTTCACTCGGGGTGATGATCCCCGCAGCGAGCAGAATCCCCAGAGCACTCAGGAAAATCGCATCCGGCCTTGCAAGATCCTTCACAAGTGCCACGGCAATTCCTACAATGGTACCAACCGTTAACCAAGCCTGCCAATCCATGATCAGTCCAATCCAAGATCCGATGATGCCCTGTGAACCCTCTCAGGACGACCAATACTGTAATATACAAATCCCCGCTCTGTCATTCTATTCGCATTATACAAATTCCTCCCATCAAAGATAAGCGGTGTTCGCATCAGTCCCTTCATTCGGTTAAAATCTGGGCGTCGGAATTCCGGCCATTCGGTACAGATGATCAGCATATCTACATCGGGGAGTGCACCATAAGCATTTTCAGCATACTCAATTGAATCTCCTAATACTCTACGAGAAGTATGGATGGCTTCAGGATCAAATGCAGTGACTTGTACACCGAGTTCTAAAAGTCCTTGAATGACGACATGGGATGGAGATTCTCTCACATCATCTGTATTGGCTTTGAATGCAAGTCCCCAGACGGCGGCATGTTGACCCTTGAGTTGATCCCCAAAATGTTCACGAATGCGATCAACCAATAGCATTCGTTGAGATTCATTGACATCCAATACCGCTTGAAGGATTTTGAATTCATACTCATGATTTTGTGCAGTTCTCAACAGGGCCTGCACATCTTTGGGAAAGCAGCTTCCCCCGAATCCAATTCCTGCATAAAGAAAATGCCGACCAATGCGACTGTCGCTACCGATTCCAATCCGCACCTTATCGACATTGGCTCCGACTCGGTCACACAAATTGGCCACCTCATTCATAAAACTAATCCGCGATGCTAGAAACGAATTCGCTGCATACTTGGTGACCTCGGCCGAACGCTCATCCATGATAAGAATCGGATTCCCCTGTCGGACAAACGGTTCATACAACCTCCTCATTTTTTTGGCAGCTTTGGTGGTACTGGTGCCGAGAACGATTCGTTCTGGCTTCATAAAGTCATCAACAGCGGCCCCCTCACGAAGAAATTCAGGATTGGATACCACATCAAAATCTTGCCCAGAAATGGCTCCCTGTTGGTGAAGCATATCTCGCACTTGATCAGCGGTGCCTACGGGTACGGTACTCTTGTTGACTACAATCCGATAAATAGATCCACTACGAGGTCCAATCCACTGTCCAATGTTTTGTGCAACATCAAGCACAAACGAGAGATCAGCCTCTCCATCAGCATTGGGTGGAGTCGGTAGGGCTAAAAAAATGATTTCAGAATGTTCAAGAGCTTCGTGGAGCGATGTCGTAAAGATCAATCGCTGATTACGAAGATTCCGCTGAAGCAGAATATCAAGATCGGGTTCGTAGATGGGCATTTTTCCTTGCCGAAGGTCTGCCACCTTTTTATCATCCACATCAACGCACCACACGTCGTTGCCCATCTCTGCAAAACATACACCAGAGACCAAGCCCACATACCCTGTTCCAACAATTCCTATTTTCATAATAATTTGCAATTAAATCCATATTCCCTAATTTTACGCAAGAATGCTGACTTTGGGGCAAGATTGACCTCACATTGCGTATTATACAGTGGACTTGATCTTATTTTGTCCATAATGGATCCAGATTCCTGTTGAACTTCACACTATCACAAATGATTTACAGCGTCATTATGGCGGGCGGAATTGGAAGCCGATTCTGGCCTCGCAGCCGAGAGGCTCATCCAAAACAGTTTATGCCTGTCTTTGATGAGCAGAGCCTGCTTCAGAAAACCCTCCAGCGCATGCGTCCACTGGTTCCACCCGAACGAACCCTCGTCGTCACCCATGAGCGTTATGTCCCTTTAACACAACAGCAGCTTCCTGAAATTCCCGAAGGCAATATCCTCGGAGAGCCCATCAGCCGAAATACTGCTCCATGTATCGCTTATGCTGCATTTAAACTCCGTGAAATGGACCCTGATGCAGTGATGATTGTCCTTCCATCGGATCATCTGGTCAAACATGAAAACCGCTTTATGAACATTATTGGTCAGGCGACTGACGCAGCACAGACTTCAGGTTCGCTGCTCACCATTGGGATTCAACCCTCCTATCCAGCTACGGGGTATGGCTATATACAGTTTGATCCATCTGACAAGGAATCCAGCGACATCTACCCAGTGCGTACCTTTGCTGAGAAGCCCAATGAATCCACTGCCGAACGATTTCTGGATTCGGGCGATTTTCTCTGGAACAGTGGGATCTTTATCTGGCGAGCCGATACCATTCTATCTAACATGCAGATTCACTTAAAGTCTACCTGGAAAGCCTTTGATGTCGCTTCCACGCATTTTGGAACCGATCAGGAATCGGATGCCATCCGTGAGGCCTATCACAAGAGTACACGCATTTCGATTGACGTTGGAGTCATGGAACGTGCCGGTAACGTTCAGGTGATTCCTGGAAATTTTGGATGGAGTGATATCGGAGACTGGAAAGCCGTTTACGATTTGAGCAAAAAAAATCGTCATGGAAATGTTCTCCAGGGTAATGTCATCGTACATGACACCAGCCGTTGCATGGTGGATGCAGGCAAGAGACTGATTGCAGTCGTTGGAATGCACGATGTTGTTGTCGTAGATACCGATGACGCTCTGCTCATCTGTCATCGAAATAGTACGCAACAAGTAAAAAATGTTGTGGACTATCTCCATGCCCACCAGCACAAAGATTTTTTATGATTCGTTCCATCAGGTCTTTTCTTAGGTTGATGACGATTTTTCCATCCATTGATCTTCAAGTAGACCTCCATGATCTTCCACTCATAGCCCAATATGTTTGAAACTGACCTGATTTATTTGATCTCTTCTGCAATAGCATTTGTATGCCTGCCCATTGCCCTGTCACAAATTTCTTCACAAACCATTGACAAGATTCGTCAAGCTGCACAAGAGGGGCATATGGATGCCCAGCATTATCTTGGGTTGATCTATCTGGAAGGTGAAGGCATTCCTGAAGACCATGGTGAAGCGATTGAATGGTTTGGGGCTGCAGCAGAGCAGGGCCATGCAGATGCTCAATACCATCTTGCCATGATGCATCAAGAAGGCAAAGGAGTCCCTGTAGATAGTTCTGAAGCAATTCAATGGTTTCAGAAAGCGGGTGAGCAGGGACAGAGGGATGCCCAGTTTCATCTTGCGGTGATGTATCACACGGGGGAAGGAGTCTCGGTCAACATTCAAAAAGCCATTGAGTGGAATAGAAAATCTGCTGACCAGGGACATGTAGGTGCACAATTTCTTTTGGCTACGATGTACCAAAATGGCATAGGAGTCTCCACTGACATGGAGGAAGCCACAAAGTGGTATCGGCTTGCAGCTGAACAGGAATTTATCCCAGCACAATTTCATCTTGGACTGATGTACTACTCTGGTGAGGAGATTGAAGCGGATCATCATGAAGCAATGAAATGGCTAAAGATGGCCGCAGAAAGTGGGCACGCAAAATCACAATTTATTCTTGGAATGATCTATGCCGATGGCGAAAGTGATCTCATTGATCACCATAAAGCCTTCCAATGGATCCGTACGGCTGCCGAACAGGATGACGCGAGTGCGCAGTTAAAATTGGGAACCATGTACAGTGACGGTATTGGGATCCCTGCTGATCCTGAAGAATCCATCAAATGGTACACGAAGGCAGCAGAGCTGGGAAACGCTACCGCTCAATTAAATCTGGGCGTGATGTATCAAGAAGGTGTTGATGTGGAAGCTGACCAAGAGCAGGCCCTGAAATGGCTACGCAAGGCAGCCGATCAAAAACATGTGGAGGCACTCTTCTTTTTGGGATTTCTCTACTTGGAAGGTCAAGGAGTTCCGTCTGACCCAGCCGAAGGTGTCAAGTGGCTTCGCTTGGCTGCGGAACTGGGACACAAGACCGCACAATATTTTACAGGGTGTATTTACGAAGCGGGGGATGGAGTCCCCGTTGATCTTGAAGAAGCTCAGAAATGGTACCGTTTGGCAGCTGAGCAGGGGTTTGCCCGTGCACAGTTTTCTATGGGACGATTATACGAGGATGGCAAAAGCAAGGCTATGGATGAACAGGAAGCACTGGAGTGGTACCGTATGGCAGCTGATCAGGAATACCCCGAAGCACAGTTCACCATGGCACGGTTATACGAGCGAGGCATCTATGTGGAATCTGACCAAGCAGTAGCCTTCAAATGGTATCAGAGGGCAGCCCTACAGGGGCATTCCGAAGCACAGAATCTCCTCGGAATCTGCTACTCTCTTGGTTTAAGTGTGGATGAAAACTATATTGAGGCTTACGCATGGTTTGACTTGGCACTCTCGGGAGGATACAGCTCGGCAGAAAGACACCTCATTGAACTGCGCAAGCTTATGAGTCCAGCACTAATCAAAAAAGCAGAGAATCTCAGTGCTGAAAAAGCTGAACAGATCAAGCCTGCTGGTGCAAAATAATCAGTCTGTTGACCCACTCTCTTTCATACCGCAAGTATATCCCACTGAGAATCATGATGCTCTTCTAAATCCTCTCCATCACTGGTGTCCACCGAATGGACGGTCTACTCAATGAGCTGACACTGTGAGACCCATGAATGAATGCTATCTTAGATCCCCCCTATTGAGTCGTAAACAGTTCAAAGTCATTTCAGCCACACAACACTAGGGGATCATTCTCCCCATGATTCTTGGTTGTCATCTTCAACCAATTTCAATTTAGTGCGTTCAAGCCGTGATGTGCCAAGTTCGCCTGTGTTACTCTCCAACCATGTACGCCATGTTCAACCTCTTGTCACCCTTCTCGTCACTTGCTGTGCGTTTACGATTCATCTTCATTCTGCTTTTGTTTCCATGCCTCACGGTCCAGGGACAAGACGCATCCACCCCTATTCGTGTGACCCTTGAAGAGGCACTTGAGATCGCATTAATGCGAAACTATCAACTTCAGGCCGCCCGTGTGGCAGAAGAAGATTTTCTACTAGAGGTCAAGTCGGGATTCAGTATTGCCTATCCCACGATTGAAGGTTCAAGTTCGTATACACGCAACATCAAGGAGGCCAACCCCTTCGCGGGAAGCTCCGCTGGTGATTTCTTCTCTGGATTTGCATTCATTGAGTGGCTCGGCTACAACGAAACCGTTCGTACAGATGGGCTCAATACAACCAACCCCATCACATTTGCAGAGTTTAGCAATCGGCAGCTACAAGGCTTAAATGCCGCTGGCATTACTCTGGGCGATTCTGGTGACAATCCCTTCTCAGTTGCCAATCAGTATTTTAACTCCATCACCGCAACCTACGAAATCTTCAACGGACCCAACTGGATCACCCTGTTCCAGAAAAGTGGAATCCGTACGCGAATTAAGCAGGTCTCCAAGGCAACTGACCGGCAGGAGCAGGTGGTGATTGGCCAAGTTCGTGAAGCCTTCTACAATGCACTCCTTGCAGAAGAAGAGGCACGGGTAGCTGCTCAAAGTGTTGAACGAACCCGAGCCTCCAGAGATGAAACGGCCATCCGAGTCAGCAATGGTATTCTTCCTAAAATCGATCGGCTCACTATGGATGTAGAGCTGGTCAATCAGGAATCCAATCTAGTTCAGGCACGTAGCCGTGCATCCAATAGTTTAGATCAGTTGAAATTTCTTCTGGGGATGCCACTAGAGCAGGAGCTTTCTCTCAATGGACGACTTGATGTTGACGATTTAGCACCTTATCTCTCGCTGGTGGGAATGGATCTGTTTGAACGTGCCTCCGTAGCACGACCCGACCACGAAGAAGCCCGACTGGCCCACGCTTTTGCCCTGAACAGGTTTCGAGCCAGCAAGGCAAGCCGTCTTCCCGTCTTGGAAATCTTTGCCAATTTCAACTACACGGGTCGAGTTCCAGATAACCGAAACTTTACCATCAGTGACCCGAACGATCCATTTTCGTTCTCTCAGGGGTCAAATGACTACTTTAGCAAAGCCTACTGGCAGTCTGCATTCAATGTTGGGTTTAATCTCACCTGGACGATCTTCAATGGATTTGCACGCAGGAGTGCCATCGCTCGTGCCGAGGTGGTTGCTCGTCAGGCATCTCTCAATATTGATATACTCAATGCTTCCACCAAGGCAGAAATTAATAGTGCCATTCGAAGCCTTGAGACTGCTTACCATCAAATCAAACATCAGGAAGCGAACGTCGCCAATGCTGAGTTGAACTATGAATACACCCTCGCCCGTGTGAATGAAGGAGTTGCCAATACCTTTCAATTACGAACTGCATCAACCCAGTTAGACACCAGCAAACTCAACTACCTACGTGCTGTCCATAGTTTCATGACTTCCAAGAGTTCCCTAGAGGTCGCATTAGGGACCCCCCTTGACCATACGTTAGATACACAATTAGCATCCTCAATCAAGTGAGCTATCCTCCATTGATGAAACATACTTATCTCGTCTTTCTCTGCTGTATTTTGTGGCTTTCATGTGCCTCCCCGGAAGGGAGCGTTGACACCGAAACGCCAGCTCCTGACGTGACAGCGAAGCGCGTAGAAGTGCTTGATCTGTCTCCATCTACCTTTCATGATGTCATTGAACTCACGGGTATCGTTGAGGCACGAAATGATGTGATCGTCTCTTCACGTTCCACAGGTAGACTAGAATACATTGCAGAGTTAGGCCGAAGAGTTCGTGCGGGTGATGTGGTTGCTTCCACCGAAGATGACCTTTTAACCACCAACCTTTCACAGGCTGAAGCTCAGGTAGATAACGCCCAGGCCGCATTTAAAATTGCAGAAGAAAGTTACACCCGCCAGAGTCCACTCTTTGCTGATTCAATCATCAGCGAATTGGAATTTATTAGGCTGGAAGCGACCTACGAACAGGCCAAATCTGCCCTTGCCCAGACCGAAGCTCTCTTTCAACAAGTAAGTCTCCAAGTGCAATACACTTCCATGACCGCTCCGATCTATGGAGTCGTTGAAGATCACTATGTTGAAGCGGGCGAACAAGTGATCCCAGGAACTGAGATTCTCCGACTGGTTGACGCTCGCAATGTGTATATCTCGGCCGGCATTTCCGAACGATACGCAGGGGATATTGAAGTCGGTACTCCCGCAGAAATACGCCTTCCTGCATCCAGTATTTCATCCCGACTGGGCCAGGTCATCTTCTCTGGAAGTGTGATCAACCCGGAAAGCAGATCCTTTGAAGTCAATATTGAAGTCCAAAATGAAGATGGGAGGCTCAAGCCAGAAATGATCGTGGAGCTTGGCATCGTGCGGATGACCCTTGACAGTGCACTCGTGATTCCAGGCAATGCAATCATCAGAACTGAAGATGGGCTTTCCGTCTTTGTGATCACAGATGTGGACGGTCGTCAAATTGCCCAGATGCGTGATATTACACCTGGTCCAGAATATGCTAATCAAAGCGTCATTCTTGATGGACTCCATGATGGAGATCATGTTGTCATTCGAGGACAGTCGACCCTTGGCAACCAAGATCTTGTCATCATTGACGAGACCTTCAACGAATTGGATGAGTATGGAGTGCCCGTGATGAATTCATCCTCTGTGATGTCAACCGACACTGACCTTTAATTTCCATGAAAATTGTTGACCTTGCCATTCGGTATCGTCCAAGTGTGGCAATCCTTACGATCATGCTCACGATTGGAGGCTTGGTGAGTTACCTGACGATTTCGAAGGAAGCCTTCCCTTCCATTGAGATTCCAACGGTGGTTGTGACCACGCTCTATCCTGGTGCCAGTCCAAGCGATATTGAATCCCTGGTGACGCGGATCATTGAGGAAGAGATCCAGTCCGTAGCAGACATTGAAGAAATTCGATCCACTTCGGTCAGGGGTGTCTCTACCATTACGGTTGAATTTACCACGGGCGTGTCGCTTGACTTTGCTTATCAAAGAGTCAGGGACAAAGTTCAGATTGCGAAGCCTCGCCTTCCCAGTGACATTGAAGAACCCATTGTCAGCGAGTTTGATGTTGAAGATATTCCCATCATGAGCATCAATCTGGCAGGAGCATTCTCGCTCACACAACTCAAGGAGGTCGCAGAGGATCTAGCCGATGAAATCGAGAAAAACCCCAAGATTCTTGAAGTCGCCCTCATCGGAACCCTAGAGCGGGAGGTCAAGGTAGATGTAGACATCCGTGCACTCCAGGGGTATGACCTAACCTTTTCCGATCTGATTGAAACCATCAATGTAGAAAATTCCAACACCCCTGGTGGGACCATCCGCGTGGATAGTAAAGATTACCTCGTACGTATTGATGGAGAATTTCGCGATATCCGACAGGAAATTGAAGGCCTCGTCTTAAAAAATCCCAATGGATTCCCCGTCTATGTACGGGATGTCGCTGATGTCTATCTCGGTTTTAAGGAACGCTCCTCCTACTCCCGTCTGCAGTTACTGCAAGAAGAAGAGGGCAAGCGTTTGATCCGTTTGGCAGAAAATGAAAGTTATCCCGTCATCACCCTGAACGTCAAAAAACGCAGTGGTGCGAATATTCTGGATACCGCTGACGAAATTCAAGAGATACTGGATCAATTCCCACTTCCTCGGGGAACACAGGTGGCCATCACTGGGGATCAAAGTGATACGGTACAGCTTCTGGTGGATGATCTGGAAAACAATATCATTAGCGGATTGATCTTTGTCGTCCTGGTCCTGCTCTTCTTTTTAGGATTCCGTACTGCCGTTCTAGTCGGCATTGCGATCCCTCTTTCGATGTTTCTAACGTTCCTAGTCTTTCAGGCGATTGGCCAGGAATTGAATTTCATCATCCTGTTTTCGCTCATTATCGCTCTCGGCATGCTGGTCGATAATGCTGTTGTGATTGTAGAAAATATCTATCGATTTCGGGAGATGGGACACTCTCGTTTTGAGGCGGCGAAACTCGGAACCTCTGAAGTTGGGAGTGCTGTGGTCGCATCCACTGCAACCACAGTTGCTGTCTTTATTCCCATGCTCTTCTGGCCGGGTATTACGGGGGAGTTCATGGGCTATTTACCCCTAACCCTGATCATCACGCTCAGCTGTTCTTTGTTTGTGGCGATTATCATCAATCCCGTGATTACGGGCTTCTTCGTTCAATTGGATTCTGATCCCCGAGTGAAATTTTCGCTTACTATCCGAGCACTCCTCGCGGTGCTGATGGGAGGAGTCGCTCTGATCATAGGACTGGCAAACTGGCAAACCCTTCTGGTACTCGCAACAGCTATCCCTGTACTGATGCTTGCACACCGGTATTTATTTAGCCCCATCACTCGGGGGTTTGTCGGAAAGGCCCTACCAAATCTGATTATTTGGTATATGGGGTTTCTGACCTCTCAATTACAACGTGACTACGATCTCAAGGAGCCCATTTTTTCACGAAAAATCTTATGGATCGCGATCGCTTCCATCTATATGCTTGGTCTGGCACTCGCTCTTGTCCATGTATACATCACCATTCCCGGAGGAGGCAACTCCCCCCTGCTTGGTGTTGCTTCCCTTTTGGGCTTTGTGATCATCATCCTGTTGATCGTTGCCGTCTTTCGGACCCCGAATTCCTATCTCCGAAATTCCCTCTGGTTTATCGCTCTGACTCTCGGATTCGTCTTTGGACTCCTTGGAGGAGTGGTCAACGGATTTGCCAATCCTGTTGCTGCAACCGTCCTCCTTTATCCTGGTGCGATTCTATTCGTACTTGGACTGCTGATGGTTTTCATTCACTGTATTGAGACGCTTTATCTCAGCGGACTTACCATTGTGAAAGCGGGAGGGTTATTCGCAGCCTTTTCGTTGGCCTTTCTTGGCTTGATGTCCCTAGTTCGTGGGGTTGAGTTTCAGGTGATCTTTATTCTCTTGACCCTACCAGCACTGATCATGGGAATTGGTGCTTTAGGTTGGCTGCTCAATGGCCGCGTATGGAAGCAGAGAAGCCACCTTTTGCTCACCGATCACCGATCACGCCTCCTTGCCGCCGTTTCTGGAGGATTTGTTGCCATCATCGGACTTTTTGCTGCTGCTCCTACGGGTGTTGAATTCTTTCCTGACACCGATCCAAATATCATTACCGTTGATCTGGAGCTTCCCCTTGGTACGCACCTTGATGCAACCAATAGCATCACCGACATTGCCCAGTCACGCATTAACGCACTCTTGGAAAACAATCAGTCCGATCAGGGTAATATCAAAAATATTCTCGTCAATGTTGGGACCAGCAGTAGTGGGGGGGATTTGATGGGAGGTGGGTCCGGCAGTTCCGAGAACTCTGTGGTGACCCTAAATGTCGTTCAATACGGTAATCGGGCTGAGACCAGTCGCAACACTCTACTACGGCTTCGTGAGTCCCTTCAGGGAATTCCTGGCGTGATCTTCGAAATCAATAAAGACAATGCTGGCCCGCCCGTGGGGAAACCCGTCAATATTGAAATCACGGGTCAGGAGTTTTCCGAAATCACACGGATCACCAAAGAGATTACTGACATCCTTTCCGAGGCCTCCCAAAACAATACGATTCCTTTCCTAGTGGATGTCAATAACAATCTGAACACGGGCCGCCCCGAGGTGCAGATCCAAATCAACCGTGAACGTGCAGCACGCATAGGATTAGATTCGCGCGAAGTGAGCAATGTCATCCGGTCTGCCATTCTGGGAAGTGAAGCGACGAAGTACCGTTCAGGGGAAGATGAGTATGATGTGATTGTTCGCTTAAAAGAGGATCAGCGTGCAAGTTTGGAAACACTGGATGCTCTGACCATCATTCATGAAGATTCCCAGATCCCACTGTCATCTATCGCTGACTTTAATGTTGGTGCTGGATTTGGATCCATTACCCGACTAGACCTCAATCGTGTCGCTACAGTCTCTGCCGATGTCGTCGCAGGTGCAAATGGTGCCGCGGTGCTTCAGCAGGTGCAAACGCATCTCCAGGAGTATCAGGATGCCATGCCTCTTGGCTATCAGATGACGTATACGGGTGAAAGTGAGGATCAGGCCGAAGCATTTGGATTTTTGCAGGTGGCGATGGGGGTTGGTATTGCGGCGATTACGCTGATTTTGATTGCGCAGTTCAACAGCATCATTGTTCCCATCATCATCATGCTTGCTGTCACTCTCGGATTGATTGGCGTTTTGCTTGGGCTGATTTTGACTCGTACTCCCTTTGGACTGATGACGTTTATCGGGCTGATCAGTCTGGCCGGGATCGTGGTCAACAACAACATCGTTCTGATTGATTACATTCGCCAGTTACGTGATCGTGGGATGAGCAAACTGGATGCGATTGTCCTTGGTGGATCCACCCGGCTTCGCCCCGTACTGCTTACATTTCTGACCACTGTCATCGGACTGGTCCCTCTCACCTTTGGACTCAATGTCGACTTTGTGGGCTTCCTGGCAGATCTGGCTCCTAATTTTGAGTTTGGCTCTCAGAATACCCAGTTCTGGAGCCCCATGGGGATTGCCATCATCAGTGGACTGACCTTTGCAACCTTTTTAACCCTCGTCATTGTACCGGTCATGTATTCCTCCCTGGATTCAGTGGTCGGCTTTTTAAGCAGACGTAAAGAGACCAGTACAGATCAGCCCGAAGAATGAAATCTCTGGCAGATTTTCCAGACGCGAATCTTCGAATTTTTGATCGACCACCGCCCCCTGATCATCCCCGCGATATCTATCTGATTGGCATTTGTGGAACGGGGATGGGAGCGCTGGCGGGGTTGCTGACCGAGGCAGGGTTTGCAGTACGGGGATCTGACAGCAATGTATACCCCCCGATGAGCACCTTCCTTCAGGGTAGGGGCATCACGGTTTATGAAGGCTTTTCGCAACAGAATCTCAGTCCACTGCCCGATCTGGTCATCCCCGGAAATTCCTGCGTACCCACCCATGTCGAAACCACCGTTGCGCGGAAGCATTCTCTGGCCCAACTGTCTTTTCCAGAAGCCCTGAATCATTTTTTCCTGAAGGATCGCAGGAGCCTTGTTGTTGCAGGAACCCATGGCAAGACGACGACCTCTGGAATGCTGGTCCATGTGCTGTGCTCTGCGGGGCGTGATCCTGGATTCATGGTGGGAGGCGTTCTCCAGCAATTTGATAAAAGTTTTTCCGTGGGAACGGGATCCCAGTTTGTCACTGAAGGAGATGAATACGACAGTTCCTATTTCGATAAGAATCCAAAATTTCTGCACTACGCTCCACACGTCGGTGTGGTGACTTCTGTTGAATTTGACCATGCCGACATTTATTCCTCTTGGGAAGAGTACCAGCAGGCTTTTGAGGCCTTTGCTGATCTCATTGGTGAGGATGGACTCCTGGTGGTCTCTGGGGAGGATCCAGTGGCGGTCCAACTCAAAACCCAATCGGCTCCAAAATGGACCTATGGAATCGGTGTGGACTACGATGTTTCCGCTCGCATCATCCATACTTCAGAGGATGGCATTGCATTTGATCTCATCTTTCAGGGAAACAATCTGGGTCAGATGAAGCTGCCCATGAACGGCAGCCACAATCTGCGCAATGCCCTTGCGGTCAGTGCAGTCACTCTCCATGAGGGTCTCAATGCCGAGGAGATCGCATCTGGACTTGCCAGCTTCCCAGGTGTCAAACGACGACAGGAAATCCTGGGGGAACCCGGCGGTATTCTGGTCGTGGATGATTTTGCACATCATCCGACGGCAGTGCGAGCTACGATTGAGGCCACCCGAGAGCGATGGCCCCATCGACGTTTACTTGCCGTGTTTGAACCCCGCTCCAATTCTAGCCGGCGTAAAGTTTTTGAAACGGCGTATGGAGAAGCATTCAAGGATGCTGCGTGTGCATATATCTGTTCGCCCCCCTTTCGCCATAACGATGATGAAGAGCATTTTATGGATATTCATGTGGTGTTAGATCGCATCCACCAGACTGGATCCAAAGCAAAGTCCTTCTCTTCGGCCTCCTCCATCCTTGACGCTCTGATTGAGGATGCCCGGCCGCAGGATGTGATCCTCATCATGAGCAATGGCAGCTTTAGCGGTTTACATCAGGATTTACTCACCTCACTGTCCGATTACTGGAGCTAGTCCATGTACGGAATTGTTGGACATCTGCTGATCCTTACTGCTTTTGTCAGCAGTATCCTATCTGTTTTTGTCTTCTATCAGGCATCAAGTGATCAATCCCCTCGCCAGCCGTACTATCGGCTTGGGAAACGATTATGGTCCGTGATGACCGTATGTCTGCTGAGTGCATGGCTTCTATTGATCGTTCTGATTGCGACGCATCAGTTTCAATACAACTATGTATGGGCACACTCTTCACATGATCTTCCTTTCCACTTCCTGTTCTCTGCGAGTTGGGAAGGTCAGGAAGGATCTTTTCTGCTGTGGATCATCATGAATTGCTTGATGGGGCTTGCACTGATTCGATGGGCTGCTCCAGCCTATAAAGCACCTGTGATGACGGTGGTCGCATTCTGTCAGACCTTCCTGTTGACAATGATTGCTGGAATCCAGCTTGGACCCCTGGAGATTGGAGCTGCTCCGTTTGCAACCATTGCAGAGGCCAATCCAGATGCCCCCATCTTTCAGGCCAATCCTGATTTTGTACCTGCCGATGGAACAGGGCTCAATGATCTCTTGCAAAACTACTGGATGGTCATTCACCCTCCGATGCTCTTTGTTGGATTCACAACGATGATTGCACCGTTTGCCTTCGCTGTCGTCGCTCTCTGGAAACGGCGGTATACGCAGTGGGTGCGCCCTGCCCTTCCATGGACCCTTGTCAGTGTGATGTGTCTGGGAATTGGCATTGCCATGGGGGGATACTGGGCTTATGAAACCCTTAATTTTGGTGGCTACTGGGCATGGGATCCCGTGGAAAATTCATCGTTTGTCCCGTGGCTGGTGGGGATTGCCGCTGTCCATCTCATGCTGATTCAGCGAAAAGGAGGGATCGGGCACAAGGCCGCTTTGTTTTTATCCATTCTCTCCTATATCCTCGTCGTCTATTCCACCTTTCTCACTCGCAGTGGCATCTTGGGCGATGCATCGGTACATGCGTTTGTTGATCTTGGACTCTACAATCAATTACTGATCTGGATTGTTGCCATGGGTGGACTGGGGCTCGGACTGTTTCTATGGCGATATCGCGAACTGCCGTCTGCCGAACAGGAGGCACATTTTCTCTCTCGTGAATTTCTGGTGTTTTCGGGGGCAGTTCTTCTGACGGTGGTTGCCACGGTTGTGATTCTCGGAACCAGTGCACCCATCTTTGGGCAATTGTTCTACAATAACCCGGCCACCGTTTCCATTGATTTTTATAATGAATGGACTTTGCCGCTGACCATTGGAATTCTGTTTTTTGCCGGACTGGGACAGCTGTTCTGGTGGACCAAAATGAAGATTCAGAAAGTGAATCGCGTGCTGCTATGGCCCCTGCTGTTGACATGTGTCTGTACGGTGCTGATTTTAGTCCTTACTCCTTTCGCTGCTGAAACGGTTTCTGATGGAGAGCAGTTCTGGGAGCGTCATGGTTATGGTATTCAGTTGATGCTCCTCCTCTTTATGTCCTTCTTTGCTTTGTTTGGCAATGCCTCGGTGCTATGGAGGGTTGGGCGTGGAAATATCAAATTAGCTGGCGGTGCACTTGCACACATTGGACTGGCCGTCATGGTGATCGGTATCATTGCCTCCTCTGGATTTAGTCGAGTGATTACTTCTGCCCCGCGGGGCAGTGATCGCAATAATTTTGTCGTAGAACAGGGTCAGCCGGTTCGCGTGGCTGGATATGAAGTCAGCTACGTCGGTACTGAACCCGGCAACCGTGGACACACCCGATTTTTGCTGGATGTGACCGACCCGAAGGGAAACTCGTTTCGCCTGAAACCCGTTGCTTATGAATCCAATACGGGGCAATGGATCCAGCACCCCGATCTGAAAGCCTACTTCGAAAAGGATATCTTCGTTGCCGTCACCCCTCGCGACATGGTTGACAGTGAAGCATCCAATAATGAACTCACGCTACGTCGTGGCCAGAGCACCCTTATCAATAATGGTGCTCTCAGAGTGACCTTCATCGGCTATGAGACTAGGCTTGATCTTGGCTCTTTTCTCTCGGATGAACAAATAGAACAAACGGAAATTGCTGTGGGAGCGGTCTTGCAGGTTGCAGATACTAATACGAGGTTTATTGAAGAAATTGTGCCGATCTATCTGATCCAGAAAGACCGAAGAGTCACTCCCATTGCTGCAGAATCTCAGGGGATTGGATATTACTTTACGGGAATGAACGTTGATACTGGTGAGATCACCCTTACCCTAGATGGTGCCACTGCAGCAGACTTTGTAATCGTTCAGGCCCAGGAGAAGCCTGCGATCAGTCTCGTTTGGATTGGCATTATTTTACTGAGCGGGGGCTTTCTCTTATCCGCGGCCCGCCGTGTCGTTGACCTACGCCGAAGTCGACACTTCAATCGTACGTCTGTGATCACTGCTTAGACATGTACCATCGCTTGGTGTGCCAGATTTCGACCTGATGGGGTGAGTTCAAGGTATTCCCCTACCGAGCGTATCAATTTTCTGGATAATGCCCGTGCGACGACCCCTTCAGCAAACGGTTGTTCCCATGCCAAATGATCCTGCAAGTGGTCCACACGGCATTCCTGCTCTGATTCAGGGGTATCTTCATGCTGCAGAAGATGGATCACCAGCATCTTGATCGCGAAGGCCCATCTCTGATGTCTACGACGCTTCCATGCAACGAGTAATCCCTGATGTGGGGCAACACAAAATAGAACGGCAAACTCCACCCCAACCATAGTAGCCATACATCCTGCAATGGATGCATCCAAGAGGTATGCAGCCCAATATCCTGAGATTGCGGCAAGGATCGCCAGAATAATACTGTACAGGATCATTTTACTGAGCTGATGGGTCATCAGATAGGCACTGGCAGGAGGCCCTACCATCAGTGCAATCACCAGTATGGATCCTACGGCATCAAATGCAGCCACCGCAGTCATTGATACCAATCCCATCAGCGAATAATGAAGAACTCCTGGTAAAAACCCAAGTGTAGCACACAGGGCACTATCAAACGTTGCTAGCTTCAGCTCTTTATAGAACAGCAGAATAAACCCCGCACAGAGTAGTCCAACAATGCCCGTTGCATACAGTGCCTGGGGACCAAGGTCTCGACCAAACAGCATTAAGCGGTCAAAAGGCACAAACGCCAATTCTCCCAAGAGGACTGCATCGATATCAAGATGGACATCATTGGCAAACTGAGCGATCATGAGTACCCCCAGTGCAAACAGCGTTGAAAAGACCAATCCTATCGCCGCATCTTCCCGAACCCGATCTGTCTTGCGAATCCACTCGACCAGTGCAACCGTGAGGAGTCCTGCTACTGCTCCACCAAGAATCAATAGCGGAGAGGATAGGTTTTCGGTCAGAAAAAAGCCGATGACAATCCCTGGCAGGATGGCATGACTGATGGCATCACTCATCATCGCCATTTTTCTGAGAACCAGAAAGGTACCTGGAAGTGCACATGCCGTAGCAACGACCATGGAAACGAGCTGGATTTCCCAATGAAAAGCACTCATGGTGTCCGCTCTTTGATAAGTTGATGACATCGGATCACGCCATCGGGTGTTAACGCCCATGCACCGTGCTCATTTCTCATCACGAGTCCCTTGGACTGTAATCCCTGCAACTGTCGGAGAAGAGAGCCCGACTGGGGATAGATGACTCGCAGAACTTCCTCCATATGAGGATACTCAGGGGTTTCGTGCTGTTTCGCTAAATCAAATAAGTCCAGCAAAACGGCTTCTGCCCGTAGCCTACGATTCTGCAGGATCTGCCGAATTTTGTTCCACAGGATCCCACGATGGGGGGCAGCAAGAATAGACATCACAACCACCCCAGATGTACAGACAACGATGATGGGGCCTGTGGGGAGATTGGATGTTGTCGCACTGAGGATACTCCCACCAGTTCCACAAAGCATGCCAATGATCATAGAGATCAGTGTCATCATCCCAAAATGATCGGTCCACTGCCGGGCGGCAGCGGCGGGGGCAATGATCATGGCACTCATCAACACGACTCCTACGGTCTGCAGTCCAATGACAATGACCACGACCAGCAGGGTGGTACATCCAACATCCAGCCATCGCACTGGCAACACAAGACTACGAGCAAAATCGGGATCAAAGGCCAACAGCTTGAATTCCTTCCAAAACAGCAGGATCACCACCAGAGCAAGCCCACCTACAACGGTCATGGTCAGGACATCTTCCATGACCAGAGACGCTGCTTGGCCAAATAAAAAGGAATCTAGTCCAGCTTGATTAGGCAATGAGGATTTCTGGATAAACGTCAGCAGAACGAGTCCTATGCCAAAGAAGACGGACAGGACCAATCCGAGGGCACTGTCATATTTGACACGTGAACTATGGGTGATCAGCAGCACCAAGGCTGTACCCAGCCATCCAGCAATCCCTGCTCCTATCATTAAGATTAACGATGCTTTACTGCCGGTAATCAGAAAGGCCAGTCCGATCCCAGGCAGTGCGGCATGGGAGACAGCATCCCCTAGAAGGCTTTGCTGGCGTAGCACAACGAAGGTACTCAGGACTCCACTGACAGCCCCAAGGATCGCGGCTCCAAGCGTAACCGTCCGAAGCGTATAGTCACCCAGTAATTGCTCTATCATGAAGTGGGTTCTTTGATGATGGCTACGCGCCCCCCATAGGTGAGCTTCAGATTCTGATCGGTAAATACTTCAGAAACTGGACCGCTGCTAATGCGTCGGATATTCAGGAGGAATACCTCGTCAAAGTAGGAAGATACGGTCTGCAGATCGTGATGGACGACAACCACAGTTTTACCTGAGGAACGCAGTACTTGAAGGAGATCAATGATGGCATGTTCGGTCGTCGCATCTACTCCTTGCAAGGGCTCGTCCATGAAATAGACCTGTGCCTTTTGAACCAGTGCACGAGCCAGAAAGACTCTCTGCTGCTGTCCTCCAGAGAGCTGGCTGATTTGCTGGTGTGAGTAATCCACCATATCCACTTTCTCTAGTGCGGCCAGGGCTTCTTTGCGTTGCATTGAACCAGGCCGACGAATCCAGCCAAGCCTCCCATAGAGTCCCATGAGAACAACATCCAGCACGCTGGTGGGAAAATCCCAGTCTACACTCCCACGTTGAGGGACATATCCTACGCTGGTAGCGACCTTATGATAAGGTTGACCAAGGATGCGGATTTGTCCAGCCGCGGGCTTAATGAGCCCAAGAATGGTTTTGATGAGGGTGGTTTTGCCTGCACCATTCGGACCGACAATGGCCATCAGTGTACCCGATCCTACATCTAGATCAATATCCCACAATACGGGATTTTCTCTGTATGCTACGGTAAGATCACGAACCTCAATCACAGTCGACATAATGGATACAATAGGAGTGATGAAGGGTGGCCCTAAGGCCCTATGATTGAATAAAAACACTTAGGCTGACTACTCTGACAGTTGATCATAGTAAGCAAAAGGATCCTCTTCGTAATTGATGGGGTTGACGATGGATGAAGTCCCATTGCACGGCATCAATGAGTACGACTCGTTCTACCACAGACTCTGAATAACTTTACAGATAGACTGTTGGGAGATTTCGTGATCTCATCCAAATCAAGGATCATCAGAAGGTGTTTTTGAAAATTTAGTCTTGCCTAAAACTGATCAGTGTGAAAACTGTTTCGCTCGTATGTACGTGACTCACCTCTACACCCCTTTATTGGCATGATGTATCTCATTGATCCTGTATTATTGATTGAAAATCCAATGGGAGTTGGCGGTATTTCTCTAAGGAGATCCAACATGGGAACGCTTCGGGAATTCAGAAATAGAATTGTTCGTTACTTATCAACCTTAAAATGACTGATTCGGTTATTAATCCGAGTATTTCAAGAGATAGAGAGAAAGGAGGAGGTATATCTCATATCAGTGCAGTTGCGAATTATTTCATTGACCGCTTAAGGAAAGAAAAGATTTTCTTGAGTTATCTATGGAAATTATATGCTTAAGTAACCACAAATGGAACCTTTTTATTTGGGAGAGTATAACAGTCACACTGGAACAGGCCTGCTAACCTGCCCATTGCTTATCATACTATCAATCAACCTTGATACCATGCCTGTTAAG
>JAPOUL010000034.1 GCA_026708685.1 Bacteroidota bacterium
GGTGTGAATTTTTCTTGATCTCAATGGGAATAGAGAAATCAGATAGATAAGAAATGCGGATGTCCGATCTCTTTTCGTCGGCGTGGAACCCTTCTGGTTGAGCATCAATGTCTTTTTGGTTTAGAATTAATTTTAGGTCCGAAAGTAATAGATCCCGGCAATCGTTTTCATGTTTTGGGGATGCGGGTTTTTTTGTTTGATGATCCCAATTCCAATACTGCCGCCAGTCATTGGTCTGACCATTACGAATACGATCAGACAAGTCATCAAGAACATGAGTTGTCATGGCCAATAGGTCCGCGGCACTGGATGGAGGACCATTGCGAAGCGTTTTCTGAATCTGTCCAATTATGAGTTCTCGGTGCTTCCCCATCCGACTGTGATGTGCTTGTATTCGTTGTACCCGCCTAATCTCATCTCTCCAAGTTTTTAAGTTCGGATCCGTCAGTACATCTTCAATGATACAAGCAGTTTGATCATCATCACGTCGACTAAACTCCTCAACCCATGGTGTGATGGGGGATATTTTCAGACGTAAAGTAGGCTGATCACCGATCAAATAGGGACCTTCATTCAAAGAAAGACTCTTTCCATGTTTCGCAATGGCTTTGATGACTAATGATAGTTCATCGGAATTCCAATGAGTGAGATCTTTCAGGATAAATTCACGGCTACCACTTGTAATCAAAAAATCAAAAACATGATAGATTCGAGTCTCTTGCCCAGTTGAAAGAAAATCGATAAATAACGGTAGACACTCATCCTTGGCCACTATCAGTCCAGTACATAGCCAAATGGCTTTTTGATGCAGATCTATCTTCTGGCGCTCCAGGCGTTCTGAGGCAATCTTCCATACATCATCTTTGGGCATGGTACCCTTTAGAATCACATTCCAGAGAACCACTCGTAGAGAATCCAACTGGTGTCCACTGCATCGGGTAGGGAAGACGGAGAACATTCGACTCACAGCTAACTGTGCAGCTTTGAAGTATTTCGGGTTATCAACCATTTGGTACAGATGCTGATTCGGGAGTGTTTTGGACCGAACAGTGGCTTGATGGATGGCCACAAGGCAATCGGCTAAGGCTTTTGGATGTCGTGATAGAACTTCATCAAACCATGTTAGAGATGATCTAGGCTTATCAATTCTATCAAATCGGGGAACATCAGTCACCATGTGAAATCCAAGGAGCCTGCGAAGTCCGCGATCATCAAGATGCTCAAGCACTTGTCCATGATCAGATTCTTCCACTTGAATTCCTGCCAAGTAGGGGCGGGCAAAATACGACCGTCGACTGTTCTCATGGAGATCGGCAATCTGATCAAGATCTGGTAGATCATCCCGATTTAAGAGGCTACGAAACCCACTGAGTGTCGCTTCAATAAGATCCTGATCGTCATTCATATAGGATTCCAAGGAATGTCTTGGATGATTCATGGCTGAGAAATAAACACCAGCAAGTTCATCCATCAGTACAGGGTTGCAGCTTCCATTGGATAAATCATCTATTTGCTGTCGTATGTGATCAAGTTTCTTGTCCCTCTTTTCGTGAATCTCGGCTTGTTTGATCGCTTGTTGTTGGTTCCGCTCGGTGTCTATCTGTTGACGCTGATTTTTTTCAAGAAGCCGCTTGTGATTCCATTCAAGAAGGATTGGATAACTCGTCACTACCTCCTCAACAATATCATCCATCAAAGGATCTTCCCATCCTTGGTAGATCTCGGTTGACCACAATGCAAGTCTTTGTGCTATCATAGGGGAAGTCTTACAGAGTTCTGTTGCACGAAAAAGACACTTTAAACGGAAGCCCTCAGGAGGGTTGATGCCGATGAATTTCAAACCGATCATCTCATCTGATCCAATCTCAGACTCACGGAGTTTTAAATCATGTTCAATGAGACGAATTTGAATTGTATGGTGCTCATTCAGCCAGCGAAAAACCTGTTCAGTAGACTCTCGATCTCGCTGGAGATACCTCTGATCTGAATTACACTTGGGAATAAATTGAAAAGAGTATTCATCCAATTCAACAAGTTCAAACCAGCGGTATAGCTCATCAACATCCATTAGGTGTCCACACAAGTTCAATCCTCTTGCCAGAAGTTTGGGCACTCCTTCCCCAATATTGTATTCACATAACATTGGAATTACATCAGAGGGCTGAGAACAAAGGGAATGGATCAATTCATGAATATGAGATTTCTCTGGTCCATCAATCAAATGAAAAAAGAAGGCCTGAACCTGATTTAGATGCAACTTTAAGAGATAATTCCATATTTCCGTTGGCGATATTGTATCAGGGTATAACGTCTGGAGTAGTGCCCAATATAGGTAACCTTCTTCATCCTTCAGTCTATGTTCTTCCAAGTCTTGAAGGATTTCAATCAGAATGGCAGAACGCTTAGTGGTCATTGGAAGTAGTTGACTCAGTAGGGTAATGGCTCTACTACGCACATATTGATTCCAGCTGGAATCATAGATAATCTGTTGGAGGTGTTTACTATTTTCTTGGACATATTTGTCGGAAACCAATCGTTCATGATAGACAGCGTTGGCATTCATATGTATGATACCCTGAAGCAGGATGCTGATCAGCGTTTGCCTGTTTTTATTGCGTTCAGGTAAATGACATAACTCCCAGATCATCTGCATGCCATGTTCACCCGCTAATGCTCCCATAGAAGCCATAGAGATCCGCGGAGCTTCAAGATCAATGATTTCCTCAAGATTCTTGAGCAACTGTGTACGCTCTGCCCTACTGAAATTGCTTACATCGCCGTAGAATGCGATGGCAATTGGATCTGCATCAATGAGCACTGATCTGACTTTTTGATTCAGCGAGGCAAGCCAGGCGGCAAGCCCTCTTAGATCAGCAAATGGGATTCCATCAGGGCTCAAGAATAGAGAAAAAATACGTTGAACGCTGACTCCTTCCTGAATTTTGTTATGAAGATAATGAGCTCCTATAAATTCAGCGAGAAGGCGATGGGTAGGAGTACGGCATTCGGCAGTCCCTTCAAAGAGGGCTGAATTCAAAGCGATGCGTAGAGTAAGATCATCAGAATCGTTGACATCTCGCAGTGAGAGAAGATCAGAATCCTCAATTACACCCGTAGACCATCCCATCTTATTAGCAATCAACAAAAGGACACACAGCTTTCCAGCATCCTTTAAGATCGTATCATGATCAGGTTGAGGGAGAGTTGAACCATGAGTTAAATCATATTCGTGATTGTGCTCTTTTACAAGTTCTTTGCAGGCAATACTTAACACTGTTTTTTGGTTTTGATGCCACACATCTGCTTTTGAAGACTTGAGTAATAAACTCAGTAACTGCGGGTTTTTCAGGAAGGGATCTAGTCCATGTTGTAAAGCAAGTTGAATAAACTGGTCAGGATTTTTTCCATGATGTGTTAATATCTGTCTAATATCGTTGTGACTCAGTGGTAACAACTGGAGTACAGGAATTGGTTGATGATTGAATAGAGATGCTAATTCATCTAAATCATTGCGACCCATCCACCCATTGGCCCGACATGAGATCCTGAATTTCGGTATCGCCAGATCTTCCAGTTTCGATATAACTTTATGGATCACATCTCTGGGATTTCCAGAACCCATTCGTGCTTCATCAAGGCCATCAAGAAAGAGAGTTTTGGATTTCCATTCAGGCTGGTTTTTCGTGTCTCGGTGAATAAACCGTCGCACGGGGATGCACAATCCATGGACTCGCTCCGCCTCCTTCCTAAATTCGGTCGTTTTTCCCATTCCGGGTTCACCCAGAATGACATAGCTGTCCTCAGATGCAAAGTGCTGTAATGGATATGACTGCTGATCAATCCATTCTTTGTCAATAGGGTGAATCTGTCGCACTAAACGATCAAGATTGATAGTCATGACTCTTCGTCCAGCCATTCATCAGCAGTGAGTGAAAAAAAATCGTGGAGTGGTATCCCATTAGGTCCAACGATCATGGTTTTAGCGTTGGGAAACCTTCGTTTGAATGCGTTTAGTCCTCCTTTTTTTGTTGATGATCCACTTTTGACATCAATTCCCAGTAGATCAGGGCCGCGAGAGACAACATAATCAACCTCATGGGGTTCATCTCGCCAGTAATGAATTTTCGATGCAAAACCACTTGAATTCAGCAGGTGAGCACCGACAGCACTTTCAACAATACGCCCCCAATCTGTACTATGGTTAAGCACACCTGGAAATGAATGTCCCGATCCAACCGTCATGATAGCCGTATTTAAGACATTCAATTTTGGAGACGAGGCTTTTCCCACATGAGGACGAGGGGTATATCTTGATATGCAGGTCAAAAAACCCACATCCGAAAGCAAATCTAAATAACCCGATATCGTGGTGGAGTTGCCCTTGTCTTGGAGTTGCCCGAGTAGCTTATTGTATGAAATCAACTGTGCTGACAAACTCGGTCCAAGATCCATTAATCGACGCATTAGTGCAGGTTTTCGAATCCGAGTAAGTCCCATGATATCTCGATCGAAAATGGGGGAGATGATGGAAGTCTGGATATAGTTATGCCAGTATTCCTGTCGTTTTTCAGGTCGTCGGCTATAGAATGCACCCGGATATCCTCCAAAGAATACATATTCATCCACATTCAAACGGAAGCATTCGGTCATCTCTCGATAGGACCAATGCGTAATTTTCTGCGTGATGAATCTCCCTGCAAGGCTTTCATTGATTCCAACCAACATGCGCCATGCCGCGGATCCTAAAATGATGGGGCGAACTTTGAAACCTTCTCTACGATCATTGTCCCAGAGGCTTTTGACAAGGTTAGACCATTGGGGAATCGTTTGAATTTCGTCAAGAACAAGCACAAGTCCCTGATCAGATTTTTCAGATGCTTTACGTGCATTTTGCCAGATATTGATGAGCAGTTCTGCATCGGGTTTTGTGCCAACCCTCATGGTCCCTATTCCACTGGTATACTCTGAGACATCATGTTCTACGTTATCCAAAGGAATATACCATGTCAAAAATCCCAATCGATTTAATCGATCGCATGCCTGATTTGCTATGGTTGTTTTCCCTGTTTGCCGAGGCCCCGTTGCTGCAATGATTCGCATTGCAGCGTCATTCAAAATGAGATCAATGATCTCCCGAACATGTATTCGTTCATACATTATATTATGAATCTCAAAATTTTGTTAGATATAGTACATAATCATAAAGTATTTGTTCTATTCAATAGATAGTAGTCTGTATTGATCAACAGAAATTCGCCATTTAACGGTTGAGTGAGCAACTCAGTATGAACATTCACACAAATGAATATTCAGTAGAAAAAGACCCCACGAGAATCGTTCGTGACTAAACAGATGGAGTACTGATAGTCAGATGGAACTCTACCAACTGAAAGGACAGACACATACAATCACGGGGGACAGTCTTTTTTTGTTGCAGGGATCAGAAGCCTGGTTTGAGGTCATCGCTTAGGTATTAGTAAATCAGGCAGCTTATAAGTTGCCCACAGTATTGTGTCTTCAATTTCATGAAAACAACGGCAGTTCTACCACGATTTCAAATAGACAGTTGGTACGATCAAGGCATTGACTGCTACAAGATTACGAATGCGTTTCTCAAATTCAGCATCAGAGAAATAGAAAGTTTGAATACCACTCGGGGCTCCGTGCACCAGTTCGGCCCCAATCTCTTCTATCCACAACGATCGTCATCGTGTATCACCAACACCAATCAAGTCAACGAATCACCTGGGTCAGAGGGTTCACCCTAAAGATGACCCCATTCTTTGATGAGCCAATGCTAACCTTGTATATACCTACTAAAATACCTCACGAGGTCCGAATATTTGGGGGATGTCCGAAAATTAGTTGATGTTCAAATCTATAGGAACCGTCTACTGGTAT
>JAPOUL010000020.1 GCA_026708685.1 Bacteroidota bacterium
AATTGACTTTGATCAGTACAGTGGATGATCAGTTGCTACCCAAGGATCTCCCAGTGACTAATTTCATTCTTCCAGCTGCTACGGGAGGAGTTCCTCCCTATACCTATTCGCTGACTCCGACTCTTCCGAAGGGGCTGTCCTTTGATCAAGAAACCAGGGCTATCACGGGAGTTCCTTCCATGCCGACGGATGATCAGGAGTTTAAATATGTAGCCAAGGATTCCAATGGAATGTCGGTGGACATTGAATTCAGTATAGAAGTCTATGCTCTGACGTTTACGGGACAGGTTTCCAATCAGTCCTACCCGAGAGGGCAGGCCATCCCAGCCCTTGTTCTTCCAGAAGTTTCCAACGGGGTAGCTCCGATTCAGTATACCCTCAACCTGTTTTCTCTCCCGTTTGACTTAAGGTACGCGTCTACAACACGCTCTATCACCGGGATTCCTCTTCAGGTTTCCCCGCCAGTTTCGATGAAATATCAGGCAGTGGATGCAAAGGGAGCCCGAGACAGTCTGGAGTTCACCATTGAGGTGGTTTCTCCTGTCTCTACAGAAGACCAGATAGATCCGCTACCACAAGACTTTACGCTTCACGCGAATTATCCCAATCCCTTTTTGCATTCAACAAACATAGTGTTTGATCTTCCATGGACCGCCCTCATTCAAATTGAAGTATTGGATGTCACGGGCAGGCGTGTCTATGCACAGCCTGAGGTGAGTGTAACCTCGGGATGGGCACGTGAGATTGAGTTAGATCCCATGACACTGCCATCGGGTCCTTATCTCTACAGGATGGTCGCAACGTCTCTGGAAGGAAATGCGACCGCTGTACATGTTGGACACTTTATGAGCCTCCGATAAAGTGCATCCATACAGAACTCTACTTTTGTTTTGATGCTCTTTTTTTGAGAACACAGAACATGCTACATGGAGAGTACTGAGGATACGATACTTTGCAATCGGATCTTGCGTCGTTCGCTTCTGCCTCCACTGACTCACATCGCGATCACTGTCATATGGGTGTGAATGTAACGAGATTCGCGTCCCCGCCGTGACTGAATGCGTCTTTGTTTTCCTTAAGTCCTTGGTTAGTGTTGATGGATGCGATAAAAACTGTTCAAATCATAGCCGAGAGACGATCTCGGCTATGATTTGGTGTATTTGTCAGAAGAGGATTCAAGGTGGACAAGATTTCAAATTATTGCTTCAGTGGAGTGAATCGTGGAATACTCTTGTCTATCTCAGGCGTATCTATGAAGCTGTTTGTTATCTCACTCAGTTTCTAAGAGTGATCATCACTCCATGAAAGTCACGCTGATGTCCGATTTTCTGAGACAAAATCCTGCTTACGAATCACGGTTTAAGCGTTGCTCACTCAAATAAGTATAACCATTAGGAAATAGGTGCCCATTTGCAGAGTGTTTGAGCTCGACAATTTGTCCATAATTGGGGCATGCGAATCCTGAATGTCCGGTATGGACTGCATTTTCTTTATGGATCTGGTCATTTGTAATGATCACTTTACTATGTCCAAAGGATCTTTGAATCCTTTCAGTCTATTCTGATCATCTCCCCAAGGCAAAACAACAAGATTTTGTTTTTAGATCAGATTGAGGATATTCCTCTAGATGGACACAGCATTATGAACATAAAATATTCAGACTACCTCATGCAAAAAGAAGTATTTGACCCATCGTTTTCAGAACCCAATGACTCAACCACTGCGTGGAAGACTTTGGTGAATGTAGTACGTCAACTCAGGCAATTATGCCCGTGGGATCGTAAGCAGACTCATTCTTCACTTCGTCATTTATTGATTGAAGAAGCCTATGAAACCGTTGATGCACTGGATCATCAAAATATGGATGAACTGTGCCGTGAATTGGGAGATGTACTGCTACAAATCATTCTTCACAGCGTCATTGCCGAAGAGGAAAGCCACTTTACTTTAGCCGATGTCATCGCTACTGTGACCGATAAAATGGTTTACAGACATCCACATGTTTTTGAGGATCTCCAGGTTTCGGGGGTTGACGAAGTGCTCGAAAATTGGGAAGCCCTCAAAGCAAAAGAAAAAGATCGCACTTCGGTTCTAAGCGGAGTCCCCCTCCATTTACCAGCCTTGCTGTGTGCCTTTAGAATGCAACAGAAAGCTGCCAGCGTTGGTTTTGATTTTCCAGATCAGAATACCACCTGGGAGAAAGTAGAAGAGGAAATTCAAGAATTTAAATCGGCTACCTCAGATCAAGAGCGTGAGGAAGAATTTGGGGATGTACTGTTTGCATTGGTGAATTATGCCCGAAAGCATAACATCAATCCAGAGGATGCACTCCGCGAAACGAACAATCGTTTTCGGAGTCGACTAGGCTATGTAGAATCCAAAGTTGTCAGCATAGACAACGCTGATCTTGCAGAGCTGGACGCATTATGGGAGGAGTGTAAACGTCAAGAAAAGATGTAGATACACCATTGACCTGCATGGATGGTCCAGAAAAATAGTCCACATGGGTTAAAATTTGATTGTTACGCATGATCACATACTCTATGTATGTGGTATTGATATTGGATCCGAATGAAGAATGATAAGTAACAATATATTCACAATTACAAAGATTATTTACAATAAGTATTCAAATGATATTATTTATGACACCATCAAAGGCCAAAAAAGCACTTGCCGTCAACATGAAGGAACGTCGGCTGGCTTTGAATCTCACGCAGGTTGGTCTAAGTGAGAGAGTTGGGGTTCAACTTGGAACTCTGAGAAAATTTGAGCAGAGTGGTAATATTTCTGTTGAAAATTTGTTCAAACTGATGATGATTATTGGAGGTTTGAAGAAAACGGTCGCCGCCAGTGCCCCTGATCCCGTCAACTTTGCATCCATTGAAGAAGTAATCTCTGGTAAAGTCCCTCCAAACCGAAAGCGTGGATCACGCTCATGAGCTACAAGCCAATTCAACATATTAAGGTTGGCTTGGACTTTGGAGGCGGTGTGACTCCAGTGGGTGATTTAGCGATCAGGGATCACCAACTCTACTTTCAATACTCCTCTGATTTATTGCGTGAGGGTTATGATCTATCGCCTATTAGATTACCTCGTACATCGGGGCTGATCACCTTTGATGAACAGATTTTTGAAGGTTTACCGGGTGTTTACAATGATAGTTTACCAGATGGATGGGGTCGTCTATTGTTTGACAGAGTCATGCACCGTCGTGGTATATCACTCCATTCTTTGAGCCCCCTTGATCGATTGGCACATGTAGGTCATCATGGGATGGGGGTATTGGTCTATGAGCCTATACTGTCATCGGATGCTGAAACCTTTGATATCAACCTAGATCATTTCTATCAAACATCCCATGATCTATTAGAAGGAGAAGCCTCAGATATTTTGGATCAATTACTGTTATTAAACGGATCATCATCAGGGGCACGCCCCAAGGCATTGATTGGATTCAATCGCGAAACCAACCATCTCATTCATGGGAGTCAAACCATTCCAAAAGGCTACCAGCCATGGATTGTAAAATTTGCGAATGTCCATGATGGGCCCGATGCTGGGGCAATGGAATATGTGTACTCCCAGATGGCCCATGACGCAGGAGTCAAGGTTCCACCTACGCATTTATTTCCAGCAAAGCATGGATCAGGATATTTTGCCGTCCAGCGTTTTGATAGAGCCAATCAAGGTCATCGATTGCATATGCATACCGCATGTGGACTGTTACACTCGGATCATAGATTTCCAGCCCTTGACTATAAAGATTTGATAGAACTTACGATGGTGCTGACTCAGGATGTGCGTGAGGTAGAGCAAGTATTTCGTTTGGCCGTTTTTAACGTGATGGCACATAACCGTGATGATCATTCAAAAAATTTTTCATTTCTGATGGATCCGACAGGAGAATGGAAAGCATCACCTGCCTATGATCTTACATTCTCAATGGGTCCAGGTGGGGAGCAGAGCACAACGGTCATGGGCGAAGGAAAATCCATACGGAGCGACCACCTTATAGCGTTGGGAAAACATGCCCAGATCAGCGAGTCAATGATTCAAACGATTATTAAACAAACAAAAGACTCTCTTTACCAATGGAGACAACTATCGAAAAATCATGCAGTCATCGGTTCAACAAACCGTCAGATTCAAACTCATCTTGAGAAGATGATGCATAACGTTTCATGATTACCGTACATAGCATTTCAGAGCTATTGAAAAGAAACCATGATCTATGAAATGATTGATGAAAAGCAGACCAAAATATCAGAACGTATCTTGATATTGAGGTATCTTTCCGAGAAACTTCCACAGGGACATTATACCATTGAGAAATAGGTCTCAGAAAATCTACCTTGAGTATCCATAAGATGGATGGATAAGCCAGCGTAGATCATATCATGGAAAACCATGAATATTGGTAACAGGCTTAGGAGAGAGTTCCAGCGGTTGTTAAAAACAACACTGATGTTTTGGTTAATTGGATCTTGTATTTGCTTATTATCTTGGATAGATTCCATCCTTTTATGAATGCTGTGTGAAACAATAGAAGTCCGATTATCATTGATTATTGAATACTGATATCGATCTTAAATACCAGAGGCACGCCCGACATTGGATTGTTACATTCAAAAAGTGGTAGAACCATTTGATTTAATCGTTGCTCAATCAAGAAAATTATGGTGAATAGTCTCAAAGATTTAGTGGGTGAGGCTTGAGCAAAACCTCGGTATATTCACGGAATATGGACTGGGTGTCATTTGAGACACTTTTTTGATTTGCTTTTTAGGTTTTGCATTAGCCTCAGGTGTTGAGGGTTTGTAATCCTTGGAACAAATCTGTAAATTTATGGTTATTCAAAGATGAATCATCATACATGAGAGGTCCGACCCTTATCATGTTGGGTCAACTTTGTAATCGCCCGAAAGGTATTTGATCAATCTGCTCTGTTATATCTCAAAAACCTTTCAATTATTTAGTTTGCTATTCATCTCAATTATAGAAAAACTAGAATGTTGCATCCCTACAAAGTTGTTGTTGAAGCTTCTCATAATCATGCTCAACTGCTTGATTTTCACGATGCTTTCCAACAGATATCTGATTTTTTCTCGATATTAAAGGAAAAAAACGATGATCTTGTACTCCTTGATATAAAGGAAATTCGTAGGAGTAATCCATTGACGGTAGAGTGTACTCCGTACAATGTAGTGACTTAGGATATTGATTATACTTTAGTAGATCCTAACGCCCGTGCCTTTCAACAATTTTATGAGGCTATATCAACCGGTGCCGATTGGGATCCAGATTTACCAATGTTTCTGCATGATCCAACTAAAAAAATTCTTCACCGTAATACGAATGGGATAGGGAGGACAATCTTTACACTCCCATACAACGATCGTCTACATGAAATCGAGGTGCTCCCTCAGACCGCAAAGCTCGGATTAAAAGTATTAAATTCATCCCGTAAAGCCCCCCTCTCTGGTTCTGGATCGGGAAAACATATTGAACTTGGATCAATTAAAGGGACGATTGTAGCTCTGGGAAAACACTACGGTAAACCTGCAATGAAAATTCAAGCGAGTCGTCTGGGTAAACAAGTATGGTGTTGCCTTTCGGATGAGCAGCACTCAAAGTGGGAGTCTGAAATTACTGCTTATTACGCATGGAATGGTCTATCAGTACGAATCCATGGTGAAATAATGTACGGAGAGAATGGAAAAGTACAAAAAATCGTCAATGGACGGCTTGAAATGCTCTCTGAAAGCAATGTTACTCTTGAAGATATTATAGATCCTGATTTTACTGGCGGATTATCCCCAAGGGAGTATTTAGACAGACTTCATGCGGGCGATTATTAAAAAATCTATTGATCAGTATTATTGGGATTCATGTCTTTGGATTGAATTAATCAGTGGAAGACAATCAGAGTCATTTGACCGTTGCCGTTATGTCTTAGATCTTGTCAAACTTAACGAGGCTCACCTTTATACATCCGCGTTCACTTTAGCCGAAGTTTGGAAAGTACAATGTAGCAATGAATGGAAAACCCTCATCCCTGATATGGATCAAGATTTTATCGAATTCATAGACAATTATGCCACAATATTACAAGTCGATTATTCAGTCGGAAATACTGCGAGAAAGTTACTCAGAGAATATGTAAATTTGAAAAAGCCGTCAGATGCCATACATTTGGCTTCCTGTATCAACCATAGCATCAACGAATTTCATACATTTGACAAGAGAGATTTTCTAAATAAATTTAAGAGTCAATTATACTGTCACAATGAAAAACCTTTGACCATTGCAAGCCTCCAAAGCGCCCTCAAGATGGTTAGATATTCTACATGAATAGTAGTCATATCTTTATTACTGACAAAATCATGTGAACAATCGAAACCGTACATTGCATCAATAGTTAGAGCTTGAAGTTCATATCTATTTCTCCATCTTATAATACACCAATAAGGTAGAAATAATAGAAGTGAACTAACAAAGACTGAAGAATTTATCATACACGGTAAAATCATAATTTATTAATTCCACACAAAAAGTGGTAGAATCATTTGTTTTTAGTACTCGGCTCGTTATATCTTCCAGGTCAAGTTAGGCCTACAGTATTCAGATTACGGCCAATTAATTTGGCATGGACTAAATCTTCTTTGCATTTGATCACAAAAGTGAATCACTTTTCATTTTAGTTCGTATTATATTAGGATGTACTGTGCGTAACAGATTTCAAATCTTAGGGACTTGTTACGCATTGGGGTGTTTACGACAGGTTTTGTATGCACGAATCCTTATACTTCCCCTGTGTCACAGTGCGGTGTTTTACACAAAACCATACAAATTATTTTCATGAAAAAATTTTCTACTCTCCTATTGTTTTTACTTGGAGTAGTTTTCGTACCTACCACATTTGCCCAGATGCAGGTCACTGGGACTGTGATAGATGATGCTACTGACTTATCTATTCCTGGTGTTCAGGTCGTGGTGCAAGGTACGACTACTGGTACTACAACGGATGTTGACGGGATGTATTCCATTTCAGTCCCTTCAGTGGGCAGTATTTTGGAGTTCAGTTTTGTTGGATATCTTGATCAAGAAGTGATGATCACAGAGGGAATGTCTGAGGTTGATGTTCGCTTGATGGTTGATGTTCTCCAATTAGAGGACCTTGTAGTCGTAGGAACTCGGCGATCGCCGCGACTAGTCAAGGATTCTGCTGTACCCGTTGATGTATTTGGTCCCAGAGATTTGGCTTCCCAAACCAGTTCGGACATCGATGAAATTCTGCGTACTCAGATTCCTTCTTACAATGTGCAACGTCACGGTATTGATGATGAAGCGACTCTTGTCCGTCCGATCACCCTTCGTGGACTTTCCCCTGACAATGTCGTGGTCTTGGTGAATGGGAAGCGGCGCCATCGCTCTGCATCACTGGCACTCCTCGGGAGTTCGTTGAATACGGGATCCCAAGGGGCTGATATCAATATGATCCCAAGTATTGCACTCCAGCAGGTTGAAGTGCTTCGTGACGGTGCTACTGCACAGTATGGAGCAGATGCCGTGGCAGGTGTTTTCAATATGCGGCTCCGTAATAATAGTCGGGGACTGCATGTACGCCTCCAGGCTGGACAGTACACATCTGGTGATGAGATTCAATTGACTGGAGTGGATGCCTCTGGAAATCGCCTGTCTGAACATGCTACTTCTGCTAGTGGCCAGAATGTACTTGCGGCTGCTAATTTGGGACTTCCCTTGACCGAAAATGGATTTCTAAACCTTAGTCTTGAATATCGTGATTCAAATCCCACTATTCGTAGTGGTCTTCGCCGCGATGAAGCTGCATTGGTCCAAAGAGGATATCCCGTCAATAACCCTGCACAAATCTGGGGTAGCCCTCATGTGAGTAATTCAATCATCAGCTTTGTAAACGCTGGACTTGATGTAAGCGACAATGTTCATCTCTATGCGTTTGGTGGTTATGGTAGTCGGGAATCTGAAGGAGGATTTTACTTCCGTGCACCCGGTACCAGTAGTGCACGTAGTGCTGTATTTCGCAATGGTAGCGTAAGAGCTGTTGCAGACCTCAATGAAAATGATGATATAGTGTGTAGTGAAGTTGTTCCTAGTCTGGATGCCGATTTTGCGACGGTCAACAGTTTTATTTCCCAATATGACGGTCAGTGTTTCCTCTTTAACCAGTTGTTCCCTGGCGGATTTACTCCACGCTTTGGTGCTAACATCTATGATTTAAGTGCAACAGCTGGAATTCGAGGCGGGGCAGAAGATGCTTTCCAATGGGACTTGAGTTTTTCTTACGGTAATAGTGATATCAACTATTTCATCTATAACACGATTAACGCGTCTATGGGGCCCGATACACCCACATCGTTTAAGCCTCGTGGATACGAACAGCAGGAAATTACGATTGCCTCCTCTGGCTCGCTACCAGTAGATGTAGATGCCTTTGCATCTCCATTGAATGTAGCCTTCGGGCTTGAGTGGCATACAGAGCAGTTCACCACTGAGGGTGGCGACGAGGATTCCTACCGCGTTGGCCAATATGGTCCTCAAGGTTTCAGTGTCGGTTCTAATGGCTATCAGGGACTCAATCCAAGGTTTGCTGATACTTGGGATCGTCCCAACTTCTCGTTGTATACAGATATTGAGACTGATGTCACGACTCAATGGACACTGGGAGTCGCTGCACGTTACGAAAATTACTACAATGATTTTGGATCTACGCTGACCGGTAAAGTGGCCACATTATTCCGCGTCAACGATGGTTTTCGTCTTCGTGGAACGGCATCTACAGGCTTCAGGGCTCCCACTCCTGGCCAAGCTAATCTATGGGCACTTCAGACCGCTCTCTCAGGTGATGGTGATCAGTTAGTTGAGACTGGCCAGCTACCTCCAACGCATCCCATTTCTTCTGCTCTCGGAGGGCAGGAGTTGACTGAAGAGACCGCATTAAGCTTCTCATTGGGATCCATTATTGATCTTGCTTCAGACTTGACGCTTACCGTTGACTATTTCAATATTTCCTTAAAGGATCGCATTTCTCTCACGGGAAATATTGCCATTACGAAGGAGATTCAGGATATCATGGATGAAGCCAACATTCTGGGTGGAGTTGAAAACTTGCAGGAGATTAAGTTTTTCTCCAATGATTTCGATACTCGCACCCAAGGAATTGATCTTCTATTAGCGTACGATAAAGAGAGTGCATCCGGCAATAGGACTCAGGCTTCACTTGCCTGGAATTGGACACAGACATCTCTGGAAAAATTCTCGGAGCCTCGCCAGATTAATGATTTCTTGGATCGCACTTTGAGTGAGCCATTTACACTGAGTCTTCTTACTGCCCGTCGTCAGCTCGAAACTGAAGATTTGAATCCCAAGCATCGAGTCGTTTTAATGGGACGCCAGTCCCTTGGGGCCCTCAGTGGTATGCTACGACTCAATTACTATGATGGCTGGTTTGCATGCCGCAATAACAGCAATTCTTGTACAAACAGCTCAGGAGCAAGCCTCCTTGACAAGTATGATGGTGCTGTGATTGTTGATGCAGAACTGGGATATCGTTTTCTCGATAACTACCAAGTTTCATTCGGGATAGATAATCTGCTAGATACTTATCCTGATGCACATCCAGACGAAACTGGAAGTCAGGGAAATATTCGACCTGAAAGTACTCCATGGGATTACAACGGTCGGTCAGTTGTTTTACGACTAGTCTTTGACCTGTTCTAAACATTCAATGTGTTCCAACAAAGCCTCGGGAAGTATTCTGAGGCTTTGTTGGTTGCAGTACTTCCATAGTCATGAATCATTTCATATCCATGGAAGTACTCAATCAATGCAGTGATCAATACGATTCGTTCAGTGATCACTGCTGGTTCTGTTGCTGTATATGGTAATCCTACGAACTCACTGACCGTACAATTTCATATCCAGTAGTATGGAATTCATTCTATGGCTGTTGAATAACACCCTCCATACTCTTCATGATTGCTATTTTGATACTGTGGATTCCAGTTCATTGGTAGATGATCTCCGCTTGTTGAAGTAGATGAATGTATCCTGCGTTCTATATTATTTCTTGTGGTGTCATGCCCGTTCGGAGGCATTGGTTTATCTCTCATGGAATGACATCCTTAAAGGTTCTTCGTGAATTGATTGGCTTCAATGGCTGCTAGTAAATTTGATCCACAACTTGTGTTGCGTGCAAAGAAAGGCGACGAACGGTCTCGGAATGTCCTCTTGGAACGACTATCGGTTGTTCTAGAACGCTTCTTTAAGAGGAAAATTGGGGATCAGGCCCTTGTGGATGATTTAATTCAGTGTACATTGTTGCGAGTTCATAGCGGATTAATTGCGTTAAAGCATCCAGATAAATTCAAGGCATTTGCCATGAAAGCCGCCTTGTTTGAGTTACACGACTATTATCGCGGGCGCCATTCTATGAAGGAAAGAAGTTTTGAGCCGGAATTACTGCCAGAAAAGAATTATTCCATCAACCAATCCTCAGGAGATTCCATGGATGTAGAAAAGGCACTTGAACTGCTCAAACCCCGTACACGCAGGATTCTGGAACTTCGTGAGCATGGATACAAATACAGAGAAATTGCAGACATCCTCAATATCTCTGAAACCGCAGTCAAAATGCAGGTCAAACGTGCTTTTGAAAAAATGAAGACTATTTTTGCCGATTGATGTGACTAATTCAATGGTGAATGCGTCTAAAGAGTAGGATACTGACTCTATGAATCCGTACCATATACTTAATAAACTTCTTTGTGAAGAAGAAGAACTCACTTCTGAAGAGAGGAAAGCCTTCGTTGAAGGGCTGAAATCCGATCCAGAATTGGTTCGTGTCTTTACGGGGTGGCTTCAGGTGCACTCTCATTTGATGGAGCGTCTACCAGAGACGAAGGATCTGATCCTCTATTCCCTTGCTGCCGATGGTCATGCCGATGATTTGACACATCAAGAAGCTTCGTACATCAGCGATCACTGGAAAGACATTGATTCAGTCGTTGAGTCACACCCAGGATTCAAAGATCTAACCCATCAGATCGCCCAAGATCGGCAAGATTTTCTGGACTGTTGGGGTTCTGAAACCGCATCCGTTCCACAAGTATTTAGGTTACCTGCATGGAGCTATCAAATAGCTGCCGTGATTGCTGTACTAGCCGTTGCTGCATTCGCGACCATCTTCCTAGTGAATTATCAGGATCGGTCCATGCAATTGGCGATTGCAACACCCGGCGAATATCAGCGAATTCTTTTGCCTGATAGCTCCATTGCCCATTTAAGTGGGCCTGCGACGCTTGAATATAACTCCGAGAGATTTGGACGATCGGTTCAACTCACAGGACAGGCATTTTTTGAAATCTCCCATCGGCCAAAGCAATTCATTGTCCGTACCAACGAGGCCATGGTTCAGGTTCTGGGAACCCGTTTTGGCATGCGTTCAGGCAATGATATGACCCAGGTGATCCTTGAAAGCGGCCGTGTTCAAGTTGCTTCCAATGAAACCCCGCCAAGATCCATTGTTCTGGCACCTGGGCAAATGACTGATGTCGTTAAAGGGGAAGCTCCAACCCCCTCAATTGATGTGAATATTGAGGATGAGCTGCGCTGGACAGGATTTGTCTTTTTAAGAAATACCCCAATGAGAAAGGCCGCTGTGCTGCTTTCCTCCAGTCGTAATGTAAATATTGACGTTGATCCATTGCTTATGAGGGAGTCCGTTACGGGGACCTTTTCGCCTGACATTCCCATTCAGGAAGTTCTTGATGCACTCACCCTTACCCTCAATGCACAGGTCATTGAAGATGAAGATGGGTTTCGAATTGTTCCTCTCTTTCCGTGATTACGGAACACCTTAAAGGGTAGTTTGTAACGCGCACTGATGCATGTTGCAATGCCCACATCTCTGATCAGGACAAGGCATTTTTCTATCTGTATGGCTTTCGTTGCCATGATGGCATTCCTATGTCCCTGTGTCCTTAAGGCACAGCAGGTATCGGTTGACTTTGTGTCGGCCCCCTTGGATCAGGCATTACAGTCATTTGCGTTATCCAATCGGATTGATTTAGTCTTTGCCGAGCGTCAGGTTCAGGGGCGTTTGACCACATGCAACTACGATGGTGAAAGCCTCCAGAATGCTTTAAGGTGTATCCTGTCTGACCATCATCTTCAGGCAATCCAGTTGCGTCGGAGGCAGTATGTACTGGTCGCTATCAAAAGAGATCAATCCTCGGATCCCACAGAAATTACGAGGGGGACCCTACATGGATTTATCTCGGATGCCGTCTCCAAAGAAGTCCTGCCGGGTGCTCATGTCTACCTTCCACAACTCTCCATTGGTGCAGTGACCAATGATGCTGGCTATTATGCGATTCCCTCCATGCCTACTGGACAGTATCGTGCGAGGATTTCATTTATTGGTTATAGTGCACTGGATACGCTCCTAGAAATCTCTGAGCAACCCGTCAATATCATATTGGATCAAGCAACGCTAGAAACTTCGACGGCATTCGTAACTTCCGACCGGAAAGAGGACTATTCGGTAGAGCCTGGGGTTCAACAGATCCCTGTGGAACGGCTCAGCAACTTGCCAGGGTTTCCAGGAGAGGCGGATCTATTGCAATCAATGAGTTGGCTTCCAAGTATCCAGAGGGTGCGTACCAATCAGGGAGGGCTGGTGGTCCGTGGTGGAGAACCAGATCAGATTCAGTATCTGATTGATGGAGCCCCAGTGTATCATATGTGGCATGTCGGGGGGCTCCTATCCATCTATCAGCCAGAAGCGTTCAAAGATGTACGACTGTATCGGGGTAGCTTTCCAGCCGAGCATGGGGGTAGGTTATCGGCTGTCCTAGATGCAGAGTTGAAAGATGGATCGCTGGACAAAATTACGGGCATGGTCGGGATGGGACTGCTGAGTGCAAGAGGAATTCTTGAGGGCCCCCTCACGGAGGATATCTCGTTTATGCTTTCTGGCAGAAGATCCTATATCGACTGGATCATTGGGCGCAGGCACTTTGTGGATAATGGTGTCAATCAGGATACTATGCGTACTGGGGTCTCATTGCATGATATTGGCACAAAACTAACATGGAGAATTTCAAATCGTCAGCGTGTCAGTCTCGGTGTCTATTCAAGTTCGGATATTCTAGATATTCGACTTCCAGTGAATTTATCGCTGATCAACGCGTCCAGCTCTATTTTACCGATCCGAAACTGGCTTCAGCCCTCTGAGTTGATTTTTGAGTTTGATACGAAGTGGAGAAATCTTCTGATCAGTGGACGCTATCAGAATCTCATTTCGGATCAGGTCTTTATGACCATCACGGGGTATGGAACTTCGTATGAAGCGTCCGAGAGAATTTTCCTTCGCCCAAGCCTAACATCTTCGGTCAGTTCCATATACGATCTCGCGATCCTTGACGTTGGACTCAAACTTGATTTTGACTATTATTACTCCTTGACACACCATTTTCGTGCTGGTATTGCAGTGATTCAACGAAATTTTTCCAGTGCACTGGATGCAATGGTCTTGCGGACGGAGTTGATTTCTGAAAGTTCCAATGATGAAAGTGAACTCGACAATACTGAACTTGTCGTTTATGCTCAGGATACATGGAAGCCCATACCCGAACTGCAGATTCAACTAGGGGTGCGTATCAGTGAACTTCGTGGGAGCACAGGAGTCAGAATAAGCCCTCGACTGGGGGTTCGTTACGAGATGAATCAGATGATCTTACGAATGGCGGCTGGAATTAATGTTCAGTATCTGCATCAGGTACGAGATCGCTATTCTGTGCTATACGATCTCATCTCTTACCGTTGGGTTCCAGCCAGCCGATCCGTGGATCCATCGGCCAGTTATCATGCATCTGCAGGAGCGAACGTCTTTCTTGGAAATTATTTTTCTGCTGGCTTGGATGTATATTTTCATTCAACCTTCGGATTGCTTCTTCCTCGAAACGAAGAACAGACAAAAGATGGTCTACTCGGCCCAGGAATCGGAGTCGCATCCATTCTGGGGCAATATACAAGGGGCAGAGCTCGATCATACGGAGTGGAATTCAATCTTCAGTATGACCGAGGCCAGACCAATTTCTGGATGAGCTATGCGACCGGGATTTCTCAAAACCGTGCTCCTGAACTCGGAGAGAAGGAATTTCGGCCGGGTCGTTTTGATCTTCCCTTCCGTCTCCAGATGGCTCTACAGCGAACGACGGAACGCTGGATTTATGGAGTCAGTGGGCAGTGGAGGAGTGGGTATCCCATCACCGTACCTGAGGCACGATACGCTGTCGGGGATCCACTTTCCGATGATGCTCAGGGCTATTTTCATTTCCCCAATATCAATAATGGGCGTTTGCCGTCCTTTCTGAATTTTGGCATTTTGGGAGCCTATCGTTTTCAGGTTCAGAACGTGAAGATCCAAGTGAAGATAGAAGTGAGCAACCTGCACTTTCGGCGCAATGTCATCGCCAGAGAGTTTGATCCGACGATTCCACAAAGAGCGTCTTCGTCATCCATTTATGGGTTCCCACCCTATCCACTCTTTGAAATTACCTCAAGATTTTAAGGATGCACTGGAGACTGATTCTCTTGGTTCTGATAGGTTTGGCAGGGTGTGATGTTGTCCAGCCTGAAAGTGAAGTCCTTCCCGTTGTAGAGGCATTTGTCGTGTCGGGTCAGAGCATGCCAGATATTATCCTGAGAAAAACTGCTCCGATTCGGGATCGCTATGAATTGGATGAATCCACGGCGTTGAACGCGACGCAGCTCAACCTCAGGATGCAAGACATGATGATTCCCTATTCATTGACATCACCTGGCAGGTATGTTCCCGATGAGTCCGTCATTGCAATACCGGGAGCCGAGATTGATCTGGAACTCTTCTGGGAAGACCAGATCATTACGGCCCAGCAAATCATTCCTCCACCAATTGCACTGGACAGTTTTGCCATTTCAATCTCGGATCAACCCGTTCAAAGCCTTGTTTTAGAGTCGGTCTTTATTGATCCATCTTTAGTAGATTCTCTGGGACTGGAAGCGCTGGGGGCCGGTGCACGGGAAGAACTCGTATATATTGTAGAGGCAACATTATACTGGACCGTTGATGGTAGCGGTGATCCGAATATTTGGTGGATGAGAACTCAATTACGTCCAAATCTGGGACAGGACCGAAGATTAGGGAATTATTTTTTAAGTCCTGAAGTGATGCAGCTGGAAGCGGATCTTCCAACTGCTGGAAACCATAGATTCTGGTCTGGGGCATATGCTGTCCCAGTGGATCTTGTAGACGATCCCGTTCCAGTGCACAGGCTGCGCATGAGCATTGTTCGGTGTTCACAGCCCTATGTAGATTTTGTGTCTGCGAGTTCCTACCCGCTTGAGCGAGAGCCACCATCCAATATTGCTGGAGCTCGCGGGATTTTTGCTGGACTGGCGATGGATACCCTGACCATTACCCTGGCTCCATGAAGCCTCTCAAGAACTCTTCAGTGAAGCCTGGTATCATTACAGCGTTAAAATCACAGGCAAACCCCAGCCGCACCTCCATCTTTATTGATGGACAGTTCGCAGTTGGAGTCTGGACAGACATCGTCCTAAAAGAACGGCTGTATGTTGGCCAGTCCCTCCATGAAAACGATCTGAACGCACTGCTGGAGGTTGAACAAATTCAGAGAGTACGATCGACAGCTCTTCAATACCTCGCCTATGCTCCTCGCACCGAGGTTCAACTGCGTGAACGCTTACATCAGAAAGGATTTTCAACCCAAACGATTGAAGCGGTAATTCAGGAATTGATTGAATTGGGATATATTGATGATCAAACCTATGCAATGGATTATGCTAAGGCACGATTTGAGCATAAAGGATATGGACCGAGCCGGATTCGCCGGGAACTAATCCATGATGGAGTGTGTGAAGCATTTGTCAACGAAGCAATTACCATTTCGGTGCCCGCTGAAGCCGTTACCCAACAGGCAGAACGAATCGCAAGGCAGTTTAAGGATCGCGTGAATGGAACTTTACCAGAGCGAAAAAAGAAACTGATTGGTTATCTGACGCGGAGAGGCTATGGATATTCCCTATCCAATGAACTCGTTCAAAATCTTTTGGAATAATGCAGATCAGACGATGAGTGCGTCTAAGTTTTTGTTGGATCATTTGGGAGATCTCAAGCCTAAGACCGCAATTGTTCTAGGGTCTGGGTTGATCATAGATGTGGATGCCATTCACTGTCAGTTTAGTGCGTCGGACATTCCTGGGTTCATCGTTCCAACGGTAGAAGGGCACAAGGGTCAAGTGACTGCTGGAGTTTTTGCGGATCATGAGATTTTAATCATGCAGGGGAGGGTGCACTATTATGAAGGTGTATCCAGTGGTGATATTACGTTTCAGGTTCGTCTTGCACACCAACTCAATATCAGAAACATCATTTTTTTGAGTGCTGCAGGAGGAATTCGGAGATCTCTGGACCGAGGAAGCATCATGTTAGTCAAGGATCATATCTGTGCACACCCTCTCCATGCAACCTTGCGCCATGCTTCGGTGTATGATGGTCCATGGAGAGAGCGAATCCTGTCGGTATGCACGAATCCGCTCGTCTCCTGTGGAATGTATGTTTGGACCCTTGGGCCCAGCTATGAGACACCCGCAGAAATTATAGCATTTGAACGTAGAGGAGGAGATGCAGTTGGAATGAGCTTGGTACCTGAAGCCTTGGAAGCATCCGCACTGGGAATGAGCGTACTAGCCGTTGCCGTCATTACGAACCCCGCCGCAGGGTTGGGGGATCACTGTCTCAGTCATGAAGGTGTGCTTCATGCCGCAGGGCATGCTCAAGATCATCTTGCTGGCCTCCTCACCATTGCCTTGGATCAGAGTTCATCCTCTGATTCTTCCACTTAAACCCTATTTTACCAACTTAATTTATCATTACACATGAGCGAAGATTACAGACATGACCAGAACGATTGGGATTATCCTCCCCGTCAGAACCGAGGCTCTCGGTATCGTGATGAAGTCTTTTCCAAACGAGTCCGTGCTGGACGCAGGACCTACTTTTTTGACGTGAAAACCACCAGATCCGGTGAAGATTTTTTTATCGTGATCACCGAAAGTAAACGTGTTGACCAACGTCATGAAAAGCATAAGATTTTCGTCTACAAAGAGGACTTTGTCAAATTCATGAAGGGACTCCATGAAGCGATGGAAGATGTGCGAACCGAGCGTTTGCCTGATTACGAATTTTATGGATACCCATCCGTTGATTTTCCCGAGCACGAAGACGAAGACGAATAGGGAGACCCCGAGTTTTGCCCCGCTGGTTACGCCTTGAGTGTGCAATCCACTCCTTTCATGGTATTACATCTCAGAGAGTTTGATGATTCAAACTACATTCAAGCCTGTTTAGCATTGCAATGATGGACGATTCCATATACTGGCTGAGTGATTTCCAATCCATGTCCATTCCTTGACCGAATGATTGATTCAATGAATCCAATTTGGATCTCTGCTGATGTTCATTCTTGCACTGGAGATGGTGGTATGTGTGATCTATTGCACTGGACATCGTGCTTCTTGGCTCGTGACTGTCGTCATGTGACATGAACTTTGATGTGAGGTAGAGATGATCAGATTGATAACCCCTGAGCAGTGGACAAGGGTTCCAGTGACGCTTGATGCAAAGTTGGAGCAGTCGGTCGCCCAAATGCTCAACAGAGTAGCGACGCAGGGTGATGGTGCTCTCCGAGACTATACCCTAACATTTGATTCGGTGGATCTAGCATCAATTGCAGTGCCAGTGTCAGCCCTTGAATCTGCATGGAACCATGCATCCTCTGCATGGAAGCAGGCATTTCGCAATGCGGCCGATAACATTCGACGGTTTCATCAAAAGCAATGTCGCCAGAGTTGGTATGTAGATGATGGAGATGGAGTTCGTTTAGGCCAGCGCATCCTCCCGGTAGATTCCGCGGGCCTATATATACCTGGGGGGACAGCAGCCTATCCATCCAGCGTTTTAATGACTGCGATTCCAGCACAGGTTGCTGGAGTGAGCAACATCTACATCACCAGTCCTCCCGATCCATCTACTGGACTACCCCGTCGGGAAGTTCTGGCTACAGCCCATATGCTCAAGGTTCATGATGTGTTTTCGGTGGGAGGAGCACAGGCAATTGCAGCATTTGCCTATGGGACACAGTCCATGCCCAAAGTGGACAAAATTGTCGGGCCTGGGAGTACGTATGTCACGATGGCCAAGAAACTGGTCTACGGACATGTGGATATCGATAGTTTAGCTGGCCCTAGCGAGTTGGTTGTCCTTGCCGATTCCACCTCCAATCCCGTTTGGATCGCCCATGATCTCATCGCTCAAGCGGAACATGACCCCTTGGCATCTGCAATGTTAGTGACCCACGAAGATTCCGTTGCTCAGGCGGTGTGCAAGGCATTAGAAGATCTTGTTCCACAGACCGACCGCAAAGAGACAGTCGTGAAGGCACTCACCACTCAGGGGGCGGCCATCACCACTGCATCCCGCAAGGATGCTGTAGAGATGGTCAACACCATTGCTCCCGAGCATCTTGAACTCATGGTTCAGGATCCTTGGGAAGTGTTAGAAGACATCCGCCATGCGGGTGCTGTCTTTATGGGACCGTGGTCACCTGAACCAGTGGGGGATTATTATGCGGGCCCCAATCATGTATTGCCCACGGGAGGAGCCGCTCGTTTTTCTTCTGCATTGGGAGTGGAGGATTTTCAGAGAAGTCAAAGTGTAATTGGATATTCACAGCGAAGGCTATCCCTTGTTGCAAACGACATTGCACTCATGGCGCAGAGTGAAGGACTTGATGGACATGCACGAAGCGTGCAGATTCGCAACTCCAACTGATGGAAGCATTGAATCAAGTACTTGACAGGGTGAAACATGAGGTCCATCAGCAGCACCCATATACGGTCACCGTACCTTCTGGTGATATCAAGGTCAAGCTGAATCAGAATGAGAATCCCTTTGATCTGCCTTCTGATATACGCAGATCTATCTTCGATTCATGGAATGAGGTGGAATTCAACCGTTACCCAACCGAGCAACCTGATGAACTAGTTCGTTCTATTGCTGATTATATCGGGTGGGACGAGAAGGGAATCATCATTGGCAATGGGTCCAATGAACTGACGTATACACTGGGACTGGTGTTTATTTCCCAAGGGACGAAGGTGGTGCTTCCGCGACCTATGTTTTCATTCTATCAGAGAGTTGTTGACATTTATGGGGGACAGGTGGTGTCAGTTGCCCCACGGGATGATTTGGGATTTGATACAGATGCACTCATGGATACGATTCAGACGGTACAACCTGCAATGGTTGTGGTCACCTCCCCGAATAATCCAACGAGTCTAGCCGTTCCTTTCAATGCCCTGCGGTCCATTGCGAGATCTACTTCTGGACTTGTTTTGATTGATGAAGCCTACATTGAGTTTGCTCATCAGCCAAGTATGCTAGAAGTACTGGAAGATGTTCCCAATGTCATTCTACTGCGAACATTTTCCAAAGCATTTGGACTTGCAGGGACGCGTATTGGTTATCTGATTGGAGCTCCCGCTCTGATGTCAGAGATCATGAAAGCTCGCGTGCCGTTTATGATTGACCGCTTTTCCACTCATGTCATACAAACCCTTTTGTCCCATCCGAAACTGATTCAAGACAGAATTGAATCTATCTGCTCTGAGACCAGACAGCTCACAGGTGCATTAAAACAAATGAAAGGGATTCGAGTAATAGAAGGTCAGGCTAACTTTGTTTTATTCCAACCACAGGGAAACGGACAAAAACTTTTCAGGAAACTTGCCAGTATGGGGATATTAGTTCGGGACATGAGTGGGTACTCAGAGTTAAAAGGATTTCTTCGTGTGAGCACGGGAACTCCTGAGCAGAACACTCAATTTATTCACGCGTTGACCAACGCAATGGACTCGTTTTAGATCATTAACTGTCATGCAGGAGGATATCATTCCAGTTGAAATTGTTGGACTCTCAACCAGTGCTACCAGTGGTGGTGCCTTTGTTCTGGTTCTTGGTGAGATCGGGGGCAATCGTAAACTGCCCGTAGTTGTCGGTGAAAATGAGGCCACTGCGATTGTTATCGGTATAGAGAAAAAACGCCCACCAAGACCGATGTCGCATGATTTACTGTGCGATCTCATGGAATATGCTCAAATTGAAGTGCAGGATATCTTGATTGATGCCATTGATGAGGGAACGTTTTTTGCTAAAATCAGATTTGACCAGAACGGACATCAGGGCATGATTGACGCTCGCCCAAGCGATGCCGTGGCCATTGCCGTTCGATTGGATGTGGAAATTTTAGTCGCCGAGTCTGTTCTTGACGAAGCATCTATTGTTGCAGGAGAAGAAGACCAACCCATCACGCATACGCCAAAACAGACTCATTCTCCCATTGAGAAACTGGAACTAAAACTCGAACGTGCCATTGAGGAAGAAAATTATGAGGAAGCTGCAAGAGTGCGTGATGAATTGGCAAAGTTAAAGATTTAGGTTCCCGCGAAGCACGATCAACGATCATGTTCCATGATACAGAAGTCGATTCCCTTTACGGAGTTGAAGGGAGTATCACGACTCTTTGCTGATTATACGTCGGATTATGCTCAGCTAGCTGATTACTATTCAGGTGACTGGCGGGCAGATCATAGTTATGAAGCACTAGCACAAGAAATAACGCTACATCCCATTGATCGCGATGTGTTGGTGGATGTATTGTTGGAGCAGAACTCAACATGGAACACGACGGATCTGATCAATCAACTACGCGACCCCTCATCGCTTGCGGTGGTTACAGGTCAACAGGTTGGAATATTTGGGGGACCACTCTATTGCCTCTATAAGGCGTACACTGCGATCCGCCTTGCTGAGCATCTGACCAATGTACTCTCGCGTCCTGTGGTCCCAGTATTTTGGCTTGAAGGTGGTGATCATGACCTCAAAGAGGTTGCCCATCTCCATTTGCAGGGTCAAGAAATTTGGTACAAAGGACATCAACTTCCAGAACGGGGTAATCTTGGCAGTGTAGGTTCATTGGAATTCAATTCACAGATTGAACAGGTTCACGGTGAACTTCGCGAGTGCTTGCCTCAAACTGAATTTATTGATGATATCTTTGCCAAGTACTATGGCAGGTATCACTCTGGAGAAACATTCACCAATGCTTTTGCTCATACTCTGAATTCGTTATTGGGCGAAAACTCTATGGTCTTTCTCAATCCAGAGGATTGTAGACTCAAAGAAATGACGGCTCCATTGCTGAGACGTGAATTGACTGAGCACGGCACAACCCATGATATGATCAAGGCAACCAGTGATCTTTTACGCCAGAAATATCATGCTCAGGTTCATGTGCGTCCGGTAAATGTATTTCTAACAGGCGATGATCAGCGCCAAGCCATGTATCCAGAAGCTCATGGATTGCGGTTGCAATTTTCTGACTCAGAGGTCATCTCCTATGATCGGATTCACGAAATTCCTTCGTGCAATTTGAGTCCCAATGTGGTCATGCGTCCTCTGGTTCAGGATTCCCTGCTTCCAACGGTTGCATATGTTGCTGGACCCGGAGAAATAGCATATTTCGCACAACTCAAGAGTATCTACGCATGGGCACAGCGTCCCATGCCGATTATTTATCCCAGAGCGAGTGTAACGATCATTGAGACCAGAGTTCAGCTTCTTATGGAACGTCATGGACTAACAGTTCAAGAGATGATCTGCGAAATTCCAGATCTCATGCGGAAGCGGGTTCTTGAGGGTTCAGATCTTTTGAATACTTTCCAAAACGCTCGTGTAGCTCTTGATGAGTGTATCTACGAATTAAAGCCTGTCGTAGTCAATGTCGACGCGACGCTGGGTGCTTCAGTAGAGGCAACTCGAAAGCAGTGGGGCAAAGAACTTTCGAAGTTACAGCAGCGTGCAGAGCGGGCGGAAAAGCGGCACCACCAAGAGTTACAGTCTCAGATTGAATATTGCAAGGAGGCGATTTATCCCAATGGCAATGTTCAAGAACGGGAGTTGCCAGCACTGTATTACTTGGCAAAATATGGAGAAACCTTTTTGGACCAGATATACTCTCATTTGAGTCTTAACTTCGCTGGTCGACATCAGCTATTGTTGTTAGAATAGATCTCACGGTTGAGGGTTTGCCAGTATGAGTACGTCAACCATAGACATGGAGAAAAACGGAGAGTGCGAAAATGAAGAGACATTGACTTATATCTGGGAGTATTTCGGTTGACAGGATTTGATCAGTGAAGCCGAAGGTCCACATCCTTACTAAAATGTGAAGATGATTGCGAGATCCCTTGAAAGCTGAGTCACCTTGAGATCACGTACTCATTCATGTCTTTCCAGTGTCATCTATATCATTGGTCACGAACAGCTCAGTGAGATATATGAGACTTCCGATGAATGGTTTAACGGGAGTTTGATCAAAACTTGCTCACCCATCGGGCAGTAGAAATCTGCATGGAAACGATGAATAGGTCAACCATAAGAGTTGACAGAAGCCATGAGGACTCTAATCACCATCATGGCTCCAATACTCCAGCGAGTTGCTCCGAACACCGCACTTTTCGTCGCAGAGCGTAGGTCGGCAAATCGTCTTTCCACTTTGGCCTATGGCTGAGCAATTTTGGGAGAATCAAGCATCATGGAAGTGAATGAATGTAGGTAAGGACCAAGGTGAATCCTGCCAATGGAAAAGCCGAATCAAAGTCCAGACGCTATTCCCAATGGTAACATATCAGAAAAGATAATCCATAGTCTAGCTGACATTGGTGCTCACTTATGCTATTATCCTGCAGGTATGAATCCATCAAATCAAAGTGGTAGTGATGAAAGTCTTCTATTGAGAGCGGGCAGAATCAAGGGCAACAAGAAGGTTCTCAGCAATTTCTGGGTAGGTTTCATAGAGGTTGGAGCCTTCCGCAGGATCTTGATCAAGATTGTATAACTGTCTTGGCGGGGCATTGGGAGGTACGGCAACATTTGTAAATCCTCCAGATCCTTGTCCATCAATCAGTTTCCAATCACCTTGACGGATGGCCAGTATTCCATCAATGGATTGATGAATTGCTTCTGAGCGCGTGCTTTTTTCTCCAAGAAAGACAGGGTAAAGACTATGGCTGTCCTGACCTTGGCCATTGGTTTGAGTGATATCGGCTAAGGTTGCGAAAAAGTCTGTGTGCACTGTTAATTGATCTGTTGTGGAGCCAGCTTCTATAACGCTTGGCCATCGTGCTATCAAGGGGATTCTGTGACCACCTTCATGAATATCGGCCTTCATGCCGCGCCACGTATAATTCGGTAGATGTTCGTGGGGATCAGAATAGGGAGGTGGCCAGTAGGCACCATTGTCACTGGTTACAATAAAGAGTGTCTCGTTCACTTGATCCGTCTCCTCCAATGCCGCCATGATTTGTCCAATAGCATCATCCACCATCACCACAAAATCGCCATAAATTCCAGCATCACTGGTTCCAAGAAATTCCTCGGAGGTCAGCCACGGAGTATGCGGGGCGGGCAAAGGCACATACAGAAAGAATGGAGCATCTTCACCAGCTGAGGATCGGATGTAATCTGAAGTTCGTTGAGCGATGACGGGGAGTACATCTTCGTGGACAAAGTCAGATGCAATGGCACCTGATCGCCAGAAGTTAGCACAGCATTGCTCGGGATTCTCGGCATACTCATCGGGAGGTGCAGTGACGGATTCATTTTCAACCCATACATACGGATCCATGTCCAGCGAGGCGGGAATTCCATAGAAATAATCAAATCCTAGGGAGAGCGGGCCAGGAACGAGAGGTTCATGGTAATGGGTGGAATCATTGCTCCCAAGTCCAAGGTGCCATTTCCCAATCACGGCAGTACGATAGCCAGCATCAGACATGATATCAGCAATGGTAACGCGATTCGTATCAATAACCAAGGGGTCATATCCCCAGGTGACTCCAGAGCCTAGTTGCGGATGTCTCCAAGCATAGCGTCCAGTGAGTAATCCATAGCGAGTCGGAGTACAAACTCCAGAGGGGGAATGGGCATCGGTAAATCGCATTCCATCAGCTGCGAGTGCATCCATGTATGGGGTTGGAATTGCTGAGTCAGCATTATAGCTTCCCACATCCCCAAATCCCAGATCGTCAGCCAATATCAGCACAACATTAGGAGGGGTAGATGGGTTACTGCAACCCAGTAGGTATAACCCACAAAGGATAGAGAAAAAGAAGCGGCTCATAGGCTCAAAGATGTCTGAAAAAACTCCGGTAAGTGATTTGGTATTGCACAATACTATGGATCTAAGATACGAAAACATCCTTATTTTTCCACACAGGGAAGATTTGTGAAAACAACGGCTATCAGGATTACTGCTCACCAAATTACCAATCACATGTTTTCACTTTTACAGAATGGTATATAGGATCGGTAACCTCAGATTCAATTGATTCTCGAAAACTGATTGAAGGTACGGGAATAGGGTACTCAATTATACGAAATGGATGATGATTGGGGAGTTTGTCCGATCAAAATTATTCTCCTAGAGTATCTCGTTCTTCCAAATAGTGTAACGCATCTAAAAGGATATTTTTCCCATTCTTGAATCTTCCGAGCCCAGTATTACAGCTATCACAAATGAAATCTCTGATATTGCCAGTATGATGATCATGATCTGCTACAATTCTGGCGGTGATACCTACAATTGATCGTTTCTGACATATTGGGCATTGAAAAGGCTCTCCTTGTTTAGGGCGCTCTTTTTCTTTTTGTTTAGCTTGACTACTTTTGGGTGCACGCTTATCTATGTCTGTCCGGCACCTATTACAACTCGGTCTGCGTACTATCCCGTGTTTATTGCGTTGATTCTTTGCAAATTGTTCAACAGGTAATAATCGGTGACAAATATTGCAAATTTTTCGTGAAAATTTGTCTCCTGTAAGAGATACATCTATCGGGTGAATTTCTTACAAGGGAATATCCCATTCTTCATCCTTTCCAATTAACCAGACTCTGCCTATTCCCTGACTTGACCATTTTAACAAATCGACTGAATTCTTAGGAAATGATCGTCTTCGATTTTTCCTGATTCCCTTCCCAAGAGAGCATAACCCAGTTAAACCCCGTTTGATACCTAACAGTAAAGCCATGAAACTCAAATACTGGTAAAGTATGAATTTTGGTTAATCAGATGTGTGACACTGAAGGGCGGGTAGCATCAATCAGAACATTTTCGCATCCGCAGTATGGGCAATCGATGGTTTCCAAAGAATTATGGGTAATCAATCTCTGGCAGATTCTTCGTAAAAGAACCACCGTAGATCAATAGAACTCACAAGATAATCACTCACATGGGAATAATTGTAATGAACATATTCAAAAAAAGTCGGCTGACTTCACTTGGTACATACCCAATAAGATGATGGAATGGTGGATGCTCTCTTGAGTTATCTTGATGGTGTGAAGGTCAACCCCACATACATAATCCAAGGATGGGACAAATGTATGGAGTATATTGTATCATCAATGATTGCAATGCCTTGAAACAGAACCATTGGGTAGATGACATCACTTTTTCCATCATCTCTGATTTTCAAGATGATTTAAAACTTTTCGTGATATGAAAAAAGTCTGGCTTTCATGGAGTACGGGTAAAGATAGTGCGTGGACGCTTCATGCTTTAACAAAAGATCCTGAATTTGAAGTGGCTGGACTCTTTACTACCGTCACAGAAGAATTTGATCGCGTTTCTGTACATGGAGTTCGAACTTCTCTGTTAGATGCCCAGAGCAAAAGGTTAGATATACCCATTCATAGAGTCATTCTACCCTGGCCATGCTCAAACAAACTCTATCAAAATGCCATGGATCATGTATGGCAGGCAGCTTCTGATCATGGCATTGAGATGATTGCCTTTGGGGATTTATTTTTGGAAGATGTACGCCAGTATAGGCTTGATATTTTGAAGAACACTGGGCTTCAACCAATATTTCCAATCTGGGGGCAGCCGACATCATCATTGGCAGATGCCATGATTTCTTCGGGGTTACGTGCTATCGTCACATGTGTAGATACAAGACAGTTGCCAGCTGAGTACTCGGGGCAGAATTATGACAGAGATTTTTTGAATCAACTTCCTACATCGGTTGATCCGTGCGGAGAAAATGGCGAGTTTCATACATTTGTATACTCGTTTCCAATGTTTTCTCAACCAATTGATATGAAGATTGGTGAAGTAGTCAATAGAGATGGGTTTGTATATACAGATGTTATGTCAAGACTTGATGATCCAGATGACCTCATTGTGCACTCAACAAATTTGATTCTCAACAGATAAATATTCTTGAAACAATACTCCTAATGGCATCTTGTGTGAAGCTAATGATGAACAAGAAAATGAAGATTTTGTAATAACTGGTCTCCATGTAGACGGAGGTTACAATTCTGTAATTACTCTTGACATTTCATTTTTTGGAAATCAACCTTCATTCAAGTGCATTCACTGCGTACGTAGTTTACTACAACTCAATGGATCAAATATATTTTTTTCTGACATGACCTCTCTACGCATATTGTTCATAGGGCTTTATTTTTTGTGTGCTGATGTTTCAGCACAAGTGGAGAAAGAGCCAATCAGAGCATCTGATTTATTAAAGATCCAGCAAGTGCAGAGCGTTACGTCTTCCCCCAACGGACGCTATATTGCCTACACCCTACGATCCATTATTGAGGATGATGCTGAGAAGTATGCCTATCGATCGGAGTTATGGATGATCACTGCTGACCGTTCTCAGCCCCCACAGCAGCTTACCTATCAGGGAGCAAGATCTCCAGTGTGGCATCCCGATAGTGAACGAATCTCCTTCCTTAGGACGGTTGAAGGAAAATCCCAACTGTTTGAGATCTCCATTTATGGGGGAGAGGCAAAACAGATTCTTTCATATGAACATGGCATCAGTGAACCTCAATGGTCGCCCGATGGGCGGTATTTGCTGTTTGCGACAATGCTCAGCCGTAATCAGGTATTGGAGCTCACCGATTCTAAGCCACATTGGTCACAGGAAAGGCCTGGCAGATCTTCTTGGGAGATTCATTCGGATGATCCTGATCCCGATGGAGCATTAGGGAGTGTCCGTTCTTGGTTGGATCAGAATGTGCAGAAATCCAACCCTCGTCTTCTGACAAGACTGGATTTTCAGGGTGAATTGTCACTCTCACCTGATTTTACATCAAGACATTACTTTGTCACCGATATGTCGGGTGATGATCCAACCATCAGAATGGTGACCAGTGGATATTTTGGATTCAGTGGTGCAACATGGCTCCTAGACAATCGACAGATTGTGGTGAGCGGTTATCCCGAAACCGCACAACATCCAGACAGAGAACATGATCGAGATTTATATATCGTAGATGTGGAGAGTTCTCGCAAGCGCTTATTGCTGGATATCGGAGGATATAGACTGACTTCTCCTGTCGTATCTCCGAGTGGGCGATTTGTCACCTTTCAGGCGAGCAGTTTAAGTGATCGAGGGTATGCACAAACCGAACTAGGATACTTCCCCATTGATGGCTTGAGTCCACCAGAAATGCTGACGCTTGATTTTGATCGAAGCATTCGTAATGTAAAGTGGTCACATGACGATTGGTTTGTATACTTTACCGCTCCATCCGAAGGGGGATTCCCACTCTATCGAGTGTCCATCAATGAGGGACGACCTTCCCTTCCGACTCCACCTCCTATTGCCGATTCACTCCTTGCAGATAGTCTGGTTCAAAGTGCAAGGTCTTTCTTTTTTCGTGGAGAGTTACGACACCGAGGGCTTCCAGTAGAGCAATTAACGCGTATGGATGCAGGAGTGGGAAGTTATGATATCACCGCCGCAATGGGATACATGTCGATGACGCAAGTCGTCAATCCTTCTGAGCTGTATTCGTCTCCCAAGAATTTTGAATCTCCAGTGGCGATGACCACTCATAATTCTGCATGGCTCCAGACAAAGGCGCTGAGCATTCCCGCACCCTATCGATTGCGCAGAGATACGATTGAAGTTCAGTATTGGGTGATGCCACCTACGTTTCAGGAAAGAGATCAAACCTATCCACTATTGGTTGCAATCCATGGAGGACCTGCGGCCATGTGGGGGCCTGGTGAAGCAACTATGTGGCATGAATTTCAGTTTCTGACCTCCAAAGGATATGGTTTGGTGTACTCGAATCCCCGTGGATCGGGTGGATATGGACATTCCTTTCGAAAAGCCAACTATCAGGATTGGGGAGTGGGGCCTGCCGATGATGTGCTAGCGGTTGCTTCTGAGGTTGTGCGTAGAGTGCGCTGGGTTGATGACGAACGCCAAGTTGTTACGGGCGGATCCTACGCTGGATACCTAACCGCCTGGATTATAAGTCAGGATTCTCGATTTAAAGCAGCCGTAGCCCAGCGTGGAGTCTATGATTTGACCACATTTTTTGGCGAGGGTAATGCCTGGAGATTGGTTCCTAATCATTTTGGCGGGTTCCCATGGGAGGTAGGGACTCTTTTACGTGCCAACTCTCCGATTACATTTGTTGATCAGATTCGTACTCCGCTTCTGATCATGCATGCAGATCAGGATCTGCGAACGGGGGTCATTCAAAGTGAAGTTCTCTATAAAAGCCTTAAAGTACTCAATCGTCCAGTAGAATATATACGGTATCCGAATGCTGGGCATGATCTTTCACGCTCAGGAAACCCTCATCAGCGTATGGATCGCCTCCTCCGAATTTGGGAGTTTATGGAGCGGTATGTAGGAAGTGAAGCTCCTTAGTGCACTGATTTCTGAGAATCATACATTTAGGAAGGCACTGCGGTCTATAGACTTGCAGACTTCGGTAGTGCTCATTGCATGTGCACTACTGATGATGATCACCTTCAAGTTTGGAAGCAGGAGTTTCTTTGTAACCCAAATTGCTCCAGAAGCCAGTGCCCTCCAAGCGTGGGGTTGGTGGTTTTCAGTTCAGGGTGTGACGGGATTTTTGATCCCCATTCTCATTTTGCTCATTGGATTCAGGTGCAAGCCAACTTCCATAGGTTTGGGGCTTGGGGACTGGAAATTAGCCCTGTTGGTCTTTGCACTTTATGTTCCTGTGGTCATCACTGGCACTTGGATTCTTTCGGATGCCAGAGCATTCCAGTTAGAGTATCCCCATTATCGAGGAGCGATTGATTCATGGTCTCTGTTCTGGGTTTATCATGGACTTTTTCTGCTGTACTGGTTAGGTTGGGAATATCTCTGGCGTGGATTTATTCTTTTTGGAACCCAACATACCTTTGGGATTCATACAATTTTTGTACAAGCCGTTCCTTTTGCCTTGTTGCATGTCGATAAACCGACCAGCGAGTTAGCCCTTTCGCTTCTTGGAGGGATTCTTCTTGGCGCACTGGTATGGCGTTGCCGCTCTTTTTGGATAGCGGTTCCCATTCACGCTGTCCAGATGCTTGTACTAGATTTTTGGTGTACCCTGAGACTCAGAGCGGGAGTATCTGGTAACGGATTAGAATCTTTAAATGCGGCACTGTCGGCCATATAATTGCCACTCTATGCAGAGTTAAAGGATCATTGGAAAACAGATCATTGAGTTGTTTGCAAACGTTGCACCACTTCATTGAGCCTAGACGTTCGTGAGCAGATGTTCACCAGTATAGATGAGAATGCAAGTGACTTGCAGATTGACAGCAGAGGCGGCGGTGAGAGCGATCTTAAACGGATTCGGCTAATTGATGGATAGTAGCTGCTTTTACATCTCGATGAGAGGCGTTATAGATGGGTTTACCCTTGTGTACAAGGATCACCTGTGGTGATTCATGGCGAATCCCAAAATGATCTTCTATATGATTGGATAAAGGGCGTGCTGTCTGGACGATCAGTTCATATACGGGAAGCGTAACGTTTTCCATCTCTACCTTGGCAGCTGCAGAGAGGTCACATGTAGAGCTGTGCTTGAACAAAGCGATCAGTTCAGAATCTGATTTTTCCAAAACTTCATTAAAATCGTCCACGGAATGAATCTTCTGATAGTTCATGAAAACAAATGTTAGGATTTGTGGAAAACAACAACAATGATGCAGAAGCGTTCTACGGAGTTTACATTTATTTGATCTAGACACATGAGTGAAACAGGTGCAGAGAATATTCGATGGGACCTGACCCATCTCTACGCTGATGAATCAGATCTGAGAAAAGATCTGGATAATCTCATCTTGCAGGCACAAGAATTTAATAGAACTTGGAAAGGCTCCGTGGATTCACTGGATGCTGGTGAATTCAAAGAAGCGATCATTCGTTATGAGCAACTTCAAGAACGATGTGGCCGAGCCATGACCTACGCATATCTCCATTGGGCTACACTTAGTCAAGATCCAAAACGAGGAGCATTATTACAACATGTTCGTGAAGTATACACCAAAATTCATACAAGTCTCATCTTCTTCGGAATTGAGTGGATAGAGGTAGATCATGAACATGCCGAACACATGATGGGTCAAGATGCTCTCTCAGACTATCGCCATTATTTAGAGTGTGACCGATTGCTGAAGGACTATACGTTGAGCGAACCCGAAGAGGCAATCCTTGCACAAACTCAGGTGACGGGTAAGTCTGCATGGATACGTTACTTCACGGAGACACTTAGCCGAATGCGCTTTGAACTTCGAGGGGAGCAATTGTCACAGGAACACCTTCTTGCAAAGTTACATGCTCCTGATCGACAGTTACGTGCCGAAACTGCCCAGAGTTTTACCGATCAGTTAGTTGCAAAAGAGCATACACTCACCTATATTTTTAATACATTGCTTGGAGATCAGGCTTCCAATGATGGGATTCGACAGTTACCCCACTGGTTAAAGGCACGCAACTTGAGTAACGAGATTGCAGATGAGACTGCCGATGCCCTGATTCAATCGGTGATCAATCGTTATGACCTGCCAGAACGGTTCTATAAACTCAAGGGTAAGATTTTAGGACTCTCTCCCTTTTATGATTACGATCGCTATGCTCCTGTTGCAGAAAGTGATACATTCTATTCATGGGAGCAGGCGAAGAATCTCACGATTGAAAGTTATCGGGAGTTTCACCCGCTACTTGCTGACATTGCGGAACGATTTTTTGATGAAAAATGGATTCATGCACCGGTGCAAGAGGGGAAGCAGGGTGGGGCATTCAGCCATGGAGCGGTTCCAAGCGTACATCCCTACGTACTGGTGAACTATACCGGCCGTCCCAGGGATGTCCAGACACTTGCCCACGAATTGGGACATGGTGTTCATCAATTCCTTTCAAGGGATCAAGGATATCTTCAGGCTTCAACCCCCTTGACAACAGCAGAAACGGCATCAGTATTCGGAGAGATGCTGACCTTTCAGCGATTACTCTCAGGTGAATCTGATCCTCACAATATATTAGCCCTGCTGATTAGCAAGATTGACGATTCCATTGCTACGGTTTTTCGCCAAGTATCTATGAATCGGTTTGAGGATGCAATCCATACAGCACGGCGTGAAAAGGGAGAATTGTCCCCGGATATGTTTGCTGAGTATTGGATATCAACCCAATCGGCGATGTTTGGTGAGAGCGTAGAGTTAACCGATCAGTATCGTCATTGGTGGAGTTATATTCCTCATTTTCTGCATACACCGGGATACGTATATGCCTATGCTTTTGGTGAACTCCTCGTTTTAGCACTATATGCCCGCTACCTTGAATCACCAACAGAGTTTTCAGATCAATATATTGACCTAATGCGAGCTGGCGGCTCCGATTGGCCTCATATTCTTGTTGGTCGTCTTGGAGTGAATTTGCAGGATCCAGAATTCTGGAATCAAGGATTGAATGCAATTGAAGAGTTGATTGATCAAGCCGAATCTTGCTACGAAACATGTACCTCACATTGAGAATACTCTTCGGGTCCCCATGCTTGAGAGGTATTCGGAGAGATATGCACTGCAAAAGGGGAGAGGATGACCACCACTCAGTGATGCCCGTTGGCAGGTAGACGGGATGCGGCATCGTGATCAAGAATCACGGTGAGATCTGGATGAGACTGCAGACAACTTCCAGGTACATCTTCGGTCTGTGGCCCTTTGAGACAACGGTAGACAGCATCAGATTTTTCCGCCCCGTTCGCAATGAGCAAGACCTTGCGGGCACTCATAATCGTATGAATTCCCACTGTCACTGCCTGTCGGGGTACATCCTCTATTTGATCAAAAAATCGTGCGTTGTCACGAATTGTAGATGATGCAAGATCTACGATTCTGGTTCGAGAGTTAAATGGGGAGCCAGGTTCATTGAAACCAATGTGTCCATTGGATCCGAGTCCAAGAATCTGAACATCTATCCCTCCTTTACGCTGAATCAAGCCATCAAAGGTGGAAGAATCACCACTAGGCTTGGGGAAGTGAATAGAATCCTTTGGTAGATTCACATGCCCAAATAAATGATGATGCATAAAGTAGGCATAGGACTGAGGGTGGTTTTCGGGTAACCCGATATATTCATCCAGATTGACTGTCGTCAATTGATCAAAGGACAGGTCTCCATTCTGATGGTACTTGATGAGTTGTTGATAGAGTCCAATGGGTGTACTACCGGTTGCAAAACCAAAGAGACCATCGGGTTTCTTCGTGATTTCATCACGTACAAGAGCGGCCGCAGAGCGGCTCAAAGACGCGTAATCGTGATGTTGTTCAATGACCATATTCTTACTTAAGTAATGGATTAGATGTTGAGTATTCCTAGAATTGTGTCCATGTGATTTCAGGATATGTCTTTATGGAAGCACATCAACATTGAGGATTAAATCCAGGAAAATACAATTCGCATTTTTAACGCAGAGTTAGATGCAACGTTTTCCTGTAGTCAAAAAGAAAAATTCCTAAGGACAATGGGATTTGGAGTCTCAGAACGAAGTGAATACCACTCAATAGGTTCACAACAGTGATGCGATGGATACCGAAGAATGTTCCAAAATGTATGCTATGAAGTATGGATGCTGGAAGAACGAATATTACGAAAACAAGGATGGTAAGTCACTGTGAACAAGGAGGTGTTTAATTCTGCCGGGTTGTGCCCAATTACAAGTTCCTTCCATTCCAAAAGACTTTAGGTAGTTCGGAACAGTATCGTTTAATTCAGTGCAGATTCTGGTTGCATCTTCAAGGGATGGTGATGGAATATACGAATGCATTGCCTGATTACCTTGCCATCGCCCATCAAGGACAACAGCCTTAAATTCACTTCGTCCTAGGGATTCCCATGAAATTTTGTATTTGGAAAATGAGTACGCCCCGACCCCCAATAGAGACCAAAATCCATTCTTAGAAATGATTGATTGAATCAAAACACCCTTTCTATGTGTCATCTCATCTCGATATTGATTTAAATATTCCAATGTGAGGGGAAACTGTTCCAAATCATCATAACCTAACGCTGAACCATCCCTATTATGAAGACATAAGATGTATCGGATTTTACTTGGTTTTTTACGGCCAAATAACCCAGCATGCATTAATGGGAGTAGGAACTGACTTTCAAGAGAAACGGTATTTCCGAAGCCATTGGTGAGTTGGAATGGTTCATTACAATGGTGATCAATCATGTCTTGCCGTTCCAGTATGAATACTTTGTTCTGGCCACATGAATTCATGCCTTGTCTGGGCACCTGCTTTCTTTCTACGGAAATTAAATGAAAGGATATCCCTTGATCTTGCCGTTGAGACTGAATCCATGCTCCTTTAGGGAAAGCGGGGCGGCACCATGATAAAGACTCTTTGCCGTTTAAATGCAGCTTTTCAAGGGCAACTGGAAAGTGTTGTTTGCCGTCACGTTTTAGGTGTATAAATCCATTTCTTGTATGAATATCTTTGAAAACAAGACCACTCTCAAAATCAAAGATTTTCTGAACAGAGAACGTATTTCTGGTTCCAGACTGAGGTCGAAATTCTCTATTTGCCTCCTCATTGAAAAATATAGATAAAGGAACAAAGAAAAGTCCCAGACCATTCGGCTTAACATGATCTTTCATGACCTTTTTGAGAATCAGAGATGCCATGTCTATACGACTTGCTCCGAGTAGAACGCTTTGTTTGTTTTTAACTAAGCCGTATTCAATGAAGTAGTTTTTGATTGTAGATTTATAGATTGATGAAAGATCCGTAAAGTTCACCCACGGAGGATTGCCCACTGCTATATCAAATTGATTGTTTCCTTTCACATCTAAAAAGTCGCTTGTGATAAAGTTTTTCTCTGGAAAATCTATCCGGTACTTGTTTGATGCTAATTGTAGAAAATGATCCTTATCTGAGGGAGTAATCTCTATACCAGTTAACCTTAACAGGTCTGTTTGGCGAATTTGATAGTTATTCTTTTGTGCCTGTAGAAATAACGCTTCAAAAAAGACTCCTTGCCCACAAGTAGGATCAATAATGGAAGCCCCCTGAATCCATTGTTGATAAACCCCAAAATTTTTTATGCACCATATTGCCCACGCCAGCGGAGTAAACACACGGCCAACTTCCTCTGTCGTGTCAAGATCAGAATGAGAAATGATTGTACCCATCTTCTCGAAATTTTTCCATCGCCTGAATGCGACTTTGAGCTTCTCTTTCAACTCTAATGTAGTGTTTGATTGCTAATTCAACGAAAAAATCAAAAAAAATCATCAAGTGTTTGATCCCAATTAATCTCAGGATAAACTTGTGCAATAGTATCATTCAATCTAACTTGTCCAGTACCTAAATTTTCGATCCTTAATGAATTAGCGGGTAAAAGATGAAGTGGAGCAACCTTGATGTAATTGAGATCTCTGAGAGATTTATTTTCTGGGGCTTCATGATGTCCAAATTCAATCACCACAAAGATAGAGCGATCATTTGCTAAAAACTGCATCAAATTTCCAACTGAACATACTCCACCATCTGAATACTTATCCGTGTCCAAGTCTTTTGTCTTGGGATCAAATCCAAAAAAGATGTTATTGTAACGACATGCAAAGTCATAAATCGTTCTTTTTCCAGGATTTTTGACGTGATCGGCATGCACATTAATACAAATTGATTCCCAATTATCACGTATCCTTTGTTCAATCATCGCACCGAATGCACGTGAATCTTCTCGGGCTTTTAATCCATCGGAATAATCATTGAATAGAGTATTAACTTCATACTCTATTTGATTAATGAACTCTCTGATCATCATCTGACTTAATCCATTAAGTGAGTAATGTAACCCAATTTATCAAGGTGCTGATCATAGAAAATATACATTTGAGGTCTAATGAAAAGCGGGCGCGTATCTTGTGCCTTAACTATCACATTTCATCA